>NZ_JBSLYH010000007.1:0-205980 GCF_055793305.1 Calyptranema fuscum S582
GCTTTGCCTGGGCTGGCAATCCCAACCACCGCAACGATCGCTATCGCTCTTGTCCCATCCATTTCTTCGAACCGCTCTTTGAACTGCCCCATCTCGCTTTTTATAGTCTTCAAGTTGGCGATCGCACGTCCGATCTGCACCCCTATCTGGACTCATTTGCTATCACCGATCTGAGCGATCGCTTGAACGACTTTACTGACACAGCTGGAGCAATCAATCAACTGGATCTGGTGATCACCGTTGACACCTCCGTTGCCCACTTAGCAGGCGCACTCGGCAGACCCACCTGGCTACTGCTATCCTATGCTCCCGACTGGCGCTGGCTGATGCAGCGCAGCGATAGCCCCTGGTATCCAACTCTGCGGATTTTCCGACAGCCCGAACGCGGCAATTGGGCAGGAGTATTTCAGCAAGTCACCGCAGAGTTGAAAACACTGATTGAAGAAGGATTGAGAACCAGAGAGACGACAGCAGAAGCACTTTATCAACCAAAATCCCTAGAAACACCTTATACCGCTCCTCCCCCATCTCCCGTTCGGCTACGCTCACGGCAAAGCCCATCCCCCCCACCTCCCCCATCCCCCCTACCTCCCCCATCTCCCTCATCCCCCCCATCTCCTCTATCCCCTCTTACTCCTCCCAAACCCATTGGCATCGGCTTCCCCATTGGCATTTCTACAGGTTGGGGTATTTATGGGTTGAATCTGGCACTGCAACTCCTGCGGTTACCGGGGGTCGAGCCTGTCCCCTTGGTGCCGTTGCAGTCGATGGCGCAGTTTAATCCATTGCACCGGGCGCTACTAACCCCGACATTGGCACCGCAGAAACAGTTATATGACGTGTTAGAAAAAAATCCAGACAAAATTGCAACGGCGCATTTGTTGATGCTGAGGGCATTTGGCAATAATTTTGTAACGACCGAGGAAACGTTACGCATCCAAGGACAGCGGAACGTTGGAGTGATTTTCTTTGAAGATACTCAGCTCACCCAAACGGCGATCGCCCAAGCCAATCAGATGCAGCTGATGATTGCAGGATCGCACTGGAACGCCGATGTCCTCAAAAGCTACGGATTGAAAGCGGTTGTGACCATCCAACAGGGGATTGATCCCACCCTATTTCATCCGGCTCCCAAAGCAGGGCTATTTGGCGATCGCTTTGTTATTTTTTCTGGAGGTAAACTGGAATATCGCAAAGGGCAAGATATTGCGATCGCCGCTTTTCGGGCGTTTCATCGCCGCCATCCTGATGCACTCTTACTCACGGCATGGCACAATCCCTGGATTGACACGATGCGCGGACTCGACCAGACGGGTCATGTAACCGGATTGCCTAAAATTGATACTCAAAAGCGCTTACAAATTACCGACTGGCTGGTTCGCAACGACATTCCAGCCAATGCAGTGATCGATGTAGGACCGATTGCCAACTACATTGCCCCACAGATTTTACGAGAAGCCGATGTTGCCCTATTCCCCAATCGGGCGGAAGGAGGAACCAATTTAGTGGCGATGGAAAGCCTCGCCTGTGGCATTCCCACCATTCTCTCGGCAAATACGGGGCATTTGGATCTGATTGGAACCGACCACTGCTATCCCTTACGTACTCAAAAACCCGTCCCCGCCAACATCGACTATCACGGCACAGACGGGTGGGGCGAATCGGATGTTGACGAGATTGTAGAAACGCTAGAGCAGGTCTATTGCGATCGCCAGACTGCCCAACACCGGGGGCAACTCGCTGCCCAGTGGATGCAAGATTGGACTTGGGAAAAGCAAGTTCAACGATTGGTCACTCAGCTAGAACCGTGGCTATAACACTCCGCTCCTGAATCGATTACGGTTGTTGAGAGAGAGCCGCGCGGGGCGCGGCTCTCTCAGAATAAGATGCTAACGACTGACGGCTGCTAATTTATGTTCGCGCATAGTTTGTACGAACTTGGCAAACAGATAATCGGCATCGTGAGGTCCGGGACTGGCTTCCGGGTGATATTGCACCGAAAACATCGGCAAGGTCTTGTGACGCAGACCCGCGACCGTGCGATCGTTCAAATTCAAGTGGGTAATTTCGACCTCGGCATTGGGTAGAGACTCAGCAGAAATTGCGAACCCATGATTTTGGCTAGTAATTTCCACATGTTGCTTCAGACCGGCAGGTTGGTTTAAACCCCGATGCCCAAACTTGAGCTTAAAGGTTTCTGCACCCAGTGACAGACCCAAAATTTGGTGCCCCATGCAAATACCAAAGACGGGCTTTTCACTATTGAGCAAGGCTTTGGTCGTCGAGATTCCTTCTGACACCGTTGCTGGGTCGCCCGGTCCATTCGATAGAAAAATGCCATCGGGGTTATAGTCCAAAATCGTCTCGGGGGGGGTATCTGCCGGAACCACAATGACGCGACAGCCATAACTCGCCAACCGTCGAAGGATATTGCGTTTCACGCCAAAATCAAGCGCTACGACGGTCAACGGTTCGCTATCCTGCCCCACCTGGGTCGAGCCAAACTCCCAGGGAGCCTCCGTTGGTTCCGTCCACTCATACACAACCGGAGTGGTCACCTGCCGCACCAGGTTTAGACCTGCCATACTGGGTGCTTCTTGCACCTTCATCAGCAGTTCAAGGGGGTCTAAAATTTCTGTCGAAATCGCCCCATTCATAGCACCTACAGAGCGCAGTTTGCGCGTCAGGGCGCGGGTATCAATGCCATAGATCCCTGGAATTTTGTGTTGCTTTAGATAGTCGGTGAGAGATTGAGTCGATCGCCAGTTACTTGGACGATGACAAACATTACAGGCGATCGCCCCTTTCACAGACGGAGCTGCCGATTCTTCATCATCTGGATTAACGCCGGTGTTGCCGAGTTCTGGGTAGGTGAAGGTGACAATCTGCCCACAATAACTGGGATCCGTCAGGACTTCTTGATACCCCGTCATCCCTGTATTGAATACAACCTCACCAATGGCGGTTCCCGCAGCACCAAAAGACCATCCCCGGTAAACAGTGCCATCGATAAGAACCAATAGCGCAGGTTGTACGTTGGAATTCAGCATAAGATTTCTCGAAACAAACAAAGTTAAGGAGGAATAAAATTGATCTGCTAATCGACCTCTGCCCTTCAATCTGGCGAATGAGGAACTTGATTTTATTGGGTACGCGTCGCATATTGCCTGAAATCAGGGTTAGATTTTGCCAGAGTAACGATCGCCGGGTTCATAATACAGTCTAGTCGGTATCGAAATCTCATCTGTATTGGGGGCAACGCGACGCACCATTTTTGGCATGGCGATCGCAGTTTTAGCGTTGCGGGGTTTGAGAATGACTTCCCATCAGGCACCTTGGGTTCACATGGGACGTTATACCGGGATTCAGCAATACCTGGTTTCACCCGACGGTTGGATCAGGGCATATTAGTTAGTAGGGAAACGAAAAGAATTGCAACGTTCATTTTGACTGCCTGATTATTGCTGAAAATATAGCACTAGTAGTGCAAACACTAAATTTAGCACCACGGGAGGTGGAGGCTGCGCCCCCAATGAGGAGATGCAACCCCCGCCATCCCCTGCCAAACCTATCATTTGGTGTACTAGGATTGTGGAGCAAATTAACCCTAATTTTTTTGAGAGAGCGATGGCTTCGCCATCGCTCTCTCAAAAAAGATCCAGGTTGATTGATCTATGCTCCTCAGGGTTCTAGACTCTGGCACACGATGCTTCAGGTCTCTTTCGATACCGCATCCGCCGATTACCTGCGAAATTACGGAGTGCCGTTGTGTATATCTCAATAAGACTTTACCTCAGACCCTGTTTCCCAAGCCTGGGTGACTCATCAGGGTATTGAGCCTCAAACCGCGATCCTACCGTAGGATTACATATTAAAAAAACTCGGACTCTTATTTTTATAACCGTGGCAATGCCGCGTTTCTAGAAAATAAATCTTCGGTTTTAGTTAATCTACGATCCTTAGCCCTCTTTTCTGGCAATGGCGTTCGACCCCCTCAAGACTATGCTGAAGTATTCTCAACCTCGTGTGACTTTGCTATTACTGTGCGGTCTTTGTGCTGGAATCGTTACAGCTTGCTTTGGTAAAACCATAGTTGAGGCACCCACAGCACCCGCTGTTCCCATTGCATCCTCTGGCAGTGCGTCCCCGGTTGCCAATACTTCTCCTGCGGCTTCACCCCAGACCGCCAGTCCAGCACAGCCTGATCCCTATCAGTTGGCAATTGAGCGCGCATCGAGTGCCTTTACGATCGGGCGATCGGCTCAATCTCCCGATGACTGGCGGCTGGTGGCTAGTCGTTGGCAGCAAGCTATCCGCTATTTAGAATCGGTGCCAGCAACCAACCCCAATCATGCTCAGGCGCAAGGCAAATTAGCTGAATATCAACGCAATCTCAGCTATGCCCAACAACAAGCCAGCTTACCGACAACGCCAGAATCGAGCGGCGTCATAGCGATCGCGCCCGACTATAGTCAACCTGCCCCAGAGACTACGGTGAGTGCCCTACCTCAAACCACTCAACAACCTGGAGAGGGACGAGTGTTTCAGGTGCCGATTGTGCGGCGGGCAGGTGGTACCCCTGTTATCAGTGTGATATTCAACGGCAACCAGACTTACAACATGATCGTAGACACGGGAGCCAGTGGCACCGTGATTACTCAACAAATGGCGATCGCGTTGGGAGTTACTCCCGTGGGTCAGGCACAAGTTGATACAGCCAGTGCCCGCGCCGTGTCGTTTCCTCTCGGTTATGTGCGGAGCATGCAGGTAGAGGGCGCAGTCGCCAACAATGTTTTAGTGGCGATCGCCGGTCCCGAGCTGGATATTGGACTCTTGGGACACGACTTTTTTGGCAATTATGACGTCACTGTTCGGCAAAACGTTGTGGAATTTCGAGAACGGTAATTCACAATCAGTCTTTGAGAAACGCCACCAACTGCTCTAACTTCGTCCAGGCAGCACCACTGTGCAAAATCTCT
Source organism: Calyptranema fuscum S582 (assembly GCF_055793305.1). Lineage (NCBI taxonomy): Bacteria > Bacillati > Cyanobacteriota > Cyanophyceae > Oculatellales > Oculatellaceae > Calyptranema > Calyptranema fuscum. Next base: position 4,980 of record NZ_JBSLYH010000007.1, read on the forward strand.
CGGGCGATCGCCACGCCTTGCCGATAGCCATCCCAACCCTCTGCACCTGCCGGAATGCCACCTCCCACTTTCAACGCCAACGCCGCATTGAGGGCAACCACATCTTGTTGTGCTGGCGTACCTTTGCCCTGCAACACCGCCTGTAGAATGGCAACATTTTCTGACAGCTCGCCCCCTTTCAGTGCCTGAATCGGAGCCGGGGAAAAGCCTAACTCTTGAGGATCGAGATTCAAAGACTGCACCTCACCGTTTGCCAAGACTGCCAGATGCGTAATATCTCCTAAGCCTGCCTCGTCTAATTTCTCACGACCATGTAACACGATCGCATCTGCCATCCCCATTTGCTGCAATGCCTGGGCAAGCGTTTCGACTAAACTGGCTCGAAAGACTCCAATTACCTGCCCGGTTGGACGCAGTGGATTGACCAGAGGCCCCAATAGATTAAAGACTGTCCGCACCTTTAAAGTCTTGCGGATCGGTGCCACATATTTCATGGCTGGATGCCAACCCGGTGCAAACAAAAACGCAATCCCAACCTCACGAATGGCTGCCTGAATGCGTTCTGGAGATGCGCTTAAATTTACACCCAATGCCTCTAGCACATCCGCCGAACCGACCTTACTGGAGGCCGCCCGGTTGCCATGTTTGGCGACTGCGATCCCAGCGGCAGCTACCACAAACGCCACAGCCGTCGAAACGTTAAACGTTGACGCCCCATCGCCACCCGTTCCACAGGTGTCAATCAACGGTCGAGGCAATGTCGTCAGATCATACTGGGCACCCATCGACTGAGACTGAAGCACCTGCGCCATCCCCGCCAACTCGGTCGCCGATACACCCTTTGCCTGAATCGCTGCCAAGATTGCCCCAGACAGCGCGGGTGGAATGGCATCATTCAGCCATCCGTGCATTAAATCGGAAGCTTGATGGAGCGTTAAGGACTGCCGATCTAGAATTTGTTGCAATAGAGCAGACCAGTCCTGCAATGAGGCGACTTCAGAAGAACTGAGGGTGGCAGAAGGTGGGGTCGAAGGGTGGCTCATACAGGCAGCAGTAGGTGTGACAGAATAGGTATGACAGAATACGTAACTACCTATAGCATCATTTGGGTCGCAACTTTTAGGTGAATTCGATCCGCCGATGATCCGCAGATATAGATCCTGCACGGTGCCACAAACATCGACTTCAGCCCCGTTGATTTCACCGATTTGATAAAGTTTGTACCCAAGAATTCGTTTTACTTGCGATCGCTTTCCTCAAACTCGTTACAATAGACAACAGGTTCTACTGCGACGTTGGTGACTGCCAATAGCGTTTTATGATCTACAAATCTACTCATAAGGGCAACTAAAATATGTTTTGGCAGCAGTAAACCGGGCTTGTACCCGGAAACTTTAAGCTAGAACCAAGTTACCCACCTGGACTCGTCCAGGTCAAAAACTGAGGTAAGACGGCGTTGTGGGGAACTCTTAAATATTGCATCAATCCCTTGTCCAGTTAGGCAAGGGATTTTTAGTACGTGCCGGGGATGTTGTCAACGCTCAGATGCGGGATGCCAGCGCACCGTTAGGATTGTGGATTGAATAAGATCGACTATGAAATCGTTTGGAGGGGCGAACGGTCGTTCGCCCCTCCAACCAATCACCGACGTTATTTAATTCCCACTCCTTAGTTTTATGGCGCTTCGCGCCTGGATGGCTTACGGTTGTTGTGAGAAAGCCAGCGATGAGATTGGGTGTGGGTACCATCGTGATAGCACTTCACGCTCGGCTAAAACTAGTACACCAACTTAAAAGTTTTAGAGGGGGTGGAGGGGGTAAAACCCCCTCTTGGGGCACAGCCCCCAAACCTCCATGTTGCAAAATTTCGTGTTTGCAACACTAGATAATTTTTTGAAAGCCATGCTCCGCATTGAATGGTGAATTAGGGCGGGGTACGGGGGTGGAACCCCCGCCCCCCTGTCCTAACCAGCCCTCTGGCTGCTATACAGTGAATGAACGGCTTAATGTACTCATGGGTTGACTTATGGAACTTGCCAATCGCCCATCTGCAAAATGGGGACAATGGATTCAATTTGGGGTGATTACCCTGCTCTCGGCAGGAGCGATCGCCTTTTTGCAATTACCGCAACTACAAAAGCTAAAAACCCAAAGCCAGACGATTACGGCTCAAGAAATTCAGCAAAACTTAGAAGCAGAAAAAGTGCAGCTGAGCTTGCTGCAAAAAATTCCAGCGTTAGGCTACGACAATGTTTTTGCAGACTGGATATTCCTCAACTTTCTGCAATATTTTGGCGATGCCCCTGTACGTCAACGCAGCGACTATACGCTGAGTCCTGATTTTTTTGCCATTATCATCCCCAACAATCCACGGTTTCTGTCTGCCTACACGTTTCTTTCAACCAGCACCGCCATCTACGCAGGCAATCCTGAACGTTCCATAGAATTGATGGATGAAGGCTTAAAACTACTTTCTCCCAACGTTCCTGGCGCTTATTTTGTCTGGCGAAACAAAGCAATTGATCAACTCTTATTTTTGGGCGACGGTCGCGGTGCCCAGGCATCGTTTGAGATGGCAGCCCAGTGGGCAGACCAATCGAATGAGCCGACAGGTCGCTTTATTGCCGAATCGTCTCGCCAAACTGCACAATTTTTAGCCCAAAATCCTGATAGCAAAAAAGCTCAGGTTTCCGCCTGGACGATGGTTTTGAGTACTGCTCCTGACAATCGCACCCGACGCATTGCCATCGAGCACATTCAAATTTTAGGCGGACAAATTGTTGCCAATCCGCAAGGTGGCTTTAGCGTCATTCCTCCAGCCCAAGATTAATGGGTTCTATTCTACTGCTATCCCCATGAGTTACGACCCCTCCCCCATTTCCCGTCCCTTGCTCTCACTGTGCATGATCGTCAAAAACGAGAGTGCGAATTTAGCTGAATGCCTGGCAAGTGTGCAACCCTTTGTTGATGAACTGATTGTGGTTGATACCGGCTCTGACGATGATACCGTGGCGATCGCCCATCAATTTGGAGCGATCGTCAGCCAGTTTGACTGGTGTGATGATTTTTCAGCCGCCCGCAATTATTCTCTAGCCCAGGCAACGGGAGAATGGATTTTGGTGGTCGATGCCGACGAGGAATTGGTCGTTCAATCGCCACACATTCAAGACGAATTGCGGGCAATTCCTCCCGAGATCTTGCAATGCAGCATCAAGCGCTTGGAAATCCTGCCTGAGGCTGTTGAGATACCCCAAGTGACGCCGCTCTATACCGCTCGCTTGTTTCGCAACCACCCCGACCTGAAATACGTTTTTCCGTACCACGAGCAACTCTATTACCAGGGCGCACCGCTCAGTCAGCAGCACATCATCTTTTTCCCCAGCCTGGAGTTATTGCATTACGGCTACGCACCCGAACTGCTTCAGCAAAAACATCTGACGCGCAATATTCCACTCCTCGAAAAAGCCCGTCAGCGAGGGGATATTACCCTGACCTTGTTGATTACGCTCGCCAATTTTCACCAAAAAATGGGGCATTTAGAACAGGCACAAACATGTTACGAAGAAGCGTTTGAGCAGTTATTCCCCCATTTGCTCGACGGCACCCCACCCCAAGACTGTAACTTTGTGCCGTATCTGATGCATGTTTTAGGGACACAAGCGCTAGAACAAGACGATATTGAAAATGCTCGGTTGCTGGGGCAGCGAGGCCTGGAATGGTACCCCAATCACCCACCACTCAATTATCTGGTGAGCAATCTTTTAAATCACCTGGGATTTGCTCAAGGGGCGATCGCTTATCTCAAATATTGCCTGGAACTCGGACAAAATGGTAGCTACTACCAGGGAGAACCGTTCGATCAGGGATTTATGACCCTCTACCCTGCTCACAGTCTGGGTTGTCTTTACCTCAACATGCAAGATGGACAACAGGCAAAGACCTATTTTGAGTTAGCGTTATCGTTTGATGATCAATTCGCGGATGCCCAAGCAGGGCTAGCCGCTGCCGAACAACTCATAGCGAACCCTTAAGAGCCACCCTGGTGGATTGCTCTCTTTTAAGGATCTTCATAAAAATAACTTGAATAACTTTTTTGGGAGAGTGCGGCTCCGCCGCACTCTCCCAAAAAGTTGTGGGTTTTAATTTTGTAAGGATCCTAAGGCAAATCCGCGAGAATTTGGTGACAAAGGGCGATCGCCGCTGGTGCTGTTTCGGCAAAAAAGACCTGATGGGGCGCTAATAAGGTGAAGAAATCTTTAGCCCTTTGCGGTTGCCCCAGCAAGACTACAGATTTTCCTGCCTTTAATGCCAATGCAATTTCTGACGTTGTCCCCGTCCCCAGCCCACAGGCAATCACGATCGTGCTAGAGAGGACATTGATGTTATTTCTAGCGCTACCCATGCCCGTAACAATGGCAATATCCACCGATTCCGACCGATGGCGATCGCTTTCATCCGGCAAAATGCCAATCGTCAACCCCTTCCCGTGACGGGCACCTTGACTGGCAGCCTCCATCACGCCAACATTTCTACCACCCGTGAGTAAAACCCAGCCCTGTTGGGCAATTAACTGCCCCAACTCATAAGCATGGTTACAATCGGTAGGAGTAGCATTTGCCCCTGGCCCCATCACACCCACAATGATTTGCCTCATCGTTCATTCAACTTGGTAAAGTTTTCTAGCCCGTTTTGCTCCAAACCCTTGCACCTTATCAGTCGAGTTGACTACGGTTAGGATCGTAGATTTAACCAACCCTAATTTTCGCTGAGAGAACGGCGGCAGAGCCGCCGTTCTCTCAACAAGAATGACAGGGTACTTAGTACTGTTATTCACAGCTAGTGTTGCAAACACCAAATTTTGCAACATGGGGGGTTGGGGGCGAAGCCCCCAAGAAGGGGGTCCACCCCTTCACCCCTGACAAAACTTTCGTTTTGCTGTACTAGGGTTCGGAAATAAAACCAGGGGGTGTGGGGGCTGCGCCCCCAGCCAGGGGTTCCACCCCTGCGCCCCAATTCCGTCCCCTAACGATGGTGCGATGGACTAATGACAGGTACTTAGTACTGTTATTCACAGCTAGGGTTCAAAAACAAAACCGGGGAGTTTGGGGGCTGCGCCCCCAGCCAGGGGTTCCACCCCTGCGCCCCAATTCCGTCCCCTAACTAGGGTGCGATGGACTTAGAAATGGGAATTAAATAACGTCGATGATGTGTTGTACGGGCGAACGGTCGTTTGCCCCTGCAAACGATTCAAGAGACTGGTGCCATTTTCAACACAGTTGCAACTTGCCATATGGATCAAGAATTTTTGCCTCCCGTGTCGGTCATTATCCCGATTTATAACGGCGAAGACGATTTACCCGATTTATTGGCGTGTCTCAAAGCGCAAACCTATCCCCCAGACCGGGTTGAATATGTGTTGGTCGATAATGGCAGCCGCGATCGCACACCCGAGATCTTGCAAGCCGCGATCGCAGACTTTGCCAGTGCAGGGCTAACCCTGCGATCGCTTCACGAAACTCAAATCCAAAGTTCCTACGCCGCCCGCAATACGGGGATCAAATCATCTACTCGCGAAATTTTGGCATTCACGGATGCCGACTGCCGCCCCCAACCCAACTGGCTGCAAGATTTAGTGCAACCGTTTCAAGATGATGCGATCGGCATCGTCGCAGGTGAAATTCTTGCCCTCCCCGGAACCACGATTTTAGAAGAGTTTGCCGAACGGCATAAAACCCTATCCCAAACCCACACGCTGGCACATACGTTCCTGCCCTATGGGCAAACAGCCAACCTGGCAGTACGACGTCAGGCATTTGCCCAAAGCGGTCTCTTTCGTCCCTACCTGACCACGGGTGGAGACGCCGATTTATGCTGGCGGATTCAACAACAGCACCTCTGGAAATTGCACTTTGTCGAGCAAGCCGTCGTCCAACATCGTCATCGAGCCACATTGCTTGATCTAAAACAACAATGGAAGCGCTATGGCCGATCCAATCGATATTTGCACGAATTGCATGGGGTGCCGTTGATGCGAGAACCAACGACCAAAGACTATCTCTATCGGCTGAGCCGTTGGCTACTCAAAGAACTGCCTAGCACAGCGAAACAGGTGCTAACCCGCAACGCAACAGCATCAAGCTTGCTCGACACCCCCCTCAATTTGATTTGCATGAATGCCAGGGCAATCGGTCAGAAGCAGGCTAAACTGCCAGAACAAGCCCGTCAAATTGACTGGCTGACACAACCTACCCATCCTTCTTCGCTGATCTCTGCTCCCTAAGGATCGTGGATTTAATCAAATCCGATTCTTTTTGAGAGAGCGGCGGCGGAGCCGCTGCCCTCTCAAAAGGAATTACAGGTTAATTAATCCTGTGATCCTAAGATCCAGCCTCTTACCTTTCATCCCAAGCGGGCAGGACTCTGATTAAGATTCATAAATCATGTCCATTAGGAGGTTATCGAATCGATGACTTATAGGGAAAAATTATAAGAAAAGCATTTGCCGTTGGTTTTCTGGCTGCTTACTTAATGCATCCCAGTTTGTCCAGAAGTGTCCGATGGTTCTGCAACGCCTGACCCACTTGACTGCGATCGCCTTCTGCTTCATTAGCGTCTGCGTCTGGAAAACTCGTTCCATCCTGCCTCTTACGATTTTCCAGCTGAACTTTGTGAATGTGTGACCCCTATTGAGATTTCCGCCGCAGTATCCTGCCCCCAGTGAAGCCCCAGTGAAATTACCTCAGTCACTTCCACCCCAGGTGCTCAATCTCCTTTCTAGATTTAACGCTCAGGCAAGCACGGTTGGTCAGATGTCCCCTTTTCCATCGAGAAAAGGTTGGCACAGCCGCCTGTTCTGTAGCCTCATGGTTACGCTGGGTGTGGGTTTTGCCACGCCAACATGGGCAGCGGAGCGGTTGGCAATTAGCTTTGGACCAATTAAGCAATCGATCGCGATCGCCGACTTAGAAGCATTTGCCCAAACTGGAGAAATTTCGCCAGACTTACAAACTTACAGCGCTTTCTTAGGCAGCGACGTGCAAATAGCACTCACCAGTCATCTGCAACTGGATCCCCAAGTCAGCGATAAGTTAGTCAATGATTTGTTGCAATCTTCTACAGGTGAACGAGTTCTCAGCCTATTAGAACTCCTGATCATCGATAGTACCCCCAAAGATATTCAGACGGCATTGATGGTAGCCGCGCAACATGATAAGGGGTTGAGTCTGCTCAGCTTCCTCAGAGCGTATCCCCAAAAAACCATTACCATCGATGGCACTTCAACGATCGCTATTGCATCGCAACTCAACCTGCCCTATTGGCAAAGCCAAGCTCTCAGCTCAATTTTGGAGCGAGAACTGACAGTTGACACTACCGAACCGATTGACACCACCTTTGACCCGACCCAATCCGGCACCTCTTGGGTCAGACAGCAAACCCTAACGTTGCGAGATTCTGAACGCGATCGCATTATCCCCGTTGACCTGTATTGGAGTCGGCATAGCCACGGTCCCCTGGTCATCATCTCCCATGGGTTTGGGGCAGACCGCAGGTTTTTAAACTATTTGGCATATCATCTTGCGTCCTATGGGCTAACCGTCGCCGCACTCGAACACCCTGCCAGCAATGTGGCATGGCTCACCGAAATCACGTCCGATCCCTCACGCCCCGGCAACCTGGATGATATTTTTCCTGCTAGTGAATTTATCGATCGCCCGAAAGACATTAGCTTTTTACTTGATCAGCTAGAGCGAATGAATCGCTATTCCACCATCCTGCACGGCAAACTCAATACCGATCAAGTCACGGTCATCGGGCATTCATTAGGAGGCTATACTGCCCTTGCCTTAGCTGGCGCTGAACTAGACTTTGCCGGCTTACGTCAGTTTTGTAGCGAGATCAGTCCCGCAGGTCTATCACCTGCGGATTGGCTGCAATGTACCGCGATTGAACTATCAGACGAAAAAATTAATCTGCGCGATGCGCGGGTCGTTCAGATCATCGCCCTCAGCCCCGTCATCGGTCATCTCTTTAGTGAAGGGAGCCTCAATCAAATCTCGATCCCAACGCTGATCTTAACCGGCAGTGATGACACGATCGCCCCAGCCGTCAGCCAGCAACTACTGCCATTTACAGAATTGCGGGGTTCTAAATATTTGCTGACGGCGATCGGTGCGACCCATCTCAGTGTCGGTGATCCAGAAAACCTAAACCGTGCGCTGACAGATAACTTGTTTTTGCGAGAGAGACGGGGCGACGAAACAGAACCTCTGAGAGAATTGCTGAAGGGCGTGTCTTTGGCATTTATTATGCAGCTGACTCCCGATGCAGACCAATATGCTACGTTCCTTACGCCTACTTACGCCCAATCCTTTTCAACGGCTGATCTCAAATTGCGCCTCAATTCAACACTGCCACCCAGCCTGACCAAATGGTTGCAGATCGTTGCGTTACCGCTAGAAAATTTGGTGTCTAAAAGTTTACCCAAACGATCTAGCCCAGAAGACCACCTAATTTTAGTTAAAATTTTAGACCGACTTCCTTTAGTGATGTTTATTCTGCCGGGCAATTTGCCCTTAGTCGGTCGGCAGTTTCTGCAATTTAGTCGTCACCATAAACGCCGCAAAAACCATTAAATTCACGGATCTTCTGACGAAACAAATAAGTAAATACCCCGATCGGAAATCAACATCCTAGTGGCATACTCGTAGTAACAAAAGTAAGAGATCTCATATTTTTTACATCTCGCATCCAACAACTATTCATCAGGAATTTCAGATTGAATATTGGAATCAGCAAGACCATTCATGGCATTTACTAAGTTCACTGAAAATTGCTGAATTCATATGAGAAAAAGATGATTTTAGAGGATGGAACTTTCTCAAGGGTCTCAATTTCTCAAAACCAATCGATCGCAGTCAGAAACGAGATGGTGGTTTTAACACCACTCTCGATTTCAAGTAGAGAAAGAGCGATCGCAATCGTTCCAGGGATCATTTAATCCTCAGTTTTAGGATGCTGTTTCCCGCATTTTTTGCCCTCATTGCCTCCGAAAAATTGTGCTTCAACGATATTGTTAATTTGTTTGGAAAGCTCACGGCGTGAGCTTTCCAAACAAATTAACAATACATCGAGACTATCATCCCCGAAAAATGAGTGTCGGGGATTGAAACGCTAAGTTTTTAACCACTCAAAACCGATATTCAGGCAGTTCATTCCGTGAATGGTCTGCCAGCAATTTTGTGTGTCCATATCTGCGGCGGCTACCAGGAGACGCTTACTATGCCCAACACCAACCCAACGGTAAATTCTATTGCTAACCAAACCGCAACCGAAGATATCTATTTCGGCTTTGCGATTAACAGCTATTTTAGTGACGTTGACGGAGATACCTTAACGTTTAGTGCAACAGGTTTACCTCAAGGCTTAAGTCTAGACTCTACGACAGGCGTCATCAGCGGGACTCCGACCAATACAGCCGCGATCGCAGGATCTCACAGTATTACAATCACGGCAAATGATGGACAGGGCGGCTCCGTCAGTACGACATTTACTATTACGGTCAATAATGTCAACGATATTCCCACGGTCGCTACCCCCATTGCTGACCAAACTGCCACTGAAGATAGCCCCTTTAGCCTCAATGTCAGCAGTAGCTTTAGTGATATTGACCCAGGGGATAGTCTGACCTTTACAGCAACGAGTTTACCGAATGGGCTAACCATCAGCTCGACGGGCGTTATCAGCGGTAGCCCGACTAACGCCGCCGTCGGCACCCATAATGTTACCGTTACTGCCACCGATCAGTCAGGCAAGAGTGTCAGTGATGTCTTTACCATCGTGGTTGCCAATACCAATGATGCGCCTACCGTCACCTCGGTGCCGAACCAAACAGCGACGGAAGACACGTTCTTCAGCGTCAATGTCAAATCCTACTTTACCGATATTGATGGCGATACATTGAGCTTCACCGCAGTAGGGTTGCCCGATGGCATGACGATCAGCAGCGCCGGGGTGATCAGCGGCACACCGACCAATGCAGCGGCGATCGCCAATTCCCACACAGTTACGATCACGGCCAGTGATGGAAAAGGCGGCACCGTTAACACCAACTTTACCTTCACGATTAATAACACCAACGATATTCCAACGGTTGCCGCTGCCATTGCCGATCAAACGGCGACGGAAGATAGTGCTTTTACACTCAACGTCAGCAGCAGTTTTAATGATATTGATCCGGGTGACAGCCTCACCTTCACAGCCACAGGCTTGCCAGATGGGTTGACCATTAGTACGGCAGGCGTGATCAGTGGCACCCCTACGAATGCCGCCGTCGGCACCCATAATATTACCGTTACTGCCACCGACCAATCCGGTAAGACGGTAACTGATACCTTTGCGATCGCCGTTGCCAATACCAACGATGCTCCCACCGTTGCCACCGTCGCCAACCAGACCGCGACGGAAGATACGTTCTTCAGCATCAATGTCAAACCCTACTTCACAGATATTGATGGCGATACATTAAGCTTTACCGCAACGGGTCTGCCCGACGGCATGACGATTAGTAGTGCTGGAATTATCAGTGGTGCGGCGACAAATGCTGCCGCGATCGCCGGAGTCCACACGATTACAGTCACCGCCAATGATGGCAATGGCGGCACCGTTAACACCAGCTTTACAATCACAGTCGGAAACACCAACGACACACCCACCGTTACGACACCAATTGCTGACCAAACGGCTACAGAAGATAGCCCTTTTACACTCAATATCAGCAGCAGTTTCACAGATATGGATCCGGGTGATGGGCTGACCTTTACCGCGACAGGGTTGCCCAGTGGATTGACCATTAGTAGTGCAGGCGTCATCAGTGGAATGCCCACCAATGCTGCCGTAGGCACCCGCAATGTGACGGTCACCGCAACCGATCAGTCGGGCAAAACGATCACCGATACCTTTGCCATTACAGTCCTCAATACAAACGATGCTCCTACAGTGGGATCTCCGATTGGCGATCGCACAGCGGTTGAAGATGCCTTCTTCAGCATGAACGTTAAGGGCAGTTTTATAGATATTGATGCAGGCGATACCCTCAGCTTTTTCTCAACGGCACTGCCCGATGGCTTGACGTTGAACAGTGCCACCGGAGTCATCAGTGGCAAGCCAACGAACGCAACGGTTGGACAAAATCCGATTACGATTACAGCGAGCGATGGCAAAGGCGGCACCGTTAGCACCAGCTTTATCTTGACGGTGACGAATACAAACGATGCCCCGACCGTTGTTTCAGGAATTTTGGATCAAACGGCAACGGAAGATACACCCTTTACACTCGATGTCAGCAGCAATTTTAATCCGATGGATGTGGGTGATACGTTGACCTTTGCGGCAACGGGTCTGCCCAACGGACTGAGTATCGATACCAGCACAGGCATTATTACGGGCAGTCCATCAAATAGTGCCGTGGGTGTACGCACGGTGATCGTGACAGCAACCGATAGCCAGGGGAGCGTCGTGAGTGACACGTTTACCATTACGGTTGCTAACACCAACGATGACCCCACCGTCGTCAGTGCGATCGCTGACAAAACGGCAACGGAAGATACGCCCTTCAGCCTCAATGTCAGCGGCAATTTCAACGATATTGATGCAGGCGATGCCCTCAGCTACTCTGCCAGCAACTTGCCAACTGGCTTAAGCATTAACGCTACTACAGGCATCATCAGCGGCACCCCCACGAATGCAGCGGTTGGGGATAGCAATATCACCGTCATTGCCACAGATAGTGCCGGTGGGGTAGCGAGTACGACATTTAAACTGACCGTCAGTAACACCAATGATGCCCCCATCGTTGCCTCCCCCATTCCCAACTACACGGCAACAGAAGATAGTGTCTTTAGCTTTGATATCAGCAGTTACTTTGCGGATTTGGATGTCGGCAATACCCTGACCTTTGCCGCAACTGGCTTACCAACAGGGGTGACTATTAATAGCACCACAGGTGTTATCAGTGGCACCCCAACCAATGCCGCTGTAGGAACGCGTAACATCGTCGTCACCGCCAATGATGGCAGGGGCGGCACGGTTAGCGATACCTTTGCACTGGCAGTTACCAATACGAACGATGCTCCTGTGGTCGCCAGCGTGATCACGAACAAAACAGCGACAGAAGATACGGCGTTTACTCTTAACGTCAAACCCAACTTCAGCGACCCAGACGTAGGCGATGTCCTTACCTTTTTTGCGTCAGGCTTACCGGATGGCTTAAGCATCAACAGCACGACGGGCGTTATTACTGGAAGCCCTACCAATAGCGCTGTGGGCACCAGCACCGTCACCATTACTGCCGATGATGGAAAAGGTGAAATCGTTAGCACGACCTTTAACTTACTGGTCAACAATGCCAACGACGCACCGATCGTCGCAACGGCTCTGGTCGATCAGGCTGCCACGGAAGATACCGCCTTTAGTTTCGATGTCAGCGGCAACTTTTCTGACCCTGATGCAGGAAACACCCTGAGTTTTGCAGCCACCAACTTGCCCACAGGGCTGGCGATCGATAGCAGCACGGGTATCATTAGCGGCACCCCCACCAATGCCGCTGTCGGCTCTCACAATATTACCGTTGTTGCCAGTGATGGGCAGGGTGGCAGCGTCAGCGACACGTTTGCTCTAACCGTCGGTAATTTGAACGACGATCCGACAGTTGTGACTCCACTGACGAATAAGACAGCCACCAAAGGAATCGCATTTAGCCTCAATCTGGGCGCAAATTTTGCCGATATTGATGCCGGGGATGCTCTGACGTACACGATTACTGGTTTACCGACGGGTTTCAATGCCAACCCCAATACGGGTGTCATTAGTGGTACGGCAACAGCGCTAGGTACTAACACCATCAATGTCACGGTGGACGATGGTAATGGCGGATTTCTCAACGAAACCTTTAATCTGACGATCGCACCCAACAGTGCGCCCACACTGGGCACCCTGATTGCCGATCAGACGGGTACGGCGAATAAAGCCTTCAGCTTTGCCTTTGGCACCAACACGTTCAAAAATCTAGATGTGGGTGACTCGCTTGTCCTCTCTGCAAAACTGGCAAATGGCAGTGCGTTACCCAGTTGGCTAAAGTTCAATCCCACAACCCGTAGCTTTAGTGGCACTCCTCCCCAAGCAGGCACATTTAACATTCGCGTGACAGCTACCGACCTATTGGGAAGTACAGTTTCGGACACCTTTAGTTTGACCATCCAAGCTCCCCCTCCTATCGATCCGCCTCCCAGCGATGGGGTGATTCGGGGAACCGCAGGCAGCGATCGCCTTACAGGTACCGCAGGCAACGATACGATGGACGGGTTAGACGGTGCAGATACCCTCAAAGGGCTGGCTGGCAAAGATATATTGCTCGGTTCCGGAGGAAACGATAGTCTCCTGGGCGGTGATAGTAATGACCAGCTCAATGGCGGCACAGGTCAAGATAAATTGACGGGTGGTAAAGGCAGCGACATCCTTACCGGGGGTAGTAGCCGCGATGTGTTTGTGCTGGAGAAGGGAAGTGGTAGAGACGTCATCAAAGACTTCAAAAACCGCCAGGATCGACTGGGTCTTTCTCGTGGCATGACGTTTGAGTCTCTCATCATTGGTCAAAAAGGACAAAATACAACCATCAGCTTGGGGAATGATTTGCTCGCCATCTTAACGGGTGTGAAAGCCAACCAAATCACAGCGGCTGACTTTACTAAAGCCTAATCGCCGAACCCCAATAATTGTGGGTGGCGCGGGCGTTGCCCGCGCCACCCACAATCGTTACTTTTTTAGGACGACCTTCAATACTTTTGCGTCACTTTTGCGTCTGAGAGCAGGTCTTACTGAAGGGAAAAGGGAAAGGAGAAAGAATCAGGCTGCGAATGCCATTCCCGGCTCTTTCGCCTTTCGCCCACTTGATAGACCGTACTTGACCGAGAACTAGAGTACAAGCATTTCTAGCCTGGTCGTATCCCCCAATAGCATGATCCTGAAGTAGCCGTAACAGGTGAGACTATTAAGGTTCTTTGCTATCTGCCGACCTATGCCTTCTGACCCACTGGAATATGTACACCCCTTTAACGCTCGGCAATCGTCTGTGGGTCTGGGGTTGCTGGCGATCGCCCTGTCTTCTACACTCTGGGCAATCTCAGCGATCGTTGCCAGTTATCTATTTCAATCGGGAGTGACGCCGTTTGAGCTATCGTTATCTCGCAGTGTGATTACCGCGCTGGGGCTAGGCATTTTGAGCTATTGGACTCAGACCCGACGCAAATGGTTTGACTGGCGAATTTTGCTTCTGGGCTTGTCGTTAGCGATGGTCACAGCATCCTATTATGTGGCGATCTCCCGCTTATCCGTCGCCGTGGCACTTGTGATTCAATACACAGCTCCTGCACTCGTCGTCATCGTTGGGGCTTTTAGAACGCGTCGGTTGCCATCGTCTGCGGTACTAACAGCGGTTGCGATCGCCTTATTGGGGGTGGTATTGATCTCTGGGTTGCTGAGCGGATCGGTTCAATTAGATAGCATTGGCTTGGTTGCAGCCGGACTCAGTGCCCTATCATTTGCCAGTTATACCTTACTGAGTGAAGCAGTCGTAGATACCTATGGTGCCGTAGGTGTAATGTTTCGTTCGTTTCTGGTTGCCAGCCTGTTTTGGCTCGCATTTCAGGTGACACAGGGAATTCCTACCGCTATCTTTTTACCCGAAAATCTGGCAGGCATCTTCTTTATCGGCATCGGTGGCACGCTGGTTCCGTTTAGCCTGTTGTGCTGGGGCATTCAACAAGTTCAGGCAGAACGTGGGGCGATCGCCGCCACTTTAGAACCTGTCATTGCCACGGTGCTTGCCTGGATTTGGCTGGGACAAACCTTAAATTTCATGCAGATCGTAGGCGGTGGTCTGGTCATCGGTGCAGTAACGTTGTTACAGATACGCCGATAATTTTTTATGCACTTTCCTGTCTATATCGGGATCGGTTCCTGGCAGATTCATCCCCACCTTTTATTTGAATCGTTGGCATATGCAGTTGCCTTGCGGCTGATGCTGTGGAACGTGCGATCGGACTCTATTCCGTTTTCTCAACGGAGTTCTGTCATCGTCGGTGGCATGGTCGGAGCCTTGGTAGGGGCAAAGCTTTTGGTTTTGTTGCAGCACATTGACTTATTACCGCACCATGGGCAGCAGTGGTTAGCATTGATCATTCAAGGGAAAACCGTGGTAGGAGCACTCCTGGGGGGTTTAGCGGGTGTAGAACTGACGAAATACTGGATGGGGCTGAAGCAGTCTACTGGCGATGCGTTTGTCTATCCCTTGCTGGCGGGTACGGCGATCGGGCGCATCGGTTGTTTTCTCACGGGGTTGAGCGATCGCACCTATGGCATCGCTACCGCCCTGCCCTGGGGGGTGGATTTTGGCGATGGCATTCCGCGCCATCCTACCCAACTCTATGAAATTTTATTTCTGCTGATGCTGGCAGTCTGCCTCTATATCCGCAGCCGCTATCCATACCAATCGGGCGACCTGTTTCAGCTTTATCTAGCCGCCTATCTGGGCTTTCGCTTTGTTATCGACTTTCTTAAACCCGACTTTCATCCCCTCTTCGGCATCAGTGCCATTCAATTTGCCTGTCTGTTAGGCTGGCTCTATTGTCTCCACCCCATCTCTCGGCGATCGCGCCAGTGATAGAACATCAGAATTTTTATTGATATGCAACTCTCTTAATCCTATGTCAACCCGCCCGTACCTGTTTCATGCGCTGACCAATAGCCTCTGCTCTAAATGCCTGACGAAGGTCGAAGCTAAGATTGTTTTTCAGGAGGGTGGGGTATATTTGTTCAAACATTGCCCAACCCACGGACGGGAAGAGGTACTAATCGCCGATGATATTGACTACTATCGGCAGATCGAGTCTTTCATCAAACCGGGGGATATGCCCCTGCGATTTAATACCCCAATTCAGCATGGTTGTCCCTATGATTGCGGCTTGTGTCCTGATCACGAACAACACAGTTGCCTGACGTTGGTGGAATTGACCGATCGCTGTAACCTCACGTGTCCCATTTGTTATGCCGATTCGGGAGTTGATGACGTAGGCACAAGCAACCAAACTCGTCGCCATCGCACCCTGGCAGAGATTGAGTTCATGCTAGATGCGGTGGTGGCAAATGAAGGCGAACCGCAAGTCGTGCAGTTGAGTGGCGGTGAACCGACACTACATCCAGAATTCTTTGCGATGATGGATTTGGTGAAGGCAAAGCCGATCAAGCATTTAATGATCAACACCAACGGCATTCGGATCGCCCACGATCGCGATTTTTGCGATCGCCTTTGTCAATATCAACCCGGCATTGAGGTCTATCTGCAATTCGACAGTTTTGAAGAAGCCGCACTACGAGAACTGCGGGGCGCAGATCTGAGAGCGGTCAGAGAACAGGCGATCGCTCACCTCAACGAATTTAACCTTTCGACAACGCTGGTAGTGACGTTGAAAAAAGGCTTGAACGATCATGAAATTGGCAAAATTATCGACTTTGCCTTGCAGCAACGATGTGTACGCGGGGTCACATTTCAGCCGATTCAAGCAGCAGGGCGATTAGATGGATTTGAAGCAAAACGCGATCGCTATACCCTCACCGAAGTACGCCGCGCCATTCTCGACCAAAGTTCCCACTTCCAACCTCAGGATATTCTCCCCGTTCCCTGCCATCCCGATGCCTTAGCCATGGCATACGCGCTGAAGCTCAAAGGACAGGTGATTCCCCTGACCGGATTGTTTGACACCTCCACCTTTGTCAACATGATGCCCAACTCGGTATTGTATGAACAGCACCCCGATTTGAAACAACGCATTTTTGACCTCTTTTCCACCAGCCATTCGCCCATTTCTGCGGCAACATCTCTGAAACAACTTCTCTGCTGCTTGCCCTTGCTTGCCGTTCCCGACGGTTTTACCTACGAAAACATTTTTCGGATTATGATCGTGCAATTCCTGGATGCGTATAACTTTGATGTGCGATCGGTAAAACGTTCTTGTATTCACATCGTCCATCCCGATGGACGGCTGATTCCGTTCGATACCTACAATCTGTTCTACCGTCCGGGCAGTGCTGGACAGCCCTTAATTAATCGTCTCAATGAATCTGTGGAGTAACGCTCATGGCTCGGCGCGAAACCAATGACGTTTCTGAGTTTGTCCTGGGTTTTTTTGAATTAATCGGCATCGATATCCTGCTGATGACTCTGGCTTTGACCGTTCCTTTTATTGGTATTGTTCAGATTCTCTACGTCATCCCCCGTGCCATCTGGCTACATCGCCACCAAAAATGGAGCAAGATGAAAGGCATCCTTGTCTCTGCCGTCGTCGTGTTACTGCTCAATGGAGGATGCTGGCTATGGTTTATGAACATGAGCTGGTAACCAATGAATGAGCCGTGCGTCTCCCATGGGAGACGCACGGCTCATACTAATCATCAATCCCTCACCGGGATCTTAGTCTCGGCTGGCAACAGGTTCTTTGGCTAAGAACTTCTCCAGTTCGGTCAGGGCATCTGCATCGACCTTGGTCTGCATTGGGCAGAATTTAGGACCGCACATCGAGCAAAACTCAGCGGTTTTGTAGATATCGGCAGGCAGTGTTTCATCGTGGTATTCACGAGCCCGCTCCGGATCAAGCGATAGCTCAAACTGGCGATTCCAGTCAAAGTTATAGCGTGCTTTCGACAGTTCATCGTCGCGATCGCGTGCTCCTGGTCGGTGGCGGGCAATATCTGCCGCATGGGCAGCAATCTTGTAAGCAATCAAGCCATTGCGCACATCTTCAGCATCGGGTAAACCGAGGTGCTCCTTCGGTGTGACATAGCAGAGCATCGCCGTGCCATACCAACCCGCCATGGCTGCCCCAATCGCAGAGGTAATGTGGTCATAGCCTGGTGCAATATCTGTGACCAGGGGTCCTAAAACATAGAAGGGTGCTTCTGAGCACTCTTCCATTTGCTTGCGTACATTGAACTCAATCTGATCCATCGGCACATGACCGGGACCTTCGACCATTACTTGAATGTCATCTTCCCAGGCTTTGCGGGTGAGTTGTCCGAGGGTTTTCAGTTCGGCTAACTGCGCGGCATCGGAGGCATCATGCTGACATCCGGGCCGCAGAGAATCGCCCAGGCTAAACGAAACATCGTATTTTTTGAAAATTTCGATGATGTCGTGGAAGTGGGTATAAAGCGGATTTTGCTTGTGATGATGCAACATCCAACGGGCAAGAATGCCACCCCCCCGAGAGACAATCCCCGTAATGCGATCGCGCACCAATGGCAAATGTTCAATCAAAATACCCGCATGGATGGTCATATAATCGACCCCTTGCTGAGCATGTTTTTCGATTACATGCAGAAAATCATCGGCAGTGAGATTTTCAATGGTGCCATGCACGCTTTCCAGCGCTTGATAAACCGGAACGGTACCAATGGGAACTGGCGCGGCATTGATAATCGCCGTCCGGATCACATCCAGGTTGCCACCCCCCGTAGACAGATCCATGACCGTATCGGCTCCGTACTTCACGGCCAGGCGCAATTTATCCAATTCTTCGTCGATATTAGAAGAGTTGGGCGACGCACCAATATTGGCATTCACTTTACACTTAGAGGCAATGCCAATCGCCATCGGTTCCAGGTTCGTGTGGTTGATGTTGGCAGGAATAATCATCCGACCCCGCGCCACTTCTTCGCGAATCAAATCAGCCGGAAGGTTTTCCCGCTGTGCCACATACTGCATCTCCTCCGTGATCACGCCCTGACGGGCATAATACATCTGAGACACATTATTGTGCCCACGTCGCTTGGCGACCCATTCTGCTCGCATAGTTGAATCCTCAGTAAATAGCTTCCCTTCACCGGTGCTAACCGGACTCAGGTTCTAAGGGTGTAATCTCAGCCTGGATTTGCTCAGGCACCCCTAGCTTGCCGTTAATCTTACCATTCACGGAGAGTGAGCGATCGCCCGTTCCTAAAACTTGATGTTTGGCTCAATCGCGACATCGTGCCGAATGCGTCGTTTTTGCATCGCTCCAGTCAGTTGAAAGCCAATGGATTCAATCGGGCGATAGAGGCTGGGCGGAATCAACCAGAGTAAATAAGCCGCTGCCAGGGTGATCAGGGTGCGGCGCGGTTCGGTCAGCAAAATTTGCCAGTAAGTTGCCAGCGCACGATGAGTCAGAGCGATCGCCATGGTGCGATCGCGACGACGAATGGCACGACGTGCCAGATATCGCAATTGGTAAGCTCGACAGGGCGCTTCCCAATGGGCAATTAATTCGGGTGCATAGCGACGAGTTTTCTCAACCATTTTCTCAAAATCATCCAGGTGTTTGAGC
Organism: Calyptranema fuscum S582; assembly: GCF_055793305.1. NCBI lineage: Bacteria > Bacillati > Cyanobacteriota > Cyanophyceae > Oculatellales > Oculatellaceae > Calyptranema > Calyptranema fuscum. The sequence continues at coordinate 24,388 of NZ_JBSLYH010000007.1, forward strand.
ACGCTGGAAGATAACGAATCGCCTTCGGAATTGACTCGATACAGAGTCAGTGCGTCTGGAATACCTTCGACGTGCCAATTCGTTTGAATCGAAATCCGCAACCAGCATTCAATGTCTTCCGATCGCAATAAGTCCGGGTCAAAGTAACACTCTTCCGTTTCACCCTGCCACTCATGCTCGTAACGAATGGCTGCCAAAACCTGTCGCCGAATTACAGGAGCAGAGCCATTGCTAATGGGATTACGGCAAAATAAGTAAGGCGTCGTGATGCCCGTCAGCTTGGGCATCTGGTAATAGTTGAGGGGATTACCAACACTGTCAATAAAGGCAGTGCGACTAAAACTGATGCCAACGTGGGGCGCTTGATTGAGATGCTGAAGATGTTTTTCTAACTTGTCCGGCGTCCACAAGTCATCGGAATCGAGCAGGGCGATGAACTCTCCGGTGGCATGGCGAATACCCGTATTTCTAGCAGCAGATGGACCACGATTCGCTTGATGAAAGATTTGAATCCGAGGATCGTTAAACTGCTGACAAATTTCGATGCTGCGATCGCTCGATGCATCATCCACAATTAACAGCTCAAAGTCTGTATAGGTCTGGTTTAGAACCGATTGAACTGTTTCAGCAATATATGTTTCAGCGTTGTAAACCGGGATGATAACAGAGACAGTTGGCATAACTTCGCAGCGGATAATTGGGCGATCGCTCTTAAAACCTATCCAGATAGTTAATGTTTCATCACGATCCAAATAGGCGCTCAGGATCTCAGATTCATCACCCTGTAATTTGGGTTGAGAGAGCGGCGGCTCCGCCGCCGCTCTCTCAACCCAAATTGGGTTTTATTAAATCCATGCTCCTTAGCTTCTGAAGCTATCCGAAATTCAGTTTATTTCCACACAGCAAATATTCTGAGATTCAGTGGGGAAAAGGGTTGTCCATATTGGGGCATCAGCATTATCACTTAACCCTGTAACGGCTGACTGACTCGCCACAGCGATCCTTTATCCTTCTCAGAAACCAGGGTACGAAAAATATGGTTTTGCTCTTTCCAGACATCTCTAATCCACATATCAGACGGTCTGGGATGATAAAAGAAAACATCGCTATATCCCGCAGGAATCTCCGGCATATCGAGCTGATTTTTATCTCCAGTGCTGTTATGGCAGGTGTAGCAAAGCGGTTGTAATAAAACGTGGACGGATGGATTTAAGTAGTGGCTGAGCGAGAGTAAATCACCCGTTTGGGCATCGCTAACTAACAAAGCGCGGGGAGATTGGTTAATCGTTTGGGCGATCGCAAACTGGTTAGGATTATGATCCTTGTTCCACCAGGTTATGGCGTTAGCCGACAGCCCACAGGACACAATTCCCGCAACAAACAGGGCGATCGCCACTCCTTGCCACATCGCTCTCTGCAACGGTTTGAGCGAAATATCACTGAGTTTCTGTGCCAAGAGATAGGTGGCAGCCAGTTGGATACCAATCAGGGTAGGAATGAGATAACGCGGCACTGTCGATCGCAGACCTCCCTTAATAAAATCAGGGAGCATTAAGGACAAAGCCGGAACCGCAGCCAAACAGATAATCAGTAACCACACAGAACGTGGCGTTTTGCGACACAGCTCATATACTGCATAGATTAGCAGGAAGACGATTCCCAGATGTATCCAGCCATCAATACCATCCAGGCGTCCATCAAAAAAAATGCGGCCGGTAATGCTATACCAATCTTTAATCAAACTCGATCGGGTTTTACTGATGCCAGTCCAATGGGTGACGAGTTGAACTTGCGCCAAATTGGTTTTTACAATCCAAGCCCAGGGCACAAATAACGCACTACCACTAATCGCAGCAATCAGGTAGGAAATCAGGGGCTTACTTAGACGAAATTTACAAATGCCAACGATATAAAGGGCATGGGCGATCGCAACCAAACTGGAAAACAAAAACGTATAAAGCCCCATTGCCAATGACAAGGCATACAGCCCCCAACTCAGCGGTGTATTTAACCGCACCGCCCGTAATAGGGCAGCCGTAGCGAAAATCGTGGTTACAGCCCACAAGCCATATTCACGAACTTCTTGAGCATATAAAACCTGAATGGGAGAAATAGCAAACAAGCCGCAGCCAATCCAGGCGGGCAGCGTGGATTTTATTGGCCCGTTTTGGGTAAACAGTTCCCAACACAGCCAATACATACCAGGCAATGCCAGCAAACTCAGGACGGCAGCCCAGAGCCGAACAGCCCCGATAGAACTACCGACCCACTTCATCCAAAAATATGAAAGAACGTAGTAAAACGGTGGGTGTTGGGTATCCTCTACAGCAAGGCTGTGCAGAACATCTGCAACCCCTTTATCGGGCGTTGAGACCTGGTACTTTTGTAGCGCTGCAACATTTTCAACGGAAGCCTGCGAAAAAAAATCGACCACTTCCGCTTCGGTATATCCCGATGACCGCAACGAAGTGAACGCCTCATCGTACCAAAAAACCTTGTGATCGAGATGGACAAATCGGAAAAATATGCCTAACCCCAATACAACCATGATGAGAAATCGCATGTAAGCTTCCTTGAAAAATGTTTATGGTTAGCCCAAGTATTAATACTGATTACTTCTGGTGATAAATTTAACCCATACAATTCGGGATATGGGAGTCAAACTTTTTCAGAGAAAACAGGTCTACCCCCACTTTGCTGCCTAACCTAAACGATAAAAAGGCAACACCGTGCTATTACGAATACTCCATCTCATCTGCCTGATCTATACTTCCCGGCAGGTCAGCAAAAACATCTATTCTTAAGGCTTTACAAGACAATTTTTTAATTTAAAGCGACAGGGAGAGTACCGATTGTCAGCACAGCCTACACAGCCCAACTCAAGCCATGACACCGACCACTCCCTGGTAGAGCCTCCTACAGGTGTCCTCCAAATTCCTCAAAATCCGCCACAACCTCAGCCATCTCTCCAGGTTTCACTCGTTATTCCCACGTACCAAGAAAGTAAAAATATTGCAAAGATTGTCCAAGTTTTAACCCAGTTGCTCGACCCAACAGTGCCCGATCGCTATGAATTAATCGTGGTGGATGATGATAGCCCTGATGGCACCTGGCACGTTGCCTGGACGCTCATGTCAGAGTATCCCCACCTTCAAGTGATTCGGCGACAACGAGAACGTGGACTTTCAACTGCAATTATTCGAGGCTGGCAAGTCGCCTCTGGACAGATCCTCGGCGTCATCGACGGCGATTTACAACACCCACCCGAGATTCTGCTGAAATTATTAGATGAGATGGCAGCAGGAGCCGATCTGGCAGTTGCCAGCCGTCATATTGAAGGGGGCGGTGTGAGTGACTGGAGTTTGGTTCGCCGCATTTTGTCACGGGGAGCGCAACTGGTTGGGTTGCTGCTGTTGCCTAAAGTCTTAGGGCGTGTGAGTGATCCCATGAGTGGATACTTTCTGGTGCGTCGCAGTGCGATCGCCAATCATACACTCAATCCGTTAGGCTACAAAATTCTGATTGAAGTGCTGGCACGAGGAACTATTCGGAATGTGGCAGAAGTGGGATATGTGTTTCAAGAAAGACAGGCAGGAGAAAGCAAAGTTACCTGGAAGCAATATTTAGAATACTTACAACATCTGGTCAGATTACGTTTTTCAACAGGTCGAATTGGTCATTTAAGAAAACAATATAGCCCGCCTATACAACGGTTTCTCCGATTTGGTGCCGTTGGTTTTAGTGGGGTTTTTGTTGATATTGCCCTGCTATATTGTTTGCACGATCCATCAATGTTGGGCTGGGGCTTAACTCGTAGCAAAATCCTGGCGGCAGAAGCCGCGATCGCCAATAATTTTATTTGGAATGACCTGTGGACATTCAGTGATATATCCCGAACTCAACGAGGCTGGAAGCAACGATTAAAGCGCTTTTTGAAATTTAATATCATTTGTTTAATGGGGCTGATTTTGAATGTGCTGCTGTTAAATTTGCTTTTTAACGTTTTCCATATTCATTATCTAGTTGCCAATATTATTGCGATCGCCGCTGTTACCTTATGGAATTTTTGGGTAAATTGGAAACTCAGTTGGCGTAGCACCGATATTAATTAATAGTCGAAATCCATGGATGTGATGGTGTGGTGCAGCAGAGCCGCACCACACCATCACATCCCAATCCTGTTAGTACGTATTCTATTTCCTTTTATAAAACGGATCGTACGCGGCATCATCTGTCTCTTCCAAACTAAGCAGGTCTAACACATCATCGGTCTCGACAGTTTCAGCGACAAATGGACTCTTTTCACCGACTCGATTCGCAACGACCCCTAACACAGGTAAGTTATATTTTTTCAGGTGATCGACTGTTTCCATGACCCGGGTGCGATCGGTTTGGGCAACCGTAACCACCAACACTATGCCATTGGTTTGCGATGCCAAAAAGTTAGCATCGACCAATCCTAATAAATGAGGCGTATCGTAAATAATTAGATTGAATTCAGTCTGAAATTGCTGGATTAATTCTGCCATGTGAGGCGATGCCAATAACCGAGTTGCACCCGGCATGGGTTGTCCGGCAGTTAAAATAAATAGCTGTTCGTGTAAAGGCGATCGCTGGACGACTTCTTCTTTATCAACTTTTTGGAATAGAAGTTCGCTCAAGCCCTGCGTATTCTCGACATCCAGCAGGTGATGAATTTTAGGCGATCGCAAATTAGCATCGACCAACAGCACTCGCTGCCCCATCCCCACGGCTGTCTTAGCCAGGTTCAGGGCAATTGTCGATTTGCCATCCCCTGGGCACGCCGACGAGACTACCAACGACTGGATCGGTTGCGTAGCATAGAGAAAGTGAAGTGCAGCATAAAGCGCATCAAAGGCTTCCACAAACTCTTCCGATTCTTTCAGATCCACAGCGGCGGATGGGCTAGACCGTTTTGCTGGTAGTTGCGGTAAGCCCCATTTTTTGCGGCTTAAGTGACGGCTGATCGCGACTGGAATTTTTCCTAGCAGGGGCGCAGGCAGGGCACCCTTAATATCGTCTGCGCTATAAAAAATATTTTGATATTTCTCTAACAAAAACGCACTGCCTAACCCCAGTGCTAAACCAGCCACTACGCCCAACATCAACGTTTTCTTTGAACCTGCCGAGATTGGAATGGGTGTACCCGCCAGATCTCGGGGAATCGAAGGCTCCGCTAAAATCTCCCAGGGCAGTTGATCTTGCGCCGCTTCAACACGCAGCGTTTCACGCTGGGTCAACAGTTGATCTAAGGTTCGCGTTGCAATTTCCAAATCTTGTTGAATCTCATTATATTGACGAGCAACAATCGGAAACGCTTCGGCTTGTTGTTCAAACAGAGCACGGGCTTGCACCAGAGAGCGATCGCGCACTTGCAAAATTTGGATCTGGTTCGACGTTTCTACCAATTGTTGAATGAGGTTGAGTCGCACCGAGTTTTGAAACGTTAAAACTTGCGGATTGGCATCAGCACTGGGTAAATTTTGTCCTAAAATTTGCTGCGTTTCCTGATCTAATACCGCAGCTAAACTGGTCTGGCGCTGACGTAAACGGCGCACAACGGGGCTTTCTTCACTAAATCGAGTCGATTCTGTGGCAATCTGACTTTCAATCTGCTTCAGTTCAGTTAATAAGGTCTGGTAACGCGGATCTTGGCTTAATGCCGATGCGGCGATCGCTTCATTAGGACTAAGTTGCAATTGCTGTTGCAAATTTTCATACAACCGATTTTGTTCTTGCAATTGTCGCTGCGTCTCTAACTGCTGATCCGCCACCTGCCGCAGTGAAGCAAAAATTTGCTGCCCCTGTGAGCCTGGATCAACCAGATCGTGGCGTTGCTGTAAGTCTTGTAACTGCTGTTGCAAATCCTGCACCCGTTTTTGTAGTGCTGGCAGTTGATTTTCTATAAACTTAACGCCTTCACTCAATCGACTTTTACGCTCTTCCAGGCTGTACTTTAAAAACCGTTCCGCTACCGTATCTAAAATAAACTGCACCTGCTCGGCATCCGATCCTTGATACTTCACCTCTAGTAGTTTGGTTGCCGTGCTAATCGTTGTGCCGATGCGCTGTACGACCAACCCTAACTCTAATTCTTTGCGTTGAAAGGCAGGATATTTGGCGTGAATCTCTTCGTAAACGGGATCTAAAACTGTAGGGCTACGCAGAATCTCAACCTGGGTTGGGTAATCCAGGCTAATCACATCTCGCCCCGGAACCCCTCCCTCGGTGCGGGTCAGAACGGTGGGATCAGCAATTTTTGCCTCGGTTGTAGGCGGTTCCACTAATAATCTAAAACTGCCTTCGTACAGCGGTAATGCCTTTGAGTTTTCAAACACCGCCGCGCCCATAATCACGCAGGAAATGCCAGCAATGAGCAATAGTTTGCGCCGCACCATACCGACCAGGGCACCGATTGGTAAACCCTTCTGCGGCGAGGCGCTGACTTCTTCCATCTCATCCGTTGGCGATCGCTCCACCTACGTTCCTTCGTTAAACCTTTAACACTACACAGGTTAACCCAAACCAGACCATGCATCTGAATTGCGATCGCAACCCAGACAACAAAGATTGCTAGACATTACTCTAACCTCAAATCCAGGTCTTCCTCTCTGGCATTGCTTACTATCGGGACGAATTTAAACGTGAAACCGAAGGTTTCACATTCAAATTCATCTCCTCAAATCAGCAACGTCATTCTCCTATTTTAGGAGTCGCTACAACCCTCCAAACAATCGGAAAATGCCAAACAACCCATTCAGCGGACTGAGAATAGTCGCTAACACATCTGATGCCGATGCCAACATCGAACGCCCTACCACTATCACATCGTTATTGCGCAGGGCAGGATTTGTATCCTCATTTAAACCGGCAGCAAAATCAACATCTACCGAGCGTTTTGAAACTGTTCCATTGGGGTTGAGGCGAATCAGCGTCACTTCACCCCGACGGGCACGACGATTGTCAAATCCTCCAGAAGCCAGCAAGGCTTGGTTTAGCGTGGAATTCGGCGGGACATCGACGACCCCCGGACTGACCACCTCCCCAACAACATTCACCCGAATCGAAGCAGGCGAAAAATTGGCATTTGCCACTTCAGACATTTCGGTTGCATCCAGATCAGATGCGGTCGGAATCATTAATGTATCGCCATCTCGCAAGACCCGATCCTGAGACAAGTCGCCTGCCTGAAGGAACTGCCACAGATTAACAGTCAGAATTTCTTCAGTTCCGTCCAACAACGGCCGCCGAATCTGGATATTCCGCAGATCTGCCAGTTGTGTAATACCACCTGCCAGCTGAATCGCTTGCGTCACCGTTTGCCATTGAATTACGGCACCATTAGCGGTCACGTTGGTGGTGTAGACACCTGGACGATTCACTTCTCCGACAACCCCGATGCGTAACGGGCGAGGAGTTAATAAGGTCACAGTCACCAGGGGATCGTTGATATAGGGCGCATATTGGTCTGTCAACGCTTGTGCGGCATCTTCGAGCGTCAACCCCTGCACATAAACTTTGCCAATCCATGGCAAATTAAGCGAACCATCCACTAATACGGAATAAACGCCATTGGAGCCACTAAACTCTGGCACATCAAAAATATCTAGCCGAATCTGATCACCAGCACCCAATACATAAGCGGTTTGTGTCTGAGACCCAACCATCTGCGGCTGACTCTCTGGATGGGGAACGGAGAACGGTACTGGTTCAGACGTAGGCATTTGCGCCAATCCTGCACCCGAATAGAGAGCAATGGCTAAGCCTGTCGTGACACCTACGAGAGTCGAAAACATAGTCGGGGCAATGGTTGTAGAAGATTTCGTTGCTGAACAGGGCGGATTTAAGCACCGGGTTTGGCTCAGCCACTATCCAAAACTGGGGTTGCTACTATAGTGCCCGCATTGGCTTGAGTCAGACGCAATAAGTTGGGAAAAAAGCAGTGCTTCATCCAGAGAAAATCGGCTGTGCGAGCCGCGCAACGTGAGGCACTCACACCCAATGTCATGGTTCAAATTAGCAACATCTCAGCAGGACCAAAATGGTGCTTGCCTAATTTTCCTGGGCACTCTACTACCAGAAGTACGTTCTGCCTGACCCCTATGCGAATCGCCTATCTGGTTAACCAATATCCTAAAGTGAGCCACAGTTTCATCCGTCGCGAAATTGCTGGATTAGAAACTTGGGGACTTGAGATCGTGCGCTATTCCATCCGGTCGATGGCAGGTCAACTGGTTGATGAAGCAGATCAACAGGAACTTGCTAAAACTCACATTGTTTTAGCAGGGGGCATCAAAAAATTATTAAAAAATCTGTTTTGGGTTGCTCTAACTCGCCCAAGTCGGTTTTTTAAGGCATTGAAATTAACAGTAGAGATAGGCTGGCAGTCTGATCGAGGGTTGCTGAGACATTTTGCCTATCTAGCAGAGGCATGTGTCCTTGTGGAAGACTATGCCACTCTCGGTATTCAACATGTTCATGCTCACTTCGGCATTAATCCGGCGGCGGTTGCCATGCTGTGTCAGGTCTTAGGCGGTCCACCTTATAGTTTCACCGTTCATGGACCTGAGGAATTTGACAAGGCTCAAGCCATTTCTTTAGGCAAGAAAATTGAACAGGCTCGTTTTGTTGTGGCAGTCAGTTCATTTGGCAAAAGTCAACTTTACCGCTGGTGTGATCATCACCATTGGTCAAAAATTCGCGTCGTGCATTGCGGGGTGGATGAGTTGTTTTTACATCAGCCTCACACTCCCGTACCGAATACTTCACAGTTAGTATGCGTCGGTAGATTGGATGAACAAAAAGGGCATTTACTGCTGATGGAAGCTGCCGCCCAACTTGCTGCCGAAGGATTGCAGTTTAAGTTGATATTAGTCGGCGATGGGAGTTTGCGATCGCACATTGAAGCCCTGATTATTCAGCACAACTTACAAAATCACGTTGAGTTAGTCGGTTGGGCAAGTAGTGCCGACGTACAGCACTATATCCTTAATTCACGCGCCTTGATTCTTCCCAGTTTTGCAGAAGGGTTACCTGTGGTGCTGATGGAAGCTCTGGCATTAGGGCGTCCAGTGATTAGCACTTATGTTGCAGGCATACCAGAACTGGTGGAATCAGAAGTATCTGGCTGGCTGGTTCCTGCTGGCTCCGTTGCAGCATTAGTAGACGCGATCAAAACAACCCTACAAATTCCCGTAGAAGTGCTCGATCAGATGGGACGCTTGGGCGCAGAACGAGTCAATCAACAACACAATGCTGTAGTTGAGGCAAAGAAATTAGCTGCTCTATTCCGGTCAGAATTAGGGCGATCGCCCCATTCTGAGAGTCTTACCCCAACGAGCCTACGCCATCCCATCGCCACCCCAGAAAATCCCCAGGCACATCAGAAAAACCCTTACGGACAAAGCTTTTAGCAAATAGGAACAATGCGATCGCTCAAATTCGCACCCTCCTCTGTACCCCCTAATCGTTAACCCTTACTGTCATGACCTCATCAACCGACCCATCGGCTCTTAAAAAGCTGGCTATTCGTGGAACGCTGTGGACAGTAGCAGGCTATGGGGCAGGACAAATGCTCCGATTTGGCAGCAATTTGATCTTGACACGCTTGCTATTCCCGGAATTGTTTGGCTTGATGGCACTGGTCAACGTTTTTATTATGGGGTTGCAACTCTTTTCTGATATTGGGGTGGGTCCCAGCATTATCCAAAACAAACGCGGTGATGATCCAGCCTTTCTCAATACAGCCTGGACAATCCAAGCGATGCGGAGTTTCGGGATTTGGCTATGTTGTCTGGCGATCGCCTACCCCGTTTCAGAGTTTTATAACGAACCGCGTTTAGTATGGCTAGTACCAGCCGTAGGGTTAGGTAGCTTTATTTCTGGGTTTAATGCCACCGCACTATTCACACTCAATCGTCATATTGCTGTCAAGCAGTTGGCACTATTTGAGATTGGTAGTCAACTGATTGCCTTAATTGTGATGGTGTCTTGGGCATTTGTAGTCCCCAGCATTTGGGCACTCGTTGGAGGCAACCTGGTTTTGGCAGTGGTGCGCATGATCTGGAGCCATCAGCTGTTGCCAGGGCCCAAAAACCGTTTCAATTGGGATCGAACGGCGGCGAAAGAGTTATTTTCGTTTGGACGCTGGATTTTTCTCTCGACAGCAATGACGTTTCTGGCAAGTCAGGCAGATCGTTTGATTCTTGGCAAATTATTTTCCTTAGAGCTACTGGGCATCTATACCATCGCCTTCACCTTGTCAGATATGCCGTCGCAGTTAATTACCAGCGTCAGCAGTAAGGTTATTTTCCCTACGATTTCCAAACTTGCTGAACTGCCGCGTGAAGAACTCCGCCAAAAAATATTAGAGCAACGACAGCGAATTCTGTTGATTTTAGCGGTGTTTGTTGCGACCTTGGCTTGTGGGGGCGACTTTGTGGTGTTGATGTTGTACGACCGGCGTTATCAAGAAGCAGCCTGGATGTTTCCATTGCTGATTTTTGGCATTTGGCCACGCATTTTGACCTTGACCATCTCGCCTTCTCTATTCGCGATCGGCAAGCCTCGATATGCGGCGTATGGGAATTTTCTCAAATGTGCCTTCATTACCATTGGCATTCCCATTGGCTATGCCACGATGGGAATTTTTGGTGCCGTTTTGATTGTTGCGTTAAATGATTTACCTCTCTATACAGCGATCGCCTGTGGTCTCTGGAAAGAAGGGTTAAGTAGCATCAAACAAGACGTTCAAGCCACCACATTATTACTCGGTTCGCTCATGCTATTCATTGCCATTCGGATACTTTTAGGGTTTGGGTTACCTATCTAAACCCATCCAAACCAAGCTTGTGACCACGATATATCCTCTTGACTGAATTTATATTTGACCTTCATTTGCACCTTCAGCGATCGCTATTATGCAACACCAAACACTCACAGTCTGCGGTTCATTTGGGTTTGGCAATGCCGGAGATGAAGCCCTGCCTTTAGCCATCGCAGATCTTGCCCACAGTCATGGAATAGAGGCAGATATCAAGGTCTTAGGCAGATTTCCGCGTCCTGCATTACCCCATGTGATCGGGTTAGATGCCCAGGACGAAGCACGGCGGGCAGACTTAAAAGGACATCCAATTCTCGTAGCAGGTGGAGGTGTTGTAGAACCCGATCCTTGCTGCGTGGTCTTGCGGTGTCAAGAGTATTTGCGCAAGTCCTTCTCACCTCACGTTTCTCTATTTGCTGCCAATGTTGAAGCAGGAAAAAAATATAATTGGCAGATGCAATTCAAGCTGAAGCGGCTTCTGGGTCAGTTTGAGCAGCTCTACGTTCGTGATGTTTGGTCTGCGGATGTCTTGCGATCGCTCTTACCTAAAAAATCGGTAGAAATCATTGGGGACAGTGTCTTATGGATGAAGCCTGCTGCCACCAAGCCCCAATGTATTGAATCGATTGGTTCCTTCATTACCGTAACATTAGCGTCTCAAGTTAACTGGAAGAATGATGCGTCCTGGCATCCGTGGATTGCAAAAGAATTAGCAGATTTAGCCCAACAATTAAATGCAACCATTGTTTTTCTTCCTTTTTCTGTGCTGTACGATCCTGATTGTGCCGAGCATCGTCGGGTAGCAGATGAAGTGCAACGGCTTAACCCCAACGTCAATGTTGTGTGTATCGAAGAGCAATTAGAACCCAGAGACATTTCCGCCATCATTGATGCATCCATGTTAATGGTCAGTATGCGGCTACATGGCTGTGTTATGGCATTTGCTCGTCAGGTGCCATTTGTCGCATTGGCATATCATCCTAAACTGGTCGGCTTTGCTAAATCAGTCGATTGGGCACCGTTTTGTTTACCAGCGAACGCACCCAAATCTCAAAGCAGTGGGGCTTATGGCTATGCATTTTCTGATATTCGGCTGGAAACACATGAGTTGGTCAAAACAGCCTTAAAAGCCTTGGAATATAGTGCTTTCGATAAATTAGAAACCTACAAACTCCGCCTATCTGACGCTTTTCTCAATTGCTTGCGATCGCAGTAGACTTGTCACGCTGGTTGTGCTTCATCCGGTTTCCACGCCGATCATCAATCCCCTATGTCCCGTTCAAATTCCACTTGTCCTACAGCAGCAATGATGGTTGGGTGTGCGGGCGACGCCCGCACACCCAACCATACCTGAATACCACTAGCCAAATTCCAAAGCAGATTGCTTATGAAAATCACATTTGTTCTGCCCAATCTCAGTCTATCGGGTGGTATTCGGGTCGTTGCCATTTATGCCGATCGCCTGAAAAAACGAGGACATGAGGTTTTTGTCGTTTCTGTCCCCAAGCGATCGCCCAACCTACGCCAACAAGCGCGATCGCTACTCAAAGGCAAAGGATGGTTACCAAACCCCCAACCCCAAGCGTCCCATTTTGATTCGTTAGATGTTTCCTGTCGTGTTTTAGAACGACATCGCCCGGTTACAGATGCCGACGTGCCAGATGCCGATGTGGTGATTGCAACCTGGTGGGAAACCGCAGAATGGGTGGCTCAACTTTCTCCAAAGAAAGGCGCGAAAATCTACTTCATCCAGCACTATGAAGTATTCGACTACTTAGCGAAAGAGCGAGTGGAAGCAACCTATAGATTGCCCCTACAAAAAATTGCCGTGGCGCAATGGTTAGTCGATTTAGTTGCCGATCGATATGGCGATCGCTCGATTCAACTCGTCCCCAATGCGATTGATCCCAAACAATTCTACGCACCCCCCAGACCGAAGCAACCTATTGCAACTGTGGGATTTATGTATTCTCCTGCTCATTGGAAAGGGTGTGACCTCAGTCTTAAAGCCGTTGAGTTAGCCCGTCAAGTCATTCCCCACTTAAAACTGGTTGCCTTTGGCGATACCCAACCATCGAGTTCTCTCCCTTTGCCTGATGGAACTGAATACTTTTATAAAGCAAATCAAGCAAATTTAAGAACCATTTACAGTCAGTGTGATGTCTGGCTGTTTGGGAGTCGTTCTGAGGGATTTGGACTGCCGATTTTAGAAGCCATGGCATGTCGCACCCCTGTGATTGGAACACCGGCGGGAGCAGCTCCAGAACTGCTAGCCGATGGCGCAGGGATCGTGGTCAAATCAGACGATCCGCAGGATATGGCAAAGGCGATCGCCCATATCTGTCAGTGTTCTCAAGCAGACTGGAAACAGATGTCAGATCTCGCCTATACCAGAGCAACGAGTTACACTTGGGACGATGCCTGCGATCGCTTTGAAGCGGTGCTAGCAGCTCAATCATCTATACGCTGAAAGAGCAGCCACGATTATGGGTCCCCTGGTTTACTTGATGATGTTCGGATGGATTCCGACAGTCCTTTACATTTTTTCCAAGTATCCACCTCAACGTGCGATCGTGATCAGCTTCATTGCAGCATGGTTGTTTTTGCCAGTTGCAACATTCCCACTGCCTGGGTTGCCAGACTACACCAAAATGTCGGCAACGTGCTATGGCATTTTGATTGCCACTTTTGTATTTGACTCACAGCGCTTTAGCCGATTTCAGTTTGGTTGGTTAGATTGGCTGATGCTGGGCTGGTGCTTTGCTCCATTTCTGTCTTCCATGACCAATGATCTGGGTCCCTATGACGGGTTTTCCACTGTTTTAGACCAAACTATTACCTGGGGGGTGCCTTATTTTTTAGGACGGCTTTATCTTAATGATTTAGCCGGAATGCGCCAACTAGCCATCGGCATTTTTATTAGTGGACTGATTTATAGCCCGTTTTGTTTTTTAGAAAACTTAATGAGTCCGCAGCTGCACCGCATGGTTTATGGCTACCATGTCCGCAACGATTTTTCACAAACAATGCGCTATGGTGGATTTCGACCCACTGTCTTTATGGAACATGGGTTGATGGTCGGTATGTGGATGATGATTGCAACCTTGTGCGGGTTGTGGTTGTGGCAGGCAGGTATCATCAAAAAAATTTGGGGGTTCCCCATTAGTGCCTGGTGGTGGTGGCTATTTTTTATCTTTCTCAATGCCCGCTCCACTGGAGCATATCTCTATTTTTTAATGGGGATTGGGATTCTCTATGTCGCCAAGTGGCTTCGTACCGGAATTTTTCTGCTGGTTCTGGTCGGCATTATTGTTGGGTACCTATACATGGCAACCACTGGCAATTTCTCAGCCGAAAGAGGCGATCGCATTGTGACCTTCATCTCTAACACCATCGGAGCCGATCGTGGTCAGTCTATTGAATTTCGTTTTGATAATGAAGAAATTTTAGGCGATAAAGCCCGACAACGATTTTGGTTTGGCTGGGGTGGTTGGGGGCGTGCTCGGGTGTACGACGATTGGGGTAAAGATCTAGCCATTACCGATAGTTTATGGATCATTACGTTCGGTAATCAAGGGGTTGTAGGACTAATCGGAGTTTTCTCCGCCATGATAATGCCATCCTTAGCCTTCTGCTTTTTGCGCTATCCGGCACGCACCTGGTCACATCCCAAAATAGCCTCTGCGGCAGTGATTGCAGTCATTTTGCCCTTATTTATGCTCGACTGTTTGTTGAATGCGATGACCAATCCTATCTTCAGCCTTGCCTGCGGTGGGTTAGCTGGAACCGTCATGAAACAGCCAGAGCCGAAGAGAATTTCAGCCTCAGCCAGGAGCGATCGCAAACCCGTTTTGACCGCTCAAGCCAGTAAACCCAAGTAAAACCCATACTTTTTTGAGAAAGCGCGGCTCCGCCGCGCCTTCTCAAAAAAGTAAATCAGACTATATTTTGTAAGCGTCTTTCATGTTTGCGACTTAAGAACCCATTAAGAGCCATGCAGGGCTAAGCGATCGCTCTCAAATCATAATTGCATACGTCTACCGTCAAGTCGTGAAGATACTGAGATGAATAGGTAGCAAACTACTGATATTTTCGGCTTATGCGTAACTCTATCTACAAGAGTTTACGGTACCTATGAGAACTTCGGTACTTCAACGGATCTAGCCCTTTAAGGGATTAGGCAAAAATTAGGCTACCAGGAAAGACTAATTCTTGTGATAGCCATTTTTAGTCGGCAGAACTGTTATGCAACAAGTACTCGACAACGTTCAGATGGGTAGTTGTGCCCCGCCACAACGAGGAATGTTGCTCGTCTTACCAGTTCCCTTCCGCTGGCAAGACAATCAGTTATGGATCGAAACACAAGCATTTAACGGGTTAGAGCGATGGGCGGATAATTTTGGCTCAATCATCGTTGCAGCCCCGTTAATCCCAGAACCCCTGGCAATCCAGGATAAAACGATGACGTGGCGAAGTGCAGCCACCTTGCCTCAAGCCGATCGCTTTGAACTGGTGCCACTCCCCTGGGCTTACTCGATAGGGCAATTTTTACGTCACTATGGGTCTATCCGAGCGACCTTGACGAATTTGATTGCTCGTAGCCACTATCTACAATTTGCGATTGGCGGATTAGTAGGTGATTGGGCAGCGATCGCAGCTTTAGAAGCGCGGAAACAAGGTCGAGCCTATGCTGTTCATGCCGATCGCGTCGAACATGAAGTTGTCTTACGCACCAATCAAGCGAGTCCATGGAGCAAACGCTTCAAAAGCAATATTCTATCCAGCCTGATGAAGCACTACCATCGCTGGATCATTCAACAGGCGGATTTAGGTCTCTGGCATGGAGATGATTGTTACACAACGTATCATTCACTCTGTCCCCATAGCTACCGGATTCACAACATCCATACCAAGCCTGCTGACAGCATTAGTGCAACTGCATTGGTCGCCAAAGTTGAACAGGTCATGGCAGGCTCTACCCTGGAGATTTGCTATGCAGGACGAATGGAACCGATGAAAGCACCGTTGGATTGGGTACACGCGATCGCCAGAGCGAGAGACTTAGGCGCAAACATCCATGCTGTCTGGCTGGGTGATGGGTCTCTGCGGGATCAGATGGACGCGACCATTCGTCGCCTCGAATTGGACAACTATGTAACCCTCGCAGGATTTGAACGCGATCGCGCCCAATTGCTGACTATGATTCAGCAATCCCACTTAATGCTATTCACGCATATCACCCCCGAATCGCCCCGGTGTCTAATTGAAGCAATGGTTTGTGGTACTCCGATTGTGGGTTATCACAGCAACTATGCCGAAGATCTGGTCAGAGAGTTTGGTGGTGGTGCATTTGTGCCCATACAAAACTGGCAGCAGTTGGGTGATTTATTGGTAAAGCTGTCAAAAAATCGTAAGTATCTGGCTCAACTCATCCAAGAAGCAGCAGCCAATGGTTCTCGATTCAATGATTGTGCGGTCTTTCGTGAGCGAAGTGAATTAATCAAAAAGCATTTAAGTTAGCAGATAAATTAGCAAACCATTAACTTAGCAAACCATTCAAACTAATCTGACTCCTTATGTCTCAGGCACCCCCCAATACAGATCAGTGTCCACTAGTCGTCGCCATTCTCAACTACCGTACTCCGGATTTAACGATTGATTGTTTGCAGTCTCTGGTTAGCGAAATTCCTGCCATTCCTGGTATTCAAGTGGTCGTATCCGATAACGATTCGCAAGATGGCTCCGTCGAAAAAATTGCCCAGGCGATCGCCAACAACAACTGGAGTCATTGGGCTTCTGTCATGCCACTCAATCTCAACGGTGGCTTTGCTTACGGTAACAACGCTATTGTTCGAGCCGCACTTCAGGCAGACAACTCACCCCCCTATATTCTCTTACTCAACCCCGACACCGTCATTCGCCCTGGTGCCATCCAGACGCTGATCGAATTCATGAACCATCATCCTCAGGCAGGAATTGCCGGGAGTCGATTAGAAGATCCAGATGGCACGGCTCAACGATCAGCATTCCGTTTTCACACAATCTGGAGTGAAATTGATTCGGGTCTAAAGCTAGGATTTGTTTCTCAGCTTTTACATCAGTGGGTTGTTGCCCCGCCCGTGTCCGATCAGGTGCATCGTACCGACTGGGTGGCTGGCGCTAGCATGATCATCCGTCGCGACGTGTTTGAAGCCGTTGGCTTGATGGATGAAGCCTACTTCATGTATTACGAAGAAATGGATTTTTGTCTCCAAGCTCACCGAGCAAATTGGGAATGCTGGTATGTCCCTCAAAGCCGTGTGGTACATCTGGTAGGGCAAAGTTCTGGGGTCACCAACACAAAACAACCACCCAAACGTCGCCCTAAATATGTATTTGAATCTCGACGCCGCTATTTCTTAAAGAATTACGGCTGGTTTTATGCATTTCTTGCAGATGCAGCTTGGACACTGAGTTTCAGCCTTTGGAGAGTACGACGTTTCATTCAACGCAAACCCGATCTCGATCCACCCAAAATGTTAGGAGACTTTCTCCAAAATAGTGTCTTTTCTCAAGGGTTTGCGGTCAGCCCTCCTAAATGCTCGTAAACCTAATACAAAAAGTGCTTGAAGGGCTACTTTTCATGCCCTAAAACCCCGAAACATCACCTGTTCGAAAGGCTCTTAAGGAATGAGAATTAAATAACGTTGATGATTGGTTGTACGGGCAAACGGCTGTTCACCCCTGCGAATGATTCAATAAACGATTCCATCATCGATCTGATTTAATCCACGATCCTGAGCAATTTTAAGGATGAATGACTTTCAATCTCATCATTCAACCCGATCTAGATCGTTGATTCCCCGATATTGCCAAACGCTGGATTTCTAAATCTCACTTCTCCGATTCTTCATCCTAAATTATGGTTGCTCATCCAGATTCTATCTCCAGTCTCAACAATGCAGAACCCACCTCCTTCAGCGCGTTACTGGCACAAATTAAAGAAGATTGGATAGCTCATGGTCGCGATTGGACGAAACCTGGTTTTCGTGCCGTCGCGATCCAACGGTTTGGTGTATGGCGTATGACCATTCAGCCTAAACTTTTACGTGCCCCGTTTAGTATGCTCTACCGATCGCTGTACCGTAAAGTTCGTAACACCTATGGCATTGATTTACCGTATACCGCACAACTCGGTCGTCGCGTCATTATCGAGCATCAAGGCGCGATCGTGATTCATGGGAATGCAGTAATTGGCGACGATAGCATTATTCGACAAGGGGTCACATTAGGTAATCGATATTTAGAACATCCCTTTGATGCTCCAAATTTAGGCAAACGAGTCAATGTGGGTGCAGGTGCCAAAATTTTGGGCAATGTGATGATCGGGGATGATGCCAACATCGGAGCAAATGCCGTTGTGCTAAAAAACATCCCTAGCGGGAAAACTGCTGTTGGTATCCCCGCAAAAATCTTGGGCTCTACAAATCTTACAAGTTCTAACGAAGTGTCAAGGAGTCAGGACATTCAATGAAGATTATTCCCGCCGAAATTGCTGATGTTTTGATTCTCGAACCCAAGGTTTTTGGGGATGATCGTGGTTTTTTTCTAGAAAGTTTTAATCAACAGCTTTTTGTCGATAAAACGGGACTGGATGTCCAGTTTGTACAAGACAATCACTCTCGCTCTGTACACAATGTCTTACGGGGCTTACATTACCAAATCCAGCACCCCCAAGGGAAGTTAGTTCGGGTGACAACCGGCGAGATATTTGATGTGGTTGTAGACTTACGGAAAAGTTCACCCACATTTGCCCAGTGGACAGGTAATTTTCTCAGTGCAGAAAACAAATTGCAACTCTGGGTACCACCTGGCTTTGCCCATGGTTTTGTGGTGACCTCAGAGATAGCTGAAGTCCAGTACAAAACCACTGATTACTATGCACCGCAGCATGAGCGCTGTCTCTTATGGAACGATCCCGATTTGGCGATCGCTTGGCAACTAACGGGGGAACCCATTCTTTCTGCTAAAGACAAAATAGGCAAACCTTTGCGAGGCTGTGAGTTATTCCTATGAGCCGAATCCTTTTAATTGGAGTTACGGGACAGGTTGGCTACGAATTACACACGCTCTTGCCATCACTGGGTGAAGTCTTGGGACTGGGGCGAAAAACTCTAGATTTAACCCAACCCGAATCTATCCGGCAAGTCATCCAAAAGACACAACCCGATTTAATTATTAATGCTGCCGCTTATACAGCGGTGGATAAAGCAGAGTCGGAATTTGAGGTCGCTCAAGCCATCAATGGGACTGCCCCCACTGTTATGGCTGACGTTGCCCAGCAGTTAAATATTCCACTGATTCATATCTCAACGGATTATGTCTTTGATGGCACAAAAAATACTCCCTATGTCGAATCAGACCCAACGAATCCTCTGGGTGCTTACGGTTACTCTAAACTCATAGGTGAAGACGGCATCCGTCAAACTTGTGATCAACACTTCATTTTTAGAACTGCCTGGGTCTATGGCAGTCATGGTCATGGCAATTTCGTCAAAACCATGTTGCGGCTGGGAAATACGCGAGATGAATTGCGCGTTGTCGTGGATCAAGTCGGTACGCCTACCTGGTCAAAAGACCTGGCAAAAGGCATTTATCAATTTGCGGTGGCATTGCTCTCATCCCCCTACTCCATTCCTCCTACCCCTGGGATCTACCACTTCACGAATAGCGGTGTCACCAGTTGGTATGACTTTGCGATCGCCATTTTTGAAGAAGCTCGTTCACTAGGGTTTCCGTTACAAATCAGTCGAGTTGTACCCATTACTACCGCTGACTATCCAACTCCCGCAAAACGTCCGGCGTATTCAGTGCTTTCGGGCAAAAAAGTTTCAGACGTGATGGAATCCTACCCGCCTCACTGGCGACACAGTTTACGCCAGATGTTGATGGAACTCTATGTCGAAGAGGGGTTAGGCTGTGACGTCAGCGTTCACTCAAACCGGGTCCGCTGTTAAGTTGTCAGGAAGCAGAGGATTAAGGCATACGTGTTAGGAACGGGTAGCAGGGAGACGTTAGACCTCGGAGGTTTTGAAAAACTCTGAAGTCTTAGGGATCGCAATCAGAGATCACAATCCTAAAATTTAACGCGGATAAAGCACTAGTACACCAACTTAAAAGTTTTAGAGGGGGTGGAGGGGGTAAAACCCCCTCTTGGGGGCGCAGCCCCCAAACCCCCATGTTGCAAAATTTCGTGTTTGCAACACTAGTTATCAACAACACGATGAATCACGTCAGCACGGCAGATAGCTGTTGTCTACTCTTTCCACTTCTATGGCTCCGGTTCCTGTCTCCCTCACCTGCGTCTCTGCGACCCCAACTCTTGTAACAATTTTCAATGAAGGCAGTTATCCGTTTTTGGGAGCCGCGCTTCGCGCGGCTCCCAAACAACAAAAAGGGTTTACTGAAGCGCAAAGCGCTATGAAACTCAAACCTCAAAACTATCCCCCACATCTAAATCATGAAAGCTATCGTTTTGTCTGGTGGTAAAGGTACGCGCTTAAGACCATTAACCTATACAGGTGCAAAACAATTAGTTCCAGTTGCCAATAAACCCATTCTCTGGTACGGCTTAGAGGCGATCGCTGCCGCCGGTATTACAGAAATTGGGATCATCATCAGTCCTGAAACAGGTGAAGAGGTAAAAGCAAAAACGGGAAACGGCGATCGCTTTGGGGTCACCATTACCTACATCTTGCAAGAACAGCCTGCGGGACTTGCCCATGCGGTTAAAATAGCACAACCATTTTTAGGTGATGCCCCGTTTGTTATGTACTTGGGCGATAACCTGGTGCAGGGTGGATTGGATCAACTCGTGGATCAGTTTAAGAGCAAGACATTAGATTCACTCATTTTGCTTTGTTCCGTTGCTAATCCAACAGCTTTCGGTGTGGCGACTGTCGATGGTCAGGGACGGGTGTTGCAGTTGGTCGAAAAACCCAAAGTACCTCCCTCAAATCTGGCACTGGTAGGAGTTTACCTGTTTTCTTCAATGATCCACGAGGCGATCGCAGCGATTCAGCCTTCTGCACGCGGAGAATTGGAAATTACCGATGCTATCCAAAAATTAATCGATCAGCAAAAACGAGTTGAGGCACACCAACTGCAAGGATGGTGGTTGGATACCGGGAAAAAAGATGATCTCCTTGAAGCCAACCGCATCATTCTAGATACGGGCTTGAATAGCAATATCCAAGGTGAAGTAGATGAGCAAAGCCAGGTCATTGGTCGGGTTGAAATTGGACAGGGTTCAAAACTCATCAACTGCACTGTTCGAGGACCTGTGACCATTGGTCAAAACTGTCACCTGGAAAACTGCTTTGTCGGACCCTACAGCAGCATTGCCGATGAGGTAACCCTGATTGAAGCAGACATTGAGCATAGCGTGATTCTGCAAGGCGCAAAGATCATAGGTATTCATCAACGCATTGTCGATAGCGTGATTGGGCAGCGTGCCCAACTTAAAGTTGCACCTCGTCGCCCAAAAGCGTTACGCTTTATGGTCGGAGATGATAGTCAAATTGAGCTATCCTGAAAACACATTACAGCAACTCAGCGTTTATGGGGATCTATGTACTCTCTTCTCGACAGTTAATTTCTAGTGTTTCCATCGATCCCATCTTTGAGTTAGAAGACATTCTCATACAGTCTTGCAATGCAACTCTCCTGGCTCCAACCGCTCAAGCGATGACGAAACAGGCAGCTCGCTATCCTGAATTCGTGAATCAGGTTGCCAAAAAAATTATTCGCCGAACCACAGGGTTATATCATCCCATTGATGATTTAGATTTATCTAACGAACCCAACGTTTTGCTGATTTCTGTGACCCATCCAGGATGGTTGGAAATGCTATCTGGCATCCCCAACTGGCGAAAACAGTTTGATATCGTTGCTGCCTATGTATTCGATGCCTGGTTTCTAAAGTTTTATCCGCGATATGCTCGGTTCCTGGATCATCTTTTCGTACCGATGCCAGAAATTATCGAGCCATTGAAACAGCATTTGGGAATTCCGGTTTCGTTATTGCCGTTTGCGTCTGATGTTCTAATTCATGGCTCTGACACACTCAATCGGGCGGTTGACTTAGTCAGCTATGGGCGGATTCCGACCGCGCATAACACCGCTTTCTCTCAAACATTTAATCACCCAGATTCTCCTTATTTGTATTACCGTTCAACCCCAAGAGCCACCGAATATTTTCCTCAGAAAGCGTATCAAAACCGTCGGGAATTAGAAGATACCGCTCAGCTCTATCAAATTTTGAGAAAAACCAGAATCGCCTTAGCCTACGACACCATGTATCCTGGGATGCGACAATTTCCCCATCCGTTTGTGACGTTGCGCTGGTTTCAGTGTGGTGCAGCCGGTTGCGCGATCGCCGGTAAACGCCCTACCACCCCCCTGGCTGATGAATTACTCAATTGGGACGATGCTACGATTGAACTTCCCGATGAAGCAGACCATTGTATCAAAGTGCTTCAGGATCTTTTACACGATACAACACGACTTAACGCGATTCATCGACGCAATTATTTAGAAAATTTGGCACGCCACGATTGGCGGCATCGCCTTAAAGATGCGTTGACACGGCTTCAAATACCATTACCTCAACCCTTGATTCAGCAGTTATCCAGTCTAGAAAATCGCTATCAAACAGCAGTCCAACCCATCTCACAAGGTGCCGTTTCCCCAGGTTGATTTTGGGCATTCTAGAAATGGACTTGCAGTTTCACCCCCGTAGTGAGCCGTTCTATGAGCAATCCCAATCCAAGCAATCTCAGCTTAAAACAACCCCGCACATTATTAATTACAGGGGGTGCAGGCTTTATTGGTTCGAATTTTGTTCATTACTGGTGCGACACATTTCCAGGCGATCGCGTCATTGTTCTTGATGCCCTCACCTATGCCGGTAATTTACGAAATTTAGCTGGACTGGAGCAACGCGCCAACTTTCGCTTTGTACAGGGCAATATTTGCGATCGCTCTTTAATTGATCAGCTTTTGGAAGAGGAAGCGATTGATACAGTTGCTCATCTTGCCGCAGAATCTCACGTCGATCGATCCATTCTTGGACCTGGTGCTTTTGTTCAAACCAATGTCGTTGGCACCTTTACCTTATTAGAAGCATTTCGACACCATTGGCTTGCAGCCAACCAACCAGCCCACTATCGATTTCTGCATGTTTCGACCGATGAAGTATACGGTAGTCTTGCCGCCGACGATGCCGCTTTTTCGGAGACCACACCCTATGCACCCAACAGTCCCTATTCTGCATCGAAGGCAGGCAGCGATCATCTAGCGCGCGCCTACTATCACACCTATGGGATGCCAACTCTCATCACTAATTGTTCAAATAACTACGGACCCTATCACTTCCCCGAAAAACTGATTCCATTGATGTGCATTAACATCTTGTTGGGCAAACCGCTGCCGGTTTATGGCGATGGACAAAATATTCGCGATTGGCTGTTTGTGCACGATCACTGTAGTGCGCTAGCGAGCGTCATTCAAGCCGGTCAACCGGGCGAGATGTATAACATTGGCGGCAATAACGAGGTCAAAAATATCGACCTGGTCAGTCTCCTATGCGACTTGATGGATGAATTGGCGACGGATTTGCCCGTGCGTCCTGCCCGCAACCTGATTACCTTTGTCAAAGACCGTCCCGGACACGATCGCCGCTATGCGATTGATGCCACCAAGATTAAAACGGAGTTGGGCTGGACACCTTCAGTCACCGTGCAGGAAGGATTGCGATATACCGTGAACTGGTACTTAAACCACCAGGAGTGGTGGCAACCGTTGTTGTCTGAAGAGTATCAGAGCTATTACCAAACGGTTTATGCCTGAGAAGCTATCCAGAGAGTTGATAGTTCGTGCCCAAAGGGCACGAACTATCAACTCCTCAATCACGTTTCGAATCAGGTCTGGACACAGCTTGATGAATGACGTATTTTAGTTTTGCAATAGAGGTGACGTGTGAATCGAGTGGGATTGGTGGCAATCGGACGCAATGAGGGAGAGCGATTACATCAGTGTTTGGTGAGTGCGATCGCCCAGGTTGCCTATGTGGTCTATGTCGATTCGGGCTCTACCGATAGCAGTATCGCCATGGCGCGATCGCTCGGCGTCAGCGTTGTTGAACTAGATTTATCGCTACCCTTTACAGCAGCACGAGCACGGAATGCCGGATTGGAACGCTTGCTGCAACTTCAACCCAACCTAGACTTCGTTCAGTTTGTCGATGGGGATTGTGTCCTGGTATCGGGATGGATCGAACGAGCTACAGAGGAACTCGATCAACATCCCGACATCGCTGTGGTGTGCGGTCGCCGTCGCGAACGTTTTCCCGAACAATCTATTTACAATCTTCTCTGTGATCTGGAATGGAATACCCCCGTCGGTGAAGCCAGTGCCTGCGGCGGCGATGCGATGATGCGAATTTCAGCCTTTCAGCAGGTTGGTGGCTTTAATTCCTCCCTGATTGCCGGAGAAGAACCCGAACTGTGTGTCCGATTGCGTCGTCAGAAATGGCGGATTTTTCGGTTGGATGCGGAGATGACGTTGCATGATGCAGCAATGACCCAATTTAGCCAGTGGTGGATGCGATCGCTGCGAGCAGGTCATGCGTTTGCCGAAGGCGCATGGTTACATGGGTCTAGCCCAGAACGCCATTGGGCGAAAGAAAGCCAAAGTATTTGGAACTGGGGATTGTTCCTTCCGGCTGCATCTCTCGGCTTCACCTGGATTACCCACGGACTGAGCGGCTTACTTCTATTGGGCTACCCACTGCTGATCTATCGGATTTATCGTAGAAAACGCCACGAGGGTTTGCCAACCCGGCACGCCTTACCGTATGCCGGGTTTTGTGTGCTAGGAAAATTTGCACAAGCCCAAGGTCAACTCCTCTTCCACAGGAACCGCATCCTGGGACGGCAACGAAAACTGGTGGAATACAAGCTCGTCAATAATTAAATCAACACTAACTAAATCAGCATTGATAGCAATTCTCAATGGCATGAAGTACAAGGTGTAATGAGAGAGCCGCGCGGAGCGCGGCTCTCTCATTACACCTGTAATTTATATAGGCACGAAGCCCTATAGCAGTGTGCAAGTTCGTTCAGTACAGCAACGGTGTTATGGGGTGCTCCGCACCCCATAACACTGTCCTGAATCAACCCGCACCGCGCTATATAGTTAAGGAAAGGCTTAGAGTTTTGTATTGCTGACATTGCAGCCTTACCGTTTAATATAGACCTGATTAGTTTCAAAAATGGCACCTTAAAATGGAGCGATTTGATCAGCCTCACAGCATTTCTCGATCGCAGAAAGAGCAACTTGCTCTCAACGTGTTATCTGCGCTGAGTTATCGGGCAGGTGATCTGAACAACTATCTCCAGGCGGTTGCCCAGGGCGTCAGTGATCTAATTTGCCTTGATTGGTCCATCGTTACCCTTTGTCGAGATGGCAAAGAGCGCATTTTAGCAAGTACAGTTGATCTCGGCGAGACCTTTGAGCAGGTGTACGAGTTACATGGCTCTCTCACAGGGACAGTAGTGGAACAAGGATGCCCCTTAATTGTCGATGATGTCACAGTTAAAACAGAATACGGTAGCGGGGTTGAGGGCTATAAAGCCTATCTCGGTGTACCTCTGCGAACGCCCACGGGTGAAATCTTGGGCACCATTTGTTCGTTCCATCGGCAACCCCGGCACTTCACGTCAGAAGAAGTCCGCTTGGCAGAAATTTTTGCGGAACGGGCAGCAACCGCAATCGATAATTACGAACTCTATCAACAACAACAAAAGTTTAATGAAGCATTAGAAGCAGAAGTCGTCAAACGAACGCGAGAATTACGGGCTACGCAGTCGCAGTTGATGACGATCAATAATCAGCTAGAACAACGTGTTGAACAACGTACTGCTGAACTGCAACAGTTAAATGCTCAGTTGCAAGCCGAAATTACGGAACGCAAAGCTGTCGAAGAAGATTTACGCCAAAGTGAAGAGCAACTGCGGCAAATTGCAGAGAATATGAAACAAATTCTCTGGCTCTATTCCAAACATGATGAGCCCATTTACATCAGCCCTGCGTTTGAAAGTATTTGGGAACAACCCTGCGATCGCTGGTATCAGTTGGGTTCACAGATCTGGGATGCTGCCATTCATCCCGATGATCGAGAGCGGGTGCTCACAGCGATCAAACAAGCCGCGGATGGCAATTTTGACGAAGAATATCGCATTCTTCGACCCGATGGTTCTGTCCGCATCATCCATGACCAGGCATTCCCCATCCGCGATGAGCAGGGGCACGTCTATCGGATTGCCGGGATCGCTGAAGATGTCACTGAGCAGCGCCGCGCCCAGCAGGACATGCTAAAGGCAATGGAACGATTAGCAGAGGTGGGCGAGTTAGCCGCCATGATCGTACATGAAGTCCGCAATCCATTAACCACCGTGATGATGGGACTGAATTCTTTCAAACGCATGGAGTTACCGGATGTTGCTCAGGAGCGCCTTCATCTGGCACTGGAAGAAGCCGAACGATTGCGATCGCTGCTCAACGAAATTCTCCTGTACGCCAAACCCCAAACTCACCAACATGCCGAGCTAGAACTCAATAGTTTTTGCCTGGAATTACTGGATACCATCCACACCCTACCGTCTGCCCTCAGTCGGCAGATTTGCTTTATTGCAGCACCGTCTCCCATTCATGTCTTGGCAGACCGAGACAAACTCAAGCAAGTGTTTATCAATTTAGTTGGCAATGCCTGTGAGGCGATCGCGCAGGGTGAAACCGTTACATGGCGAGTCAATTCGCCCCCCGATCACCACGTTTGGATTCAGGTTCATAACGGCGGCGACCCAATTCCACCCGATATTTTACCCAAGTTAACCAAGCCCTTCTTTACGACCAAACTTTCTGGCACCGGGTTAGGACTGGCGATCGTTAAACGCATCGTCGAAGCCCATCAAGGGGAACTGGCGATCGCATCTTCAGCCGAGCAAGGAACAATCGTGACCGTGAAACTCCCTGTGATCACTCCTTTAAAGAAATCACACTGATCTACCCGTATATCTCTTTCAAATTAGGTTAGTCGGGGGCTTCGCCCCCGACTAACCTAATTTGAAACCCTTAATTTGCAAAAGGTCTATTAACTCGCCCGTTTAATTTTTTGCGGAGCCGGATAGCTTAATGCGTGGGCTGAACACAAAATAGACTGAGGGATGCGGGGAGCCATTTCTTTGACCGTATCGAGAAAGGCATACACTGGCGGTGAATGTAACGCATCTTTTAATACGGCAGCTCGAATACTCCGCATCAGGGGCACCGGCAATCGATATACCTGAATCTCTGGCGGCAGCGGTTCTGCTGCCAACCGTGCCATAATGGTCGCGCCCAATCCACGCCCGACCATACTGACCATCGTAGAGTCTTCTTGAATTTCGTAGGCTGCTTTCATACTGACACCCAAACGCGCCAGGTGCCCTCGAATCAAAATATTGCAATAGTCACTGCCGGGCGGCAGGATCAGAGGATAACTTAAGAGTTCATCCCAGGTTAATGGTGTTTTAGGGCGTTTTATGTCGGGGGGCAATAACACCACATATTCATCCTGAAACAATTCCCAGCTTTCAAAGCCATCGCTGGGCGGCATACACGTAAACCCTACGTCCGCCCGCCCATCGCGCAAGGCTTGCTCGACACCATCATCACCTCGATATTCGGCAATTGAGATATTAATGCCGGGAAAGCATTGGGTGAATTTTGCAATTAACTCAGGCAAAACATGGGTTGCAAAACTGCGGAAGGTGGTCACCCGCAATTGCCCACCGTCTAATCCTTTCGCCAGGTTGGCTTCTTTGCCAATTAGCTCCAGGAGTTGCAGCATTTCTTGAGCATGGCTAGTAATCAACTCGCCCACAGGGGTCAGCCGTGCTCCGTATCGACCGCGCGTCAGCAGGACTACTCCCAATTCTTCTTCTAATGTGGCGATCGCATGGCTGATAGCTGATTGAGACACCTCTAATTGCAAGGCAGCTTCACTAAAATTGCCTCGCTCTGCGACAGCAATCAGTGCTCGCAACTGGGATAACTTAATGCCGTCTAGATTGCCCACTTTCATCGCTGGCTCTCCCCCAATCGTGATGTGAACTCGATGTCTTACAGGATCAGACATTCAATAAAATCCGGAAGGGTCGGAAGCGCAGCGACGCCACACTGCTCAAAACAAATCCCCGGTTTTATTCAATCCCCGATCTGAAACGGACAGCTATAGCGCTGTGCGGGTTGATTCAGTCCGGCGTTGTGGGATGCAGAGCACCCCACAACACTGTTTCTGTACTTCACGAACTTGCACACCGCTATAGATACAGACTCAGGTTGCAAAGGATCATGACTTCACCCATAGCTGACGCTATTCCAGAATTTTACTTATGAATTTTATTCATAGTAGCTATGCAAGCTACCTTTTGAATATTCAGAGAAAATCCGTGAATATAAACCTATGAGTTCAGCAATACTCAATACTTTAACTCAAACAGGCAAGATTTATGAAGACTAGCACCCATTTTTATCACGCGTCAACTCCATCTACGGTTAATGAATTAATCAATCGTAATCGGTCTATTCAAAACAATCTGTTAGCAAAAGGTAAAGCAATAGTCGCTTACTTAGTCAAACTAGCAGCCGGTAGTTCTGAGCCCCAAATCAGTGAACATAGCGATCGCCAAGGGAACATATTCTGGAGAGTTTATGATCCGATTAGCCAAACATCTGCACGGTTTAGCTCCGAGATGGAAGTCCGAATCTGGCTAGATCAGCGCTATTCTCGGTGATTTTCTATGCCAATAGCAGAAGCAGGTATCATCGATCAGCAAGATAGCTATCGCTTATCGATGTCCTACAATTTTTCCAGAAGAAATAGAAGCGATAGTTCGTCTATCATTTATATAGTTTGCAGCAGCATTGATGATTAAAAATGTTGCTGCAAATTTCTATAATTACTATATTTCATTGAGGTTAATCAACCTCTTTTATGTAGTCAGAACTGCATAGCGATTGGATTTAATTTCTATATTTAATTCCTGTATTTTTTAGCTTCAAATTAGAATTCTCATTCAATTCATTCAGCTCAAATCTGAATTTATGGGTGTATGGCAGCCGCAGGGCTGGTCAGGACAAGGGCGCACGGGCGGTGTCCCCAGACAAAAGCGATGGGTTGAAACGCTACATAGAAGGCAGCGTTTCAACCCATGCCTTTTTCGGATTGGTTCTGAGAAAATTTGGGGAAATGGGTGTTATGCGATCGCCTTAATGGCAGCTTGTGCCTCGCGACGTAAACCAGCCGCAATCCGGAACAATTCCTGCCCGGTGTGCAGATAGTGGTCATCGTAGCTAGAGGTAAATCGCTCTAACTCATCAATGCCATCTCCCACCTGGTTGAGACAGTAATATAAATGGGCAGCAACCCCGGCAACATTGGGTGGATTGGGCATGGAACGAAAAGCACGTTGGGCTTTTTGCAAGGCTTCGCGGCAATCTTCTAAATATGCTAAAAAGTCTTCAATTAGCTCATCATCAAATGGATCCGCTGCCAGATCATCAATCTGATCCTGCAAAGAGCCTAAAATTTGGTAAAGGTAGCGATTGACAGGCTGGTAGACCTGCTGCAACCACTGTTGCAAGTGTTCATCACTATGTTTTCCGGTGGGGTGCCCCTGACGATACCGAGATTGGGCAGCGGCTGCCCGCCGCTGCCGTTGAGACACGGGATCTGTAACTGGATCAGAGTAATAAGCCTGTCGGCTATGGCTGGATTGGTGTTGTTCTCTCAGCTGGCGATCGTAGGAAGTACGCCGATTGGGATCGCTTAAGATTTCGTAGGCAACATTGATCCCCGCGATTTGATCATGCCCATCCAGCTCACGATTACTATCTGGATGAAAAATTTTAACTAGCCGCCGATATGCCTGTTTAATTTCTGTCTGACTGGCTTGGGGACTAACTTCTAGCGTTTCGTAGTGAGTTGAATTCTCCATAACATTTATCTAAACACTTTGCACCCGCAAAGCTAGCTACGCCCCGTAACCGAAAGTCCTTCGACAATTATCGAAGGGGTATAACACGACCCGTTCCACTCTGCATCATCTCCTACTTCTAGCAAATTCTTGAGTGCATTGTAGACATTTCCGGCAACCATTGTGTCTTTGACGCGACCCACCACCTTCCCATTTTGGATGCGATAGCCGAGATCGACATTTACCGAAAATTCTCCTGAGATGCCAGCACCACCACCCAACATTTGATCGACAATTAACCCCTGCTTTAAAGACCCAATTAAGTCGGCAAGAGAACGAAATCCCGGTTGGATGAGCAAGTTAAATAGCCCAGGTGTGGGATAACTGCCCAAACCAGGACGGAATCCATTGCCCGTGCTACCGCTGCCTAAGGATTTACCAATTTTGCGATCGGTATAAAACAACTGCAAGACACCCGACTTGATGAAAGTAATGGGCTGAGTTGGCGTGCCTTCATCATCAAAAGGACAGCTAAACGGACCCGCATCGGGTTGTTGGTATAGCGTCAGATTGTCAGACGTAACGGGTTCACCCAGGCGATCGCTCCAGGGTGAGGCGCGTTCAATCACCTGTTTGCCATTGAGTGCAGCCTGGATCGTACCCCACAGCATATCGGCTGCCTTTGCCGTGAATAGAATCGGGACTCGTCCCGTAGGGGGTGCAACATTGGTACGTGCCCACTCCAACCGCTGCATTACCTGTTGAGCCAGGGAAACCGGGTCAAGGCTACCACGTTGGGTCTGCCCATCGGACACATTGAGAAAATCGTCTCCTCGAATCCAATCGGCAGATAAATAGCAACTGAGGGTGGTATCGGTGTAGCCACAATCTAGACCGGACGAATTGATCAGTCGGATCGTTTCACTATCACATTCCCATTCTGCGGTACAAATAATTTCTGGATACGCTTGCCGCACCAGAGCGATCGCCTCTTTCCCCCAGTCCACCAATTGTTCGATCGGTACGGCTTCCCCCAAATCGGGGTAATGGGCGCGGTTGGATGCCGTTAGCTCAATCGTTTCTGGTTCATTCAAATGACTCAGGGCGATCGCCTTATCGACTAGCGCTTGCGGCTCAATCGGACCGTAGGCAACCGCCAACCCCGGACACCCCTGCCGCCATAAGCGTAGTGCGATCCCTTCCGACTCAGAACTCTCCAGTTGTTTGAGACGGTTGGCTTCAAAAAAAATTGGACGAGAGAGCGACTCCGACTGGAACACCTCTGCGGCTTCCGCTCCTGATCGAATTGCCAGTTCTAGCAGTTGCTCTGCCAGTGCTGTCTGTTGCAAATTGTCAGAAGCCATAATCTCTTAGTCAATGGATGTGCTAGATAGTGCCAAGTGTCTACGCAGAGACATCTAACGAAACGTGTGAATCGTTACTTCTCTATCCATCTTCTGGGATCAGGGTACATTACGCTAGATTCAACTCTTGCATTAGCCAAAACCCGGCAAAGGATTCTGCCTGTGGTTCAGATTGCACCGCCAAAAAATGAACAGAGTTTGATTTTTGTTTGGCGGCTTCAAACTTCTCTCCTTCCTGACGGAGTTGCGGTTTGGCTAAGGTCGCCAAAATCCAACCGTCTCCCGCACCTGTTTCTAAAATCAGGCGGGCAGGCGAAGACTCTTCGAACTTGAGAAAAGCCATTTCTAGCCCCGACATCCAAGCCGCTAAAGGCAGCGATCGCTGAGAGAAGATGACTAACCCCGGAACCTGGCTATCTGGCTCCAATCCAGTCATCTTGAGTGGAAAAACTTCGCCAAAACTGACGTTCCATTCTGGTAAGTCGGCAAAGTCGCTGACGGGCAAACTCACCAATGCCCACTGTTGACCTAACAGCGCATCGGGCAATGGTTGCGGCATACTGGGCGGCACCATCACAGACGGATTGCCACTCGCCTGATAATTGGGATAGGTTGGGTACTCGCTGGTCATCCGGTGCTGTAGCCAATGGTGCAATGCCAGAGTGCGTCGGCTGGCGTACACCGGAATCCCGGCATCTTCACAGGCTTTAGTGATCATGTTGGTCATTTGTCGCCGGAAAAAGCGAATTTTATCGGGTCGCTTGGGTGCCTGGGCGATCGCCGTTTCGATAGCTTGACGCAGCGTTACAGAATTTACCTCTGTGTTCGACAAAAACTGGGAATAACGAAACAGGGTTTCTGGCTCTGCATCGATCGCCAATGGACTTTCACAAATCAACACTTCCCACAATTTTTTCTGCTTTTCGTCCAACAGTGGACGAGAGTAAAAATCCAATTCCCAGATGACAGCCATACTTTAAAATCTTTCAATCGAACTTAGAAATCTCATCATTATCGCCTTTTTGGGTGAAGCGATCGCATTTAGGACGTCGGCAGGGTAGGCAGATCAACACCTGTCCCAATCACTAGGGAGCCTTATGCCTTAAAAAACATATCTTTTTTGGGGAGCGCGGCGGAGCCGCGCTCCCCAAAAAAGGATTCACGGTATTTTTATGAAAAGCCTGAGGATACAGATTTACGTTTTCCAGAACAGGCGAAGTCGAGTAAACAAGCTAACCAACACGGCAATCGGTAGTGTATAGAGAATGCCTTTAATAAATCCCATGAAGGGAGTATTGGTATAGTGAATCACCTGATCTTCTAAACCCGTCAGGGTCAAAATAGGCCAGAGAAAATTGGCAAAGGCAACATAGGCAATCATCGGATTCTTGCCATTATCGATCAGCAACCCCAGCCATTTTTTCTGGTTTAAAACATTCACCAAAATCGTAAATAAAATTAGTAAGAAAAAGGCGATCGCAGTAGTAACGAAATAGTAACTATAGGTGGCTGAATCCTTACGGATACCTCCCTGGTACGGTTCAAAACACAAGCCTAAAACCAACCAATATAATCCCCACTGATAAAAGGATAACAATAGGGTTTCCGTCGTGTTTTTAGGTCGGCAAAACAGAAAATAACTGAAACCCCCTACGCCAGCGCTTAAGAGTAAGGTTTGCCAAACCCATCTAGCTTGTAAACCAATTAATAACAGTAGGCAAAGTGCCAACATCGCTGCAATTTGTATCCAACCCTGCCCTTTTTGCGAAGCAGTTTCGCTACGATCTTCCTGACTATTGTTTACCTCCGATGCCAGCCTATTCATCCAATTTAAAATTAAATCTCCGGCGATCGTTCCGGGAATGACAATAAATAAATACTTTAAATAGTCGAATTGAAATAACCAGGGAACGGGGGACGTTGTCCAAATTTCCTTCAACCAACCCTCTACACTAGCCGAATGTTCTAATGCCAACAGTAAGCCTAACAATCCCAATCGTAATAAAAGTCGAGTTTGAGTCAGCAACCATAGCAGCGATCCAAACACCGCAACGTTCGCGAGAACTAAGAGGATAATGTCACTGCGTTCCAACGAAAATCCCTTGCCGTCGTATTGAAACTGTGAAATTAATCCAATCGCTAATATCCAGCCAATTAAATTAATCCATATCTCATATTTTTTAAGTCGCCAATTCTGAGGCGATCGCCCATACATCAAAAACAACAAAACAAATCCAAAAAGAGCCAACCACCAGGTTAGATCTGTGGGGTTAGGATTAATTGAAAAAGGACGAAGATGCTGTAAAACAATGGCAAATGAACTGAGAAAAAAGCCCCGTTTCAACACTTCAAAAATAACGGGATAGATTGTTTTTCTCTGAGCTATGCGGCGAGATAATGCCAGAGGTATAGCCGCACCCATAACAAATAAAAATAGCGGGAAAACCAGATCGACCCAGGTTAATCCTCGAATCTCTGGATTGAAAGCATGGTCGGGGGGTGGTACTTGAGCATGGTACATCCAAGTTGGCAAAATTTTGTACCGAATCGTACCCGAAAAAACCATTGCTAGAATGGCTAAC
The DNA here is from genome assembly GCF_055793305.1 of Calyptranema fuscum S582. Classification (NCBI taxonomy): domain Bacteria; kingdom Bacillati; phylum Cyanobacteriota; class Cyanophyceae; order Oculatellales; family Oculatellaceae; genus Calyptranema; species Calyptranema fuscum. The sequence goes on from NZ_JBSLYH010000007.1 coordinate 58,235, forward strand.
CCTCGCAATGCATCTAGCGCGTCTGCACGGATTGGACTGATATCCGACTTCACAATATTTGTTTGCACAAATTTAATCGCACAACTGATCAGATTTAATAGGAGACACTCGTTTAACCATTTGAATCAAACCTTGAGCAGATTTCTCCTGGTTGACTGTAAATCTTGAAATCAAATAATGATTTTTGAGCCAGCAAAATCTGAGAGGTTTACTATTATATAAATAAGCTGACAAATAATATTTTTCGACTTGTTCCATTACGTGTTGATTCGTTGCTCCATTGGGGTAAGCAAAATGCTTTGCCGTGGTATGAGTTGCATCTAAATCTCCTATACATCGTCTCAGTTCAACTTGCGCTTGAGCAAGCTCTTCAACGACCTCTTCAGAACTGATTTCTGTTAATTTCTTATGGTTAAGACCATGGGATTGTATATCATAAAACCCTTGACTGAATCCCGTCCTGAGATCATCACACGATAAATAACTCGTAGAAGGTCGATTCGGTTTTGCTAACGTGCCGGGATTCACAAACATTACCATCGTTGCTTTACGGTGATATTTCTGTTCTAACCCTTCTAGAATCGGGGTAACATTCAAAAAGTTTCCTTTGTAACTGTCATCAAATGAGATCATAACGGGGCGTTGCCCAATATGCTCTGGAGGAATTAATTTTGATTTCTCAAGAAAGTAATCGTAGAGTTCTTGAGTCGATAAAAACCAATAGTTATTTTGTATTAAATAGTCTAAAAAGACACCTAATTCCTGTTTAGAATAATCCATTCGATGTTGCATCTGATTTTTAACCGTTGTGGAATCAGGCTGCTCTAAATCGACAATACCATGGAAGCCAAAAATAGGAATTTTAGGTGAGCTGAGATAAGACAGCAATAGACTTACTACAAGAGAAAAAAATAGAGAAATTGCAACCAGAATAATAAAGTCAAAATATTTATCTTTTAGTTTTTTGAATACGTCGAATGCCATTGCATAATCCAGAAATGAAATGAAAATAGATGAAGCACTATAATTTCTCAAAGCCTATTTCTTGGAGTCCCTGGCGCAGACGATCGGCTTCTTGAATGTTATTTCCTTGTTGATGCAGGACGATCGCTTGTTTAAAGCTGGCTAAACTCTCATCAACTCTACCCATTTTTAACAACACCACCGCCAAATTTTGGTGCGCTTCTGCATAATTAGGGTTCAATGCAATCGCTTGCTGATACTGGGCGATCGCCTCATTCAATTGCCCCATTGCCTTTAAAGTTAGCCCCAGATTGTTATACCCCAAGGCAAAATTTGGATCAATCTTGAGTGCCGCTTCATAACACGATTTTGCACCCGTCCAATCACCCGCCGCCTGCCGCAAACTGCCCAGATTATTATATGCTCCCAGTTTTACCTGAGGTAGAACCGTTTGTTGCAGCGCTAGCTGATAATGCTGTGCGGCTTGCTGGGGTTGGCGAATACGCCCATAGGCAATGCCCAGATGATAATGCAACTCATATAAAATGGGCGCATCCAGCGTATCAGCCTGCAAGCCTCGCTCTAACAGATCAATGCCATAGTCAAACCGCCCCATCTGCACATACAACGCTCCCAATTTGCTACAGGCATAGGGTTCTCCGGGATTTTCCGCCAAAAACCGCTCCATCGTCATCCGGGCACGCTCTAACTTATTGCGACTGGCGATCGCTCCTGGCTCATAGCCATAATGCAAAATAGCCAGATCTGGCAAATCGACCACCCGCCATTGAGGTTCTCGTTGCAAAATGTCAATCACGCTGTCATCGACCATGGCGTGATAAGGGCGAGTGAATTGGATATCGGGATGGTTGCGAAACAGCCGAGATACCATCGAATAGGGCGATTGCGACGCCCCAACTTCTTGCCGCAGTAGATTAATTACCAGTGCATCCGGTTGCTGAATAGCTTGTTTCAAGGCAGGTATGACCGACTCTGCCAACACCTCATCCGCATCCAGAACTAATACCCAACGACCATTGACATATTTCAGTGCCTCATTGCGGGCAACCGAAAAATCGTCCGTCCAGGTAAAGTGAAACACCTCAGCCCCCAGAGACCGCGCGATCGCCACGGTGCCATCAATCGAGCCAGTATCCAACACCACCATCTCATTGACTACTGACCGGACACTTTTTAAACAGCGAGATAAGTTAGCTGCCTCGTTTTTGACGATCATGCATAAGCTCAGTTCCATGGGTTAATTGCTCACGCCGCTCTGAAAAAACAATCGGAGTCTATCTGAGACGCATCTCGCAGATGAGGTGCGATCGCACCTCGTCTTGCTAAATTCTCTCAATCTCATATATCCTCTGAGAACCTATCCCAAGCCCATCCTGGAGCAAAACTTGAGGGCTGGAGGTTTTGCCGATGGCAAAACCTCCAGCCCTCAAATTCGGCAACGTCTAGAAACGTAAGCCGACGCCACCTTGAACAGAGGCAGCCGTGTCGCCGCTATCTCGATAGGCATCAAACGCAATAATCGCATTGCCAAATAAAACCAACTGACTACGGGGGATACGATAGTCAATCCCAGGCTGAATCACAAAACTAGTCTGATTGCCAATGGGAGAGGTATCGTTTTCAGAATCTTGGATGGCAACGCCTGCCCCAATATAGGCATCGGTATACCAATTGAGGGGAATATCGTAAGACACTGTGGGGACGACCGCTGTTGCATCCGAGATCAGCACCTGCGCCCGCAGAGAAACCGGGATCTCTAATAATCTATAGCGGAGTGCAATTACCCCCCCAGCCGAACTATCTTCTGTGGGTCCGCCCCCCGTCAACCCCACCGAGCCGCCGACCCCAATGTAACTGCCATAGGCGGCTTGCGCCGATGCAGACGCAGGATGGCTTAAATTCCAGCCTGCCGCTAAGGCAAGAACACTGAACGACGTTGTTATGGTTTGGCGAAACCAATTTCTTAAACTTTTGGGACGCTTCATTGCCGCACTCCTCACAGTTGCATGACCTATATGATAGTTCAGCCCCGATTTGATAGCTAATAAGTCTCTAAAATTCACCCAGTCGGACATTGGTATTGTTGATTTCATCAATGGAATTTGGTGTGGATACCATGCTTCGGGCAGCACCCACACCAAATTTCAGAGCTGGCTCAAACAATGTCCAAGAATCTACGGACTCATTCAAACAAATTGTGGAAGAAAAGCGATCGAATCGTTACTAATTGTTACCTCTTGATTGTTAGCCGCAATTCTATAGTAGAACGTTTGCATAAATAGGTTTGAGTCATGATAATAAGTCCTCTAAAAAAATCGGGTGGATATGAGGTTACCGGGTCGATCGACCCACCCTCAAACCACTAGACTAGACCCAGCCAAATCGTTAATTGATCATCCGTTAGTGTGTGACTTGAATCAAACCGAGGTTTATGTTTGGAAGCGCCGCGTTGCCGCGCTTCCAAACATAAACTTCCGGGTTTTATTTAATATGTGATCCTGAGTTATAAATGTGACGATGAAACCGTCGGGGTCACCGTCAAATTCGTACCAGGATTCATCAACGCTCAAAACTTTTGCAGCCTTGAGTGACACAATGTTTTTGGGTGTCAAATCAAGCCTGACAAATTTCTGATTATTCTTTAAAGACCGTTGATAAGGCATCGAGCCAATCAGGGAAACCTATCATAAACTGAGCTTTCCTATTATCCATTCATCTCATTTGCGGACATTGTTGCGTCATGTTAAAGCCTTTGCGTTCAGCCTTGCTCCTTACGACCATTTTGTTACCCCTATTGGGGAGCGATACCGCCGTTAAAGCCCAAGAGCGTCAAGGATGCTTTATGGTGGATCGAAACGGTCAATTGCTAGACCTATCCGATATCTGTCCTTCTGCTGAACCCTTTGCTGCGGCAGAAGGTGAACCCACTTTGGGGACTGGAGACATCCAGGTGACCTTACGATGGGCATCATCGGATGACCTGGATTTAGCCGTTACAGATCCCGCCGGTCAAACAGTTTACTATGCCAACCCAGCGATCGCTTCAGGTGGGCAACTGGATGTAGATGCGAATGCCGGATGTGGTGAAGCAGACACAACCCCGATCGAAAATATTTTTTGGCCCACAGGTCAGGCTCCCCAGGGGCAATTTACGGCATCTGTCAACCTTTTTGCTCGCTGTAGTGGGGGAACGCCAGGACCCGTCTCGTTTGAAATCCGTCTCCTGGTTCAAGGGGAAGTACAAACGCTGACCGGAACTGTCAGCGACGATAACCTGACTGCCAACTTCCCCTTCTCGTTGCCGCCTCAATAACAACCGTTGAGTCGATGGCGATCGGGCAATATGGGGCAATCGGCGACTCATAACGCATTCTAAAAACAGGGCGTGTACACCGAAGGTGTACACGCCCTGTTTTTTTGAATGACGTCTGAGTTGAAAAGGAAAATGATCAGATATGGCGCTACGCACTTAGGTTAAGACAGGGTGCAGGGGTAAAACCCTTGCGTGGGGCACGCCCCACACCCCAAAGCCCTAACGGACGACGTAAAGCGATATGAAAGCACCCACCCTTCGGGCAGGCACTTTCATATCTGGTTCTTAATGCGTGATCAGCAGCTGCTAGGAGGGGTACCGCAAAGGGATGTACCGCTCACCAACCATTTGGAATGGCTCTATATATGGCTACGATGGCATGGCATTACCCACTGGCCAATGGATATTGTTTGCTTTCAGCATGTGGTACGTGATCAACAACTGAGTCAGCGCCAACGGATAACTCTGCAACGTTTCACCCGTTGTGCCGATAACCTTACCAATATCTTGGTTACCTTCCAGGCTGCAAAACTGCCCTAAGTGAGGTACTTCGCTACACAAAATTTTCTCTAATTCACTCACCTGCTCACTTGTGGCGTGTCCATCAATTTCCAGGACATCTACAGGTTTTCCCATATCGCGATCGAGTTCTAGCCGAATCGCCGAGCCGAGGTGATTGCCATCGGGTTTCAAAATATGGCTGAATTCGGGGTGCGGAATGGTCGGTCGCAAAACCAGACGAACGTTGAGCAATAAATCAGTCTGGCTCGTATTATTGTCGGGCGGATAAAAACTGACGATCACATCTGCCCATTGACGCTGAGGGCGAATAAAATGCTCAGAGTCAAACTCACGTTTTCTCAATTGCTCTAACACTTCTTCGTCGCTATATCCACGTTTGCGAGTGTCGCGCTTGACTTTCCATTGCACCCGTAGCGGCTCAGGCGGTGCCAGATAAACTTTTACGTCATAGCAATCTCGCATTCCACGGGTCGAATATCCCAACAACCCCTCGACGATGACATATTTTTTGGGTTGGATATATTCGGGCGCGTCAAAAACGCCAGAAGAGTGATTATAGATGGGCTTTAGGATTGCCTGCCCTGTTCGCAGTAACCCTAAATGCTGTTGCATGATGTCGAGATAGTTGCAGTCTGGGTGCAAAGCCGAAATTCCCAATTCTGCCCGTTGCTTGCGGTCATACCGATGATAGTCGTCGGTGCAGATAACAGTGACATTTTCTTCGCCCAACACTTGAGCAATGCCTTTGGTTAGCGTGGTTTTACCGGCAGCACTATCCCCAACAATGCCGAGAAGGATTGGGCGCTGAGTCATAACGGCTCCTGCAAATAGTCAACAACAACAGAAAAAGGGCGTTCAATTCTTAGCCCCACACTAGGAGATATACCATACCCTGTAACCCCAAAGATTCACAGATTTGTTAAGCAAACGGGGTGAAATCTGTAATATTTTTTGTTGTGATAAATGAGTTCGAAATTTTCAAGCCATAGTCCTCCTCAAAAAGCAACTCCAATGGATAAAACAGCCTCAGGATCAGCGATTCAATTAAAATCAAACCAAGAGTTTTTGGAGGTTGGCAATGCCAAATTCCAAACCATAAACCTCTGGTTTCGATTAAATAATAAAAATGATTGAAAAATGAAAATTTTTGCCCTGAGACTTAACCCTGGCGATGATTTAAAGCAATGTCTAAAAAGGTTTGCAGAGCAACATGGAATTCAAGCCGGATTTATTATCTCAGGCATTGGTAGTTTTCAGCAGATAACACTACGCTTTGCCGATCAACCTCAAAATCACTTTTTACGAGGAAGATTTGAGTTAGTCTCGTTATCAGGAACCCTCTCCATCGGAGGCTTACATCTCCATATGGCGATCGCCAACTCAGCCGGTGAAATGATAGGGGGACATGTAATGGATGGCTGCCTGATTTACACGACTGCTGAAATTATCATTGGGGTCAGCGACGATCTAATTTTTAATAGAGAAATCGATGCAGAAACGGGGTTTTTAGAGTTAACGATTACAGCTGATCAGCGATTTAAAGATCACCGATCATCGTAATCATTGTGAAAGAGCAACAGCTCTGCTGTTGCTCTCTCAAATATTCAATCTATAATTCTAAGACTGCCATTTAGCATGATCTAAAAAATTCGAGGGTAAGGGTTGGCGATCGCCATCTCCCTGATTTTGCAATAAGATTGTAAAGGCTCCTGCCCCCAATCGATCGTGAGGAAACATACGATAACACGGCATTTCAGTCAGGTGCGATTGATAGGCAATGAGATGGGGCACTGGAATAGGAACAAACTGCGGAAATCGTTTGATCAACCAGGCACAAACTTGCTCATTCTCTTCAACAGAATAGGCACAGGTCATGTAGGCTAAATAGCCATTGGGAGCAACCAGTTGGGCTGAGTTTGCCAGAATTCGTTTTTGTCGATTGGCATTTTTGTTAATCATAACCGGATGAAAACAACCGGGTGCTTTATCCCCTTTGGCAATCAAAGATTGTCCGGTACAGGGCGCATCTACCAGGACCAGATCCATCGTTTTCGGAATTTCTGCTGCCAGGATTTTGGAATCTAGACTGAGAGCGATCGCCGGATGAATGTGGCAACGTTTGAGATTTGAAATCAGTGCGCCCAAGCGTTTACCAATCACCTCATTACTAATCAACAAATCAGGTTGTAATGCTTTCCAGGCAAAGATACTTTTGCCACCCGGAGACGCACACATATCCAAAATATGAGACATCGGTTGGGTCAGGGTTTGCAAAACAGAAATCGCAAAAACAGATGAAAAATCCAAACAGTAAAAGTGACCGCTGTGATGCAATGGATGTTGTCCCGGCTTTTCTCCAAGTACCAAGCGATCGACAAAATCAGGTTGCCAGGACACCGTAGCATCTTGGGAAAATGGCAGGGTATCGGGTCGTTCCGTCGTCCACAAAATGCAAGGCGAAAAGGCTTGGGGATGGATCAAAGCGTCTAGAAATGCATGCTGTTGAGCCGAATCTTGAAATAAAGCTTGACTCAACTTCAACAAAAATTTTGAATGTTCCATTTTTACGCTTGCGATCGCAATCTTTCTGCCCAGGAAGCACTATCGTTAACATTAATCACGATTCTTTTAAAGTACTCATGTTCTAAATCCAGCGTCAAACAATCCTCGGGTTTGGTAACATACCAAAACTCTCGTCCTCGTTGCGTATAATATGTTCCAGCCTTAATTACTCCCGGCACAAAGGTACCCGGAGCCCGCAATTCTCTCCAGGTTGTATCCGGAAGTTCAAGGCTCACCTGAGTAATGTGAGCTAAAGAAACGTCAATGGTTTTGCTGAAATGAAACGCCCACACCCGTTCAATCGTTTCTAATCCAATTTGTAAGTGTCCTGATGCGATTGTTAAATGCATTTTCGTTTACTTAATAGTGGGTTGTGAGAGACGCACCCCGATTATCTTACAACTCATTTAGAACTGCTCTATCTAGAAATTTGATGCCAGGTTTCGAGCAGTTGATGCACACTTTCATCGACACTTAATCCTTCAACATCTACAGAGTACCGAGGCGATTGGCGGCGTTCTAAATCGTATTGATACGTTTTATCGTAATACGCCAAGATCAGATCAAACGCGTCTCTAAATTTGTTGTGTTGAAAGCATTCGATCGCTTGTTGTGTGCGTAACCCACCCAGCCGTTTGCGAATGCGTTCGGTTGCAATAATCAACTCGTCTGGTGTCGCAAATCCATACACATCCAGCAATAGATCCAGGCGTTCCGACCGAGAGCGCACCATTTCCAGCACCGGCGATCGCTCCATTTGCTGATAAATCGCTTCGGGGATGCGACAGGTGCCGATGCGCTTACTTTCTGCCTCAATCCATACCGGCGCTTTGCTAGCCAGCAGCGACCACTGTAGCGCCAGTTGATTTTCAAACTGCTCATTCGTCGGCTGGTCAGACAAACCTAACGCACCATAACTGCTGCCGCGATGGTTAGCCAGACCTTCCAGATCGATAATTTGCTCGCCGTGTGCCCCCAGAGCCTGCAAAACCGCCGTTTTTCCGGTGCCCGTCATCCCACCTAAAATGACGATCGTTCGAGGAGCCTCGAATACATTCCGCGCCCAACGCCGAAATCCTTTGTAACCGTCGATCAGCAACGATACCTTAAACCCTGCCATTTCCAGCACCCAGGCGACGGCACTACTCCGCATACCGCCGCGCCAACAATATAGCCGCACCCGACGATACGGAGCGATGTACTTGGCTTGTGCAATAAAATCTGCAAACTTCGGACCGGCGATCGCAAACCCCAACTCAACGGCTTCCTCCCGCCCCTGTTCCTTATAGCAGATCCCAACCATCGCGCGTTCGTCATCATCAAACAAGGGGAAGCTCAGTGCGCCGGGGATATGACCCTGGGTATACTCAGCCGGACTGCGGACATCCAGAATGATTCCAGGGGTATCAAGGAATTGGTCTGTGGGCAGAGGAGTGGACATGGTAGAAGAAACGGTTGCGTTCGCGATACATGGCAAAACGATGGAGTTGAGGGAGTGATGGGTGGAACGCGGCACGCTGTGCCGCGTTCCACCCATGCCCCGTTCTCACTCGATGGCGTCAGACAATATCTCTTCATTGTCCGTCCATTCATGGTTTAGAATCGGGGATTTGATAAAACCCAACTCTTTTTTGGAGGCAACGGCTCTGCCGTTGCCTCCAAAAAGGCTCACACGTGTTTGACCCAAACAGGTTTAGGCTCATGGTCGCGCGGTAAGACCCGTCCAATGATGGCACTGTGGGGATAACCATTGGCTTGCAGAGCATTGAGACAGGCGATCGCCTTGTCTGGCGGAAGGGCAGCGAGCAAGCCACCCGAGGTCTGAGGATCGAACAGTAGCGGATAGAGGGGATCCTGAGCAACGTCGTCACGGTTGGCAATGGCAGTCGCCGCTTGCAGGTTTTGGGGATGCAGCGAACTGAAGATCCCCTGAGCCAGGGTTTGTTGTGCGCCATCAAGAATTGGCAGGGTTGATAGATCGAGTTCGACCGCAACCTGAGACGCCTGAGCCATTTCCAGCACATGCCCTAATAGCCCAAACCCGGTGATATCGGTACAGGCGATCGCCCCATAGGTTTGGAAATACTGGACTGCCGTTTGATTGGATAGCAGCATCGACTGGATTGCCGTCTGAATCCAGCGACCTTTCGCCTGAAGGCGCATATCCGCCGCAAATAACGTCCCTGTCCCCAAGGGTTTGGTCAAAATCAACACCTGCCCTGGCTGCATGCCACTTTTTCGCAATAGTTGATTGGGATTTGCCAGCCCGTTGCAGGTTAAGCCAAACGCCAATTCTGCGGCAGCAATGGTGTGTCCGCCCACCAACACAGCACCGGCTTGCTGCAAAACCTGGGTTGCACCTGCCAGTAACTGATACAACGTTTCTTCTAACTTGGCTTCCAGGGCATAGGGCAACGTGGCGATCGCCAGGGCACTTTGCGGCACCGCAGCCATGGCAAACAAATCATTCAGGCAATGATGGGTCGTAATTTGCCCCAGCAAAAATGGATCATCCACCAATGCCGGAAAATAATCGACCGTTTGCACCATCACCTGACCCGATGGCACCGCAACGACTGCGGCATCATCCGCTGCCGCTAACCCCAGCAAAATATCGTCTCGCGTTACTCCGTCGCCAAAGTCCTGTCGAATTCGCGTCAGCACTTTATTTAACACAGAGCTGCCCACCTTCGCACCACAGCCAGAACACGGCATGAGGTCAGCGCTTGGCGATAGGCGCTTGGCGATGGGTTGAGGATGTGTCGTTAACGGTTGCCTGTCTCTGCCCGCCGGATTCCCCATCGGTTCCAATTGGTTGAACAGGTTCATAAATGCGCGATCGATCTGGTCTTTCCAGCGCCAAATCCAGGAGGCGGGGCCCCAACCCAACGGACCACGAGAGGCGATCGCCGCTCGATCGCCAGTCCCGATCAAAATCAGAAATTCTTTCTGCGGCACATACGGTCGGGGCGATTGTTCTTGCAAAACCCGCTGAAGATTGTCAAATAGAGGCTTGCCCTGACGGACTGAAAAGACCCCAGCTTTGGGACGAGGATGGTTGACCATTGTGGCAACATCACCCGTGGCAAATACCTGGGGATGGGACAGCGATTGCAGGGTATCGCCGACCAAAACGAATCCATCCGCATCCGTTGCCAGACCCGAGGCTTGCAACCAGGATGCCGCCTCCGCTTGAGTCACCCAAAAAATGCGATCGCACGCCACAGTCAACCCCGATTCGCAGCGAATCACGCGATGCCCATCTGGCTCGGCAACCGATGTAATGCGGCAAACCGTTTCTTGTAAATGAAGATGAATTCCTCGTTCAACCAGAATTTGGTGCAACCGACGACCAACCCAGGGGGCGCGATTGGGTAAGAGATGAGCGTCCCGATGAAACAGGTGCAGTTCTAACTGGGTCGTGGGTTGCTGGGCTACCCGATAAATCTGATGGATGCGCGCCTGAATCGATAGCGCCAATTCCACGCCTCCCGCACCCCCCCCGACGATCGCCAAACGCAGGGGACGATCGGGCGTCTGAGTAATGTCTGTGACCAGCTCATCCCAGTGCGCCAAAAATTGTGAAATCGGTTTCACTGGAATTGCGTAGTCGCTGGCACCCGGTGCAGTCACCGTTGCCGGGGTACTGCCAATGTCAATCGAGAGCCAGTCAAAGGCAACGGGGGGATGGTTGGCACAGATGACTCGATTGTCTGCCAGGTTTAGCCCAATGGCGCGATCGACGATCATAGACACGTTGGCAAACTGTGCCAGCGGCCGCAGGTCGATGTGGCAATCATCAAACTGATAAAGCCCCGCAACATAGCCCGGTAGCATGCCGGAATAGGGCGTATCGCAAACATCAGTAATCAGCGTCAGACGCACTCCGGGCAAGGGATTCATGCCAAATTTTCGCAGGGCGATCGCATGGCTATGTCCACCCCCAATCAACACTAAATCCTGAACCACGGGCACGAAAGCGTTCATCCGGTTTTTACTGAGTGCCTAACATTCCTCTAACACCATATCCCCAGCCTCGACAGCATCTCAATATCAGCCGGGGCATTGTCCTTTTTGACACTCAGGACCACGAGCAATGTGGGCATCATAAAAGGCTTTGACGACGTCTGGATCGTAGGTATCGAGCTTCTGTAAGTAAGTCCAGGCGGTGAGGGCGATCGCCGCGCCAAATTTTTCTCTAGGCGTCAAAATAATACGAGGATTGATTAGGCTCAGGTCACGAACCTGGGTTCTCAGCTGTTCTAAGTCATTCCCCTGAATCAACTCTGGGTCATAACTAATGACGATACCGCCATGCTCTAGATTATGAACCAGACGCTGATCCAGCGGAGCCGTTTCATAAATTCCCCATTTTGCCCAGACCGCATAGTGTGATCCTGACGTGGGAGGGTTCGAATTGTACTCGACAGGCTCTCCTTCGGGAATATGCTCTTGCCCTAAATCGGGAAACTTATCACCCGGTAGGGCAACATCTTCGACGGGATCAGGTAACACTTCACCGGGTGTCGTGATAACAAATTCTTCCAGCAAGCCATCGGTTTCGCTGCTGCCCTCCATGCTGGGACTGGGGCTAGGGGACACACTCGTTGTGGGGGTTGCTGAGACACCTGGCGCATCTTGCGGTGTTTTGATCGTGACTCGCGGTTCTCGCTGCCGATTGAATAACGCCAAAACCAGAACCAAGCTGATGATTCCTGCCGGAACAACTAACCAGAGATAGTCCGAAATCTTTTTTTGCCAGCCTTTACGATATCGCCGTGACACCTTACTCTCCCAGGTTTAAATTCCAGTGGTTATCTCACAGTGTCTATTGTATTGGACGGATGCAATTAGATGATTGACCTGGCGAAATACGCCTACCCGGCATCTGCCCCCCGAAACTTGAGAATTGCTATAGTAACCGAGTTGACGACGATCGCTTGCGACGAGTTGCCAAAACAGTCTAAAGTCAGGTGGGCTGAAGCCTTCATAGCTCAATCTTGAGATAGATGGGAAGGTGAAACCTTCCCATCTATCCCCCAAACCCGCAACGAAACACCCATCCTACTCAAACAAGACGGCAATCGCGATCGCTGCGGATCACACATTCAATAAAACCCGGACGTTTATTTTTAAAAGCGCAGCGATGCCGCGCTTTTAAAAATCATCTGGATTTCACTCCATTGAAATTTGCTAGCTATATGTTGGACTGTATTTGGCGATCGCCCCTTGCTGACCTATCCCTGGCAGAGGATGAAGTCCATCTCTGGCGAATTTTTTTAGACCAACCCAGGTTTCGGGTTGATGAATTACTGCAAACGCTGTCTGAAGATGAGCAACAGCGCGCCGCACGATTTTATGATGAGCGCGATCGCACACATTTTATTGTCAGCCGGGGTGGATTGCGCACCATTCTGGCGACGTATCTGCAAAAACCACCTGCCCATCTCACCTTTACCTATGGCGCTTCTGGTAAACCCACCTTGACCGATGGGCTTACCCAAACCCAGATTCGCTTTAACCTCTCCCATTCTCAGGGTCTGGCACTCTATGCCATTACCCAGAATCGGCAGGTTGGCGTTGATATCGAGTGGATTCGCCCGACTGAGCGATCCACCCAACTGATTCAACGGTTCTTTTCACCCCAGGAAGCTACCGTTTTGCGATCGCTGCCCGTGGCAGAACAGCACACGGCTTTTTTTAAGTATTGGACGTGCAAAGAAGCCTATATCAAAGCTGTGGGTGCTGGCGTGTTTCGTTTGGCAAAACAGGTTGAAATCGCCATCGACCCTGAATCGGCTCAATTAGTCAGCATTGCAGGCGATCGACAAGCCGCTCAAGCCTGGAGTTTAGCGACATTTACGCCCAATCTCGGGTATGCGGGCGCACTGGTCGTCGCAGGGCAACCCTGCCATCTAAAATATTGGCAACTATGGCAGGGTTGAGTTTGGGTCTGTGGTTGGGTCTGTGATTGAGCGTAAACAGGTGATGGATTGAAACACGGCGCGCCGTGTTTCAATCCATCACCCTGTGTCAGCATACCTGGCCCTATCTCCATCGTTGAACCCGCGCCTTGCGCGGGTTCAACCTGTCTCTTCAAACGACCTCTAATATTCTCGAACGCTGAGGATGTAGTGTCCGCGACCAGAACTGTCGTAGGAGTTGGCAATCACCCGATACTCGCCGGTTGACGGCAGGGTTACCCGGATCTCAGAATTCAAGCATTCCACCGACTGAGCGGTGCAAACATCATCGTTTTGATCCAGAATTTCGCCATCAGGGCTAAACAGCACTAAATAGGTGTCAAACTCACTGCTTTCCATCGAGATTGCAATTCGCTGACCTGCGGTGCCCCGGAAAACATGCTCTTCGTACAAACTGCCGTCTTCTTGAAGCACCTGAGAACCAGCTCCCAACAGACCTTGTTCTTGCAAAATAAAGTTAGATGAGGTACGAGGTCTATTCACTTGCGTGGTGCTGGAACCTCCCCCAAGCGACGCTTGTAGGCTATATGTACCCACTTCGCCTTCTGCATACGAGTTCGCCAAGATTGTATAGGTGCCGTTGCTGGGTAATGCAACCGTAATCCGGGCATTGGTGCCACCGGCACTGTCATCATCTTGCGCCAGGTCACTGCCATCGGGTGCCAGCAAAATCAGATAAGCATCCACCTGGTTACTGGTCATTGTGACATCAACTTGCTGCCCTGCGCGCCCTTCAAACGTGTAAGCGTTGAAATAGCTGTTGTCGGCAGGGAGCACGTTGCTATTCGCCGTGAGGTTGCCCTGGACAGGGGCATTATTCAAGGCAATCGGTTGTGGCGGCTGAGTATAGGCGGGGGTGCGCTGCTGTGCCGTTTGTGCCGCTCGACCTTCGCGAACCGCTGTCAAAAATGGCTGAATCCGCTCGACGGGAATGGCAAAGCCAATGCCAATATTCCCGGAATTATCGCCTGTGGTAAAAATTGCCGTATTGACCCCAATTAACTCGCCTCGGCTATTGATCAGGGGACCGCCCGAGTTTCCGGGGTTAATGGCAGCATCTGTTTGAATCAAACCGCGATCGCGATCGACCCGGCTGACAATACCTGTGGTTAACGTGCCTTGGAACCGACCAAAGGGGTTGCCAATGGCAAACGCTCTTTGACCGACCTGGACGGAGTTGGGTGGCGCAATGCTCACCGTTGGGAAATTGCCCCCACCTCGGATTCTGACGGCAGCCAGGTCTAACCCCGGATCGCCATACCCAATCACCTCCCCTTGATACTCCGTTCCATCTGACAGGGTCACGGTCACGGTATCTGCCCCTTCGACCACATGGGCATTGGTTAAAATTAATCCGTCTGCGCTAATAATACTGCCGCTTCCGGTTGCGTCCTGGGTTTCAATCGATACAACAGCCGGACTTGCCATCTGATAGACATGGACATTGATATCTTCATCAGACGTTTGGGCGATCGCGGCGTGAGTCGTCGGCTGCCCCAGATGAGCTAAATCAAGAATGCCTACCGGAGAGAGACTATCGAGAATCGTCAGGCTAGTGGCGGTACCTAATGTAACAAGACTTGAAGCGGCAAGACGAAGAAGTTTTCTGTTCATTGTGCGGGTGTACAAGATTAACGGTGCAGAAGATCTGGGGTAAACACTAAGGGGGCAGACGATGGGAGAGTACTGAGATCAGGCGTGAACTTGGATGTGAACTGTTGGCGTCCGCAGGCAAATTCATCCTTAGAATTCAGCACTATTGAAGATAAAGGAACAGAAGCTGGGGGCGATCGCTGTTTTTAAATAACAACTTTTATTGTGATCTACTCACTGCATTGTCTAAATTCCGGGTAGGTTGGGGGTGTCTCCAATGTTGCAGAATCGGCAATGCGATTTATACCATCAGGGTGAGTTGGATTTTTAGAATAGGTCGAGTAATGTGAATGATGACTTCTAAGGTACGGGATCGTGACACTACATTCCGCTGAGAATCGCAAATTACATACAATCCAAGGGCTTACGCTTGTCAGCACGGCAATGCCCATCTGACAACGGCATAAACTCTCGGCTTGATTACAATCCACCAGCCTCAGGGATAGCATCTCTAAACCTGTTTATACCTCTCAGCTAATATTCTGCGGCAGTATATTAACGATCGTAGATTGCCCAGTTTTAGATATTCAATTTACAGTCAGC
Source organism: Calyptranema fuscum S582 (assembly GCF_055793305.1). Lineage (NCBI taxonomy): Bacteria > Bacillati > Cyanobacteriota > Cyanophyceae > Oculatellales > Oculatellaceae > Calyptranema > Calyptranema fuscum. The sequence continues at coordinate 73,796 of NZ_JBSLYH010000007.1, forward strand.
GATCGCAATTTTTCTTATAAGAGTCGATGTATACGTATGCATTTGTACAGGGTTCAGCTATTCCGTTAGACTTACCTGAGGGTATGGCAGGTTCCCTACAACTGGTAACCACGGCAGAACTTGCGGCAGTGGTAGAACCCGATGTCAATTTTGAACTTTTTCAACAAAGCGATGATCGTCTGATGCAAGCCGTGCTAATCCACGATCGGGTCATCCGAGACTTGTTTAGTCAGACTACGATTTTGCCGCTCCAGTTTGGCACCCGCTTTGTGTCTAAAGAGGCTCTTTTGCTACATCTCCAGTCTCAGAGCCCTGAGTATGTCGATAAGCTCACCAGCCTGGTTGGTAAAGCTGAATATATGGTGAAGCTGACCCCCATCGATGCGCCAGAAGATGAAGAGCCCCTGACAGAACTCAAAGGGAAAAACTATTTCCTCGCGAAAAAGCAACGCTACCAAACTCAGGTTGAGTTAAAGCAAAAACGGCAGGATGAACTGGAGCAAGTGCAACAGGCGATCGCAGACCTCTATTCTGATGTGGTTCGCAGCAATTCCCAGGACGGCATCGAGCGATTTTATCTACTTACCCATCGACGCGAGGAAACCCTACTCCTGACACACCTTCAACCGTGGCAAGAGAACTGTGCTTATTGGCATCTAGAAGTCGGAGAAGCCTTACCGCCCTATCATTTTGTCTAATCCGCTAATGGGGGCGCTCCCGCTGGGAGTGCCCCCATTAGCAAATCCTGTCACATCAATTCGTTGGATAGTGGTATTCCTGTAAAGATTTTTTGTGGTGCGGGCGACGCCCGCACCACAAAAAATCTTTACACTTTTATGAAATTTGGTATGGATGCCGCACTTCGTGCGGCATCCATACCAAATTTCATAGTTGGAGCAAGCAATACCGTTCTCCTCCCTTAACTCCGTTGCAAAACGTTTGCTAATGAATCACTGAAATAGAAGGTGCGTGACTATGAATCACTGAAGTCGAAGGTGCGTGATTAGTAATCACTGAAGCAGAAGGTGCGATCGCAACCAGCACTGTCACAGTGGTTTGAATGTTCTGGATAAAAAATAGGAGTGCAAGGGGCAATGCTCCCCTGCACTCCTGATCATCAGCGATTAACCAGGTTGGGATGGAACGACTGAAATTCACCGAAGCGCTTATCGAGGAGATGGCAAATTATTAACATTGCGAATTGCCACTGAACGCGCCAGCTTATAAGCGGCATACGCATCAACCAATCCTGCCCCTGTTGCACCATCCAGACCATCTCCGGCGGGTTGATCATGGAAACTCTTGCCATTTTTGACATCCCGGGCTGATGCTTTCAGAATAGACTTCATCAGATCGGGCGAAAGACCGGGTTGAACCTGCTTGAGTAAAGCACAAACACCAGCAATTTGGGGCGAGGCAGCACTGGTGCCACTGATCACTGCCCAACCATCCATAGTAGAGGTTTCATCTTTGTCAGGATATCCCCTACTCCCTAACCCTTGATCGATCTCATCCCCTGGCTCAACAGGCAGCATGATGTAAATGGCTCGGGGTTGCATCCCCACGAGTCCACACAAGTCTGGCACATGACGTCCCGGATAAATCTGGCTGTCGAAACTGCTGGCATAGTTGGAAGCCTCCAATTGAAAATCTTCTCCAGTGGGTGTGAGTTTGGGATGGGCATAGACTCCACCCACGGCAATGACATCGGGCATCATGCCGGGAAACGCAATATGTCCGTTGCCACCCGAAAAGCAGACTGTAATACCGCGTTCTCGCACCGCTTCAATGACAGCCGCTTCCAAAGGTTTCAAGAAATTGGGTAGGGTAGTCAAATCGGGTAGATGATAACCCCAACTATTAGTCATCACTGCTGGATACAGATCGGACGCCGTTTTAAACGCTAACGTTGCGTTTCCACCCATCTTGACTCCGATAAAGTCAATATCTGGCGCATTAGCAAAAATATTGGCAGCCTCAGCCGTTCCATGTCCACTTTCATCCTTTTCTACATTGGTCGCATCCGCCGCAAGGGTCGCTTGATAGTTATAGCCATGCCATTTGTAGAAAGAATGTTTATAGAAACCGCTATCTACCATAGCGACCAATACCCCTTTACCAGTCACACCGACCTTATGAGCAGGGGTTGAGCGGCATATCATTGCCACATCTGCTGGAACCGTCAGGTGATGATATGTCACACGCGGAGGCAGAGGCGACTCAAACAAAATCGGTGGACTTTGGGGATAAGCCCGTTCTACTAAGTCAGCCAATTCTGGCGGAATCGTGAAGGGTGCACCCGCAATATGAGATAAATAGGTGACTTCACCAATACTGGGGCTGACCCGTTGCCTCCTGGCTTCCACCCGCGTAGCAAAAACCCGTTCCCATAATTGTTTTGGACCTTCAGCACTAATTGAAAAGGTGCCCACTTGCTGCACTCGAAAGCCTAACGTTTGTAGTGCAACGGCTGCTTGAACACTGCGCCCAGCAGGGGGTGCGAAGTCTTGAAGGTTATTGGGTTCAAGGTAGGTATCTGGTGCAAATAATGATTGACCTGTTTCAGAGCGTAAGACCGCTTCAAAATAAACTTGTTCCTCTTTATTTTCAGATAAATGTGTCATGGTAAGGTTCTCCTATGATGTTATCTTTTGCGATAGTTGGAGAGAGGCTGATCAATACCAAACCCTGATTGAACAAGGTGTTTATCGGTTCATATAGTGACGATCTCTTAGTAAAATTCAGGAGGTTCGGCAAACATCACTCCAGAGATTAAGCTTTGCAATTCCTCTGGAATACGAAGGTCATCTGTGATTGCCCTCAGGTAGGTTGTCTCACCATCAATTTCTGGCATAACGGTTCTTTGCTGTGGCTCAAATGAAACATTAAAAGTAGACTCCCACAAATCGCGTGGTGCCTGAACGCTAAGGGTAGGACCAATATGCAGAATGCGAAAACCAAGCCTTTGTAAAGCGATCGCTGCTTGATTTGCTTTTTGGGGTAACGGTTCGATTTCGGCTGAAATGATGTTGCTTGGCATAGGTTCCTCACTCTGCTGATGGGTACTGGGTTCCACAGACGCTATTGGCGGGGATGGGGCTCTAATTGAGAAGCCTTCATCGTACAGTTGTCTATTGGTGCAGCTGCTAGTTTCAATCATGGTAATCAGCAGAATGATGTATCCTAGCCCTTTGCTTGCAGATTTCACAATATCCACCCCTCCCACAAACTATTCCTGTTGGTATTGCGATCGCTCCAACGCTGCTGCTGACGTTTTCAGACGATAGCGATCGCACTTAATACTATCCATCGCCAAGTTTTTGCGAATATTCTCAACATTATCTTTCCCCCAAGCCAGAGAAATATTGGAGTTGAAGTCTACTTTGATCAAGCAGATAATCAAGTAGAGTGATGGTTGAATCAATGTAGATTAGAAGGTGATTTACAGCCATTTTCAATTGATTAAGCCACAGATTTTTTATTGTGTGCCGCGCTCCGCGCGGCACACAATAAAAAATCTAAACATATTCAAGCGCGAAGCGCTGTATGAGAGGCGATCGCATGGGAAGTGGCTGTTGACAATAGTGCGATCGCCTCTCGCTTTAGAAGTGACCCTACAAATTGACTACTGCCACTGAGTGGAAGTCGATTGTCCCTCCGATCCATACCTGGTTGTAGTTCCAGTCCTTGGTGTAGCCTGTTGCATGACTGGGGTCGATCGCCCGACTGTAGACACTTAGCCCGAACGAGTACGCACCTTGATTGTCTGGCTGCCCCGCACTGGGGAAATTCAAACGATACACTGTAGTGCCCCCTGTGGTATTGTCTCCCTCATTGATATACCAATGTTCAGCAGAAGCGGTTGAGGAGGTTCTTGACAGAATTGCGGTTGAGCTACCACATCCACTGGCAGTCAGTTGTGCGTACAAAAGGTGTAGCGATGAAGCCTGCCAGGTAACCTGAAACTCAATGTCCTGACCCACAGGTCGCCGTATTACCGGGCATTGTAGGGGCAGAGAATTCCAAATTGTACTATTCACCACTCGCCAATCCAGTGACGTGATTGCCCCCAAGGGTGATGAGTTATCTACGTTCAACCGGATAGGGTTGGAATACACCAGATGGTTCTTACTTGCATTCGCCAGCTCCACGCGCAGGGCATACGTGCCTGATTGGAACTGGTAACTGGGCCAAGCCAGCAAAAGATAAGGAACTAACCAATTGCCTGGGTCAGGCAGCACGTTGTACCAACCGTTCGTGTCCACCGGGTTGACCCAGGTAGGTGGACTGCCCAATGGGCGGAAAATGGGCCAGCTTAAATTGAGAAACGGTACCTCTGGTCCCCCGTTGAGACTGTACAACACGCGGTAGAAAGCTGCATTCGGCATTTGGTTACATCCACGCAGGAGGAGCGTACCAAGGAATGGAGCCGTCGCCGCTGGACCAGTTGCAGAGAAGGCTGAACTGCTAACCAGTCCGTCAGGATGAGGACGGTTGGGACGACGGGCAAAACCAGTAGCTGGATCGATGTAGCCACTAATAGGTGGATCACCCACAGCTGGCGGTTCGGCAAGCATCAGGCTAATCCCTTTAATCCCTGCTCCTTCTCCAGTTTGAGTACAAGTAATTTCCGGTGGGATTCCACACAGGGGGGTAGACACTGCAATCTGTGAGGCGGACAGCGTCACGGGCGAAATCGCCCCCGTATTCCAGCGCACATCAAAGAAGCCTTCAGAATAAATCGTTTCCTCAGTGCCATCACCATCCACATCCTGAGTGACGCGAAAGGTGATGTCTGGGACATCCAATAGCGGTAACCATTCAGACTCGATCTCATACCAGCACGATGGGCGAAGGAATGGACCAATGTATCGGTGCAGGTCAATCTGCCACTCACGCTTACCACCTAGATGTGTTTCTAGTGCCTGCGATCCCCCCTGTTGGAAATCGCTATGTAACTGCTGCAAAGCATCGGAAATGGGAGGCGGCACTGGGCAGTCAAACACTGGGCGATTAAGCAGTCCTTGAATCTCAGTCGAGCGTAGGTTACTGATTGATGACTGAGCGATCGCTTGCAATCTTTGTGCAACTTCTTTGCCAGCCAGCGATGCTACACGACGGATCGCGTTTGGGTTACGCGCCAGGAAAGGGCCTGGATCGGGTTCAGGATCAGGTCCGGGCTGTGGTATTGGGATCAGCTTGAGATACTTCAACAGATCGAGCAGCTTCGGTTTAATTAGTAGTTCTCCTAAGCAGTGACGCTCTAACCGCCACTGCAAGATCCAATCAATCTCAAAGCGTGGTACCCAGGCACAGAAATTACCACAACCATCAGTCTTGGCGGTGCCGATCTCCTCAGTGTGGCAAAAGACTGGAAACAGCCACGCCCAAGGTGATTTGGTAGGAAATAATCCAAAGAAGGTACAGTCAGTATCAAGGATGTGAACCGTTGCACCAGGAACTGGATAATCAACGCCTGTCGTTGGGTCAGTCTTCACGACTTTGCCACAGATCCGACGAAACAAGAATAATTCTGGATCAATCTGCCACTTAAGCCGTTCACTCAGTTCCGCGATATTTTTATTAACAATTTCCTCTGCCTTCAAACCTGTTAGTGCTGCCAGCCGTTGCGCTTGTAGAGTTTTGATGGGTTGGCGATCAGGCATTAGGTTTGATCTGTCTATCATCATCTCGACCTCAATTACAATTGGAATTTCTGTAGCGTTGATGTTCCACAGCACGGACTCTTCCGTACTCTTGATAAGATTGCCAGTAGAGTAAATCTTGAAAAATAGATCGGGCTGTCGGTCAAAAAATAGTTCCTGGAAATAAGATTCGTCAAATATTATCTGGAAAGCACCCTGACTGTCGGTAACTGCGCTGCCAACGAAGTCATTGCAAATCAAGTCCTTATCCCAAGCTTCAACTCGGAGCGTAGATGATCCCTGGCGTGTATGAAGATCGATAATGCGACCAGAAATTCTAAAGGTTGTCATTTTCTTTCTCCTAAGACAGACAGTCTATGGGTAGAGATAGCATTCTCACCTCACTCAAAAATTACAAAGCCTGCGGCTGGAACGGTGATCAACACTGCCTTCCCATTCCGGGCTTCTACCATTACCGATCGCCCAATTTGTGATGCATCTGTCGAATAAAGGCACTTCAGCCGATCCTCTGATTGATGCAAGCTATTATCAATCGTGACCCAGGCAGTTCTGGGTTGGTCATAATCAGTATTGATTGCCAACAGCATTTCGTGATCATTAAAAATGCGTGACCAGGGTACTACCGAACGGATTTGCCCGCCGATCATTTCGGGTAGGTTGAAATGAATCCCATCATTGGGTGCAGAAATTGGGCGCAAGTATTGGCGACCACGTCGTAACACCATATGTTGTTGGCGGATATTCAGGATTTTCGCGAGTTCTCGATAGATCGGCGTATCTTCGTTGAAGCAATGTACCCCTTTCGTACGGAATGCACCAAATGCACCACCAAACATAGCTTCGCGGATATAGCGATCGCTTCCGCCCTGACCATCAAAACACTGTTCACTGCCGTAATAGATACAAGGAATTCCCAGCGTCATTGCATTGAATGCTAAGACATTCAACATCACTTTTTCAGCATTGGCATCGGCACAGAAGCGAGCCTTATGATTGCCCTTGCGGATTTGGTCATGATCATCAAACGAAGTAACTACTCTATTACGAAACCAGATGTGAGAGCCCTTATTCACCTCTTGTGAATTACGGAACAGGCTGAAGTAGTCATTGGGATTTCGATATCCTTTGACCAAATATTCCAGCTTATCGGGAATGTCATCAATGCCCAGTGCGGCACTCAGTCCAGTCAGTTCCAGAGTGTCGTAAGCTCGTTGGCGACCGCCCGTTATTTCACCCAGCAGGAAAAAGTTTTCTTTACCAAAACTTTGAGCGAATTCGCGAATCGTCGAGACAAAGTAGCGAGTTGCCCCAATATCCATATGTTTGACAGTATCAATGCGGAAGCCATCAATATCAACTTCTGCGATCCAACACTGATAGACTTTACATAGATGACGCAAGGCATCAGAAACCTGATACTCATCCGTTGTACCCATGCCGTGGTGAATGTCTTTTAGATCGCCAAAATCTCCTTCACGGAATTCAGGATCGGAGTCCCAATTTTTGATATAGCCCTTGCACGTAAAGGCTTGGGGATCTTGAAATTCAACAGGATAGACTGCTCCATCCCGATCCGATAGATGGTGGGAATCAGGCTTAGCAAACGGAATGGTAGGATTACCCTGAGCATCATTGAAGCCTTCTACTGAATAGGTTGCACCTGACCAGGGGCGATCGCAATGATTCGCGTAGGAAAACACATTCCCTGTATGGTTCAAAATGATATCTAGAATCACGTAAATACCGTTTTCATGCGCCGTTTGCACAACAGCTTGTAAGTCTTGACGGGTACCGAACCGAGGTTCTACTTCTAAGAAATTTTGAATCCCATACCCGTGATAGGTTTCCTGGAACCGGACTTGTTTAAAAATAGGGCTAATCCACAATGCCGTGACACCCAGACGTTTCAAGTAACCGATTTTGCTTTGTAACCCCTTTAGAGTTCCACCTACATATCGACTTCCGGCTTCTCGCCATACGGCTGCATCCTGCTCAGTTTTAATGGCATTGCTGCGATCGCCCTCGGTATACATCGGTGTGGTGCCCGATCGCACCAGATTACCTTGATTATCGTAATATCCATTTTCTTGATCATCAGAAAAGCGATCGAGCATCAAGAAGTAGAAAACCTGGTCTTCCCATGCAATCGGAGACGGAAAAAAATCATTGACTGAGAAGGCAGAGGTAAAATTCAACTGGGCTAAAGTTTGTTGATTCTCCATGATTGTTGCCTCTATTACTGTTCGCATAATGAATCAGGAGACTATTCTGCATTAGCCAACTCGACTCATGCATAGAATTTCTCAGAGTAACAGGAACCAAAAAATGAACGTAAACCTGATATCAAATTAAGTTCAAAAATCCTGAACCATCCTGTTGTTGCAGCACCACCACAACAGCACCAGATTTTCAAACGGATTGCATAGTAGACCCATTGAAAATGCAACCTGATTCATGCGCACCTATCAACTCACGGAATAAATCATCGCCGATACAGGGTTAGATTTTGGGATGCGGGGACTTCGTTGTGAAGTCTCTGCCGAACGGCAAACGCCTGGCGGGGAATATATCTTCTATGCTCCCTGGTGAGTTCGAAACCCCATACTTAAACCAGACTTAGAGGGTACTGTTCAGACATAAATAACCCTCTTGCAAATTAAGTTTTTGGGGTTAGTTTGAGTGGGGCTTTGCCCTCACACAAACTCATCTACAAGAGATCCAATACTCCCTCAATAGACACACTCAATCAGGTACTGCAAACCCTAATTTCTAAGCGACAAGAAGTTGGGAGTACAGCCCTCAAGACACAAAAAACCGCTTCAAAGCTTGTAATGAGAATTAGTTATTACGTGACGATAGAAGTCTAAAACAGCGCTGTGACCGCTCTTGATGGGATCAAGCAATTCAGACAAAATGTTTGTTAGTAAAGTAGTTGTGTTAGTAAAGTAGTTGAATGAAAAAGTTTTTCAATCAAGAGACTAAGTATTTCTGCTAACTTCATTCTAAGATATGATTTTTGATTGTCATCAACTATTACTGATTTGAAACTCTTTAATACTTTTATTTACAGAATCGAAAATTTCATTTTTGTGCTCAGCTAAGGATCGTGGATTTAATAAAACCCGATTCTTTTTGAGAGAGCGGCGGCTCCGCCGCCGCTCTCTCAAAAAGAATTACAGGTTAATTAATCTGTGATCCTAAGGAGCCTGACAACATTAAAAATCATACTTTTTTGGGGAGAGTGCAGCGGAGCCGAACTCTCCCCAAAAGTTTTATGATGATCCTAAAAAGAAGGATATTAATGGAGTTTTGCTGCATCCTGACAGGAATGGCGATAACAGAAATAACGCATCCCCAACAGCCCTAACACTAAAATTAGGATTTGCACCATCCAGGGAGCTAAGATAAAGCTGACAATCAAACAAATTAAAGCAATCATGCTCACGAAGAGCACAACAATCTCTTCCTGGATTTGATAGCGAATATAGATAGCAATCAGGGCGATCGCCAGTGGAATCAGAAAAGATACCGTCATGTCATCTGCTCATCAGTTTTACTAAGGATAAATCACACTAAGCAACTAACTCTGCCATCAGCTCTGCAACTGGACGGATACATTGCACACAGCCAGCATTACTACCTGAAAAAACCAGCCCATTTTCAATATCACCACGAGCAGCTTTATCAAGTGCTTGAATGATGCAATAGGCTTGCTGCTCATCCCGACATTTGCATGCATGAAGACAATTTAATAAGCAACGTCTTTCAATATCCGGAGAATTAGACATCACCTTGTCTACAAACGCATTACGCAGCGCGCGTCCTGGCAACCCAACCGGACTGGAGACAATCACAACATCCTCTGGTCGAGCATGGAGATGAAATTCTTTATAGCGAATATCCGCATCACATTCATCCGTTGTAATGAAGCGAGTACCAATCTGCACCCCACTCGCGCCCAGCGCCAACATCCGATCGATATCTGCTCTATCCCACACGCCACCTGCCGCAATCACCGGAATGGGTTGCCCCACCTCTTCATGGAGATACTTCACCAATTCAGGAATCACCTGCACGGCTTCAAACAGCGGATCGCCTAATTCTTCTAATTTTGCACCCAGATGCCCACCAGCTGAATTTGGATTTTCTACCACAATGGCATCCGGCAATCGCCCATATTGACGCTCCCATTTGCGGCAAATAATTCGAGCGGCACGAGTGCTAGAAATAATTGGCACCAATGCAACGTCTGGATGCGCAGTTGTATATTCCGGCAGTTGTAAGGGCAACCCTGCACCAGAAATGATGATATTGATCCCCTCTTCCGCTGCCGTTCGCACTAAGGTTTCGTAATCCTGCGCGGCAACCATGGCATTAATTCCCAAAATCCCATCGGGACTTAAGCTTCGAGCTTTTTTTACCTCATCGATTAATGCCAATCGATTTGCCTCAAAAAATTGCTCTCTCCTTTTTTTGACACTGGGCTGACGAATATCGAAATAGGGAGAGTTTAACCCTAATGCAACCGCTGAAATAACTCCAATCCCCCCTGCATTGGCAACCGCCGAGGCAAGACGTGCCCCCGAAATACGAATACCCATGCCTCCTTGAATAATGGGATAGCGAGCAATATGTTGACCAATTCGAAGCGCGGGTAGTGGTTGCATACAGTCCTGAGATAGAGGAATGTGTAGATGAAACGACATGATGCCTGGACGTCACTTCAACGACCAGCCATGTCTATCTCAAGAATAGAGACTTTCTTCTATATTGACAACTATATAAGCAAAAAGCTATTAAGTATTTTATTCAGGAAGATTTAACTTTTTGCACGACTGAAGCACTGCAAAACGAGCGTTTGGATATCGAGAAAGGCGATCGCACTTCATCCAGCAAGAGTAATAAAGGCGATCGCACTTTTACCTATTCCTCAAAGCGACCCGTGGAATCGCGATCGCGATCGTATCGTCTCGTAAGTGGAAACGGCGGCAACCAGGACTCGCGACGGATGATCCAGCTTTCGTAGGTTGGCATCAGTTGGTCAGGGGCATCCAGAGAGCCGAGGTTCACTTCGATTTCGTCTGCGGTGCGGGAGAAAACAGACGAGCCGCAACGAGGACAAAAAAACCGCCCGTCATAGTCGCGTGTTTCACCATCGATCGTTACTGCATCTTGAGGAAACACCGCAGAAGCGTGAAATAGTGCCCCGTGATGCTTACGGCAGTCGAGACAATGACAAAGCCCAATTCGATAGGGAAGCCCCGATGCCACAATGCGGACATTGCCGCACAGGCAACCGCCAGTGAATCGTTCCATGCTGCATCTCCTCTAAAATCAATCGATTGGAATGGTTACAGCGACCCGCGCTAATACACTCCCCATGATGTATCCGCCACTGCTGTTACTGACGCCGCGAGAAAGGAGACTGCCGAAACTAGGGTGGCGCACACGATGATTGATAACGTTTTGGGCCAGCAGTTTTGGAAACTTTGCATCTTACCCAAGCAGCTTCGGTCAATCTACTGCGTTCAAATTGTTAACCTGCCGGTAATGATACAACCTCTGCAAAACGTTTTGTAAATGCTGTTATCACTGGTGTGTTATTTCCTGTACGGCGTTCTGAATTTTCAATATCTCCAAACCATTTTTGAGAAATTGCACCATGTTATGCCGTTTCTTCAAGTCATGGTTGCAATTGCTTACTCTTGCCTGCCTCACGGAATGAAAACCCGTCTTGCACCTCTGTAATCTTCGATGTCAATAATGATGTCAACCAAGCGATTAACACAACAATCTCGATATTCCGGTTCAGTAAGCAATCGATCAAGATTGCCTATCGTGATGACAGGTAGTGATGTTTGGGTATTTTCCTCGCGCATCACTTGCTCTAGCGAGTCCTTCCCTTTCATGCTTCGGTTAGCAGTTAGCAGAATCATTCCATTAGCTTGGGCACACTGCCAAACCGTGCGATCGCTACTATTGACTTCCAACCCTATCTCTTCAAACAGGACAAAGCGAATATAAATTAACTCAAGCCAGCCACTAGCAGCAAGGCTACCTGCTAAAACAACAGAATGTCCACGTAAATTGTGATCAACCAGAACATTCATGCCTTTGATTCAAGTTTAGCCCGTTCTGCCTGGAGTTTTGCCCGAATCGCTTCCATACCTGGTCTGGGGGGTTTTGCAGCAATGTGCGCAACGAGAGCACGATTCTGCTCTTCATAATATTGTCGTAGTTCCTCGGCTTCCTTGAGAACAACTTGATACTCTGCTTCAACCTCAGCACGATGAGCATCGATATAAGATAGAGCGGAGTTAACCTGTTCATCTGTGAGGCTGAGCATGGCACGAATGAACTTTTGTGGATACTGCTCTGTCACATAGTCCATTACGTCATACAAAGTAATACGGGTTCCTGAAATTGTCAGTCCCCTTTCTGTACGAACGATGGCTGCTTGCTCATTAGAATGCGAAGTCATAGCCATAACCCTGGAGTAGCTAAGTCTATATTACCTCGCCAAAAGACTGGTGGGTATGATGTCTACCCACCAGATGCAGTAGATACCGCCTGCATCTGGTAAGGTACAGGGGTAGAGCCATAGGTATCTGCGAGTTTATCAGGTTGTGATAGACTCAGCGTCAGATGAGTGGTCTATGCAAGCCATGCCTGTAGAAACAAAAGCTCAAGTGCTATCTCTGCTTCGAGACTATCAACAAGAGCTACATCGCTTTGGAGTTAAGCAATGTGGTGTTTTTGGTTCATTTGTTCGTGACGCAGCAATTCACGATCAGAGTGATGTTGATATTTTGGTTACTTTTGAGCCAGACCAGAAAACGTTTGATAACTTCATACACCTATCTTTTTTCCTGGAAGATCTTTTTGGTAGAGCCGTCGATCTCATCACTATCGAGTCGTTAAGCCCCTACATCGGTCCGCATATTTTGGATGAGGTCGAGTATGTTCCCGTTGGCTCATGAGTATTTACACTTGGACAAGGTTTACATACTTAATGAATGAATGAATGAATGAAGCGTTCTTGCCTGTCATTATTCATCAGCTACCATACCTCTTATGCATGAAATTGTAATGCGATTGTGAGGATGAGGTTCTCATACCCTAATAACGACAATCTCATCAATATATGTGTTGGACTTGAGAGAAAAGTCAGCAGCGATCGCACTTTAAATAAGGCGATTCAAATCAAATCGCTCTGCATCAATCAAGTTACAAAAATGGCGATCGCTCACATTAATCAAGTATTAAGAAAGTAATTGCTAATTCAAATAAATGGCGATCGCTTGCTTACAATTCGCAATCCTGGTGTGTTCCCAAGATTTTATCAGCGGAGGAATCAGGCGTTGTCTTTGGGAATGTACTTTATAAAATCGGCAATCGCACTAGATAGAAATTCCCAATGCACCAAAAATCATTGGTAACAACTTGCTACATGCTTCTACAATCTTGGCAGTATCCGGCAAACTCTTTAGAATAGCTCCGAATATATTTTGTACTTTCTGTACACTCGATTTCTTCTCTGTCTCTGCTGCTTGTTTCACTTCTCTAAGAGCCTTCAATTGTTCTATCAAAACCATTTTCTCACCTGAAGATAATTCAGGTGATTCCTCAACTACTTTATTAAGTTGTGCTAAGAGATCGTCAATACTACAACCTACATCTCCAGAGGGCGCAGGCATGTTACTAATGACAGCGGAATCAATGTGGGCAGAAATATTACTATCCTGATTACCTGCTGCTGCAACGCCAACAAAATCACCTTGAACCTTAATAGAATTATCTGTCATTAGTAAGTGCTCTCCTTTTCTGTAGAGGTAAGTCCTTTACTCAATTAGGCAATATCCGTTGAGATGCTTGTGTTTTCATTACCTGCTGCGGCAACTCCTTTAAAATCACCACGTATTGTGATCGAGTTATTAGTTATTTTTACAATATAAACTCCATCTTCATCTGATTCCATAAACTTATACAGTTCTTTCATTACTTCTCTTAATCTTTCTCTGTTGTTTGTATTTGTAATAAATAGATGCTTGTCTCCAGAATTCAAAGTTAGCAATAAACCATATTTTTCTTCGCCGCTAAAGCTAACCACCAATACAAGAAGACATATCAAAATAAGTAGTACACCAACCAACTTCACAGTTTCATTAGAAGCTAAAAATGTAATTTGGAGAATAAATCCCAATGCAATACCGATCATCAAATAATGAGTAGGAATAACGCTAGAAATAACTTGAGCACTGACACTAGGCATCCTAAATCTTTCTTCACTAAAGCCTGTAATATTACGAAGTTGGTAAAAATTATAACCAAAGGCAATTGTCTTGCGAGTTATAACTATCTCCTTATTTTGTTCAAAAGTAATATTATCTTGAGACGCTTGGGTTGTAGACATAACTTTTTCTTCATTTTTATGTGGTTTCAAAGGTAAATTGGGTTAGCAACAATGCAACTTAACAAAACTGAGACTAACCCGTCAAGCGTTGCTATTGTCAAAATCACATATCCCAATGCAAAGCAATTACTTTTCAACGATTAGCATACCTAGGGCTGGGTAGCCAATTTTGCAAAATGACCCGGTAAGATGGAGACACACCAAGCAGCTTGTAGGCATTCTAGATGACTTCAACAACTGACTTACTGATTCGTATTACCCAAACCCCTGGTCAGTGTGGAGGGCGTCCCTGTATTCGAGGGATGCGGATTCGTGTCACTGATATTTTAGAAATGTTGGCTGAAAACGTTAGTGTAACTGAGATTTTAGAAGATTTCCCTGATTTAGAACTGGCAGATATTCAAGCTTGTTTGTTCTTCGCAGCACGGCGGACTGATTTTCCTAGATTGACTGCATGAAGATTTGGGTCGATGCTCAACTCCCTCCAACCCTGGCAATTTGGCTGACTGCCACTTTTGGGTTAGAAGCTGCTGCGCTGCGGGATTTATCTCTTCGAGATGCTCAAGACATCGAGATTTTTGAAGCAGCGCGTGCCAAAAATGCTGTGATTATGACAAAAGACAGTGACTTTATTGATCTGGTCTGTCGTTTAGGAACACCACCTCAAATTTTATGGCTGACCTGTGGCAACGTTACTAACCGCAATCTAAGACGATTGCTGACTGCCACTTTACCCGATGCCTTGGAGCAGCTACGGCGAGGAGAAATGATTGTAGAAATCAGCAATACGTCTTAAATCATTCATTGGCAAACCTAAAACAATAGCTACCATTCAGCCAATCAAACTTAAGGTCACTGAAACCAAACCCAGGAAGGTAAAAAAGCCGATCGCATCTAGAGTGGTTGTTAATAGTGGACCGCTGATCAGGGCAGGGTCGAGGTTCATGCGTTTTAAGCCCATAGGTAGGACAGTTCCAGCCGTGGCAGCGACAAAGACATTGACAATCATCACCAGACTGGCAATCAATGCCACCCAGCGATCGCTGGCATTTGACCAGATGAGGGAGAGTAGCCCCAGTGCCATTCCTAAAGACAGGGCGGTGCCGAGTCCTGCCAGCAGTTCTTTGCGCAGGATGCGGAAGGTATCTCTAGGGGTAACTTCGCCAATGCCCAAGCCGCGTACGGTGACGGATAGTGCCTGAATGGCAACATTGCCGCTGGTGTTGGAAAGGATCGGCATGATGACGGCAAGGACAGGAACGAGGGCAATCACTTTTTGGAACGGTGCGATCGCTCCTGCTGCACCGATGTATAGACCAATATTGGCGAGCAGCCAGGGAAGGCGTTTGCGCAATGTTACCAGGGGAGGGGACAGGGCGGCTTCATCGCCTCCAGCAACCCCGGCAAGTTTTTGCATATCTTCGGTGGCTTCTTCTTCTAAAATGTCCACCACATCATCAATGGTGACGATGCCGACTAACCGATCTTCGCGATCGACCACGGGTACGGCAATCAGGTCATAGCGTTTCATTAATTGCGCGACTTCTTCCTGGGGCATATCCGTACGTACTTTAATCACACGATCGCTTGCCAGGTCACGAATTAACGCATTGGGTAACGAAAACAGAAGCTGTCGTAATGACACAACTCTAACGAGTTTGCGGTTGTCATCGGTGACGTAGGCGTAGTAAATCGTTTCTTTATCGCGATCGCTCAAGCGAATCTTATCGAGCGCTTCTTCGACCGTTAAACCTTCGCGTAATTTGACGTATTCGGTGGTCATCACCCGTCCGGCAGTGCCTTCGGGATAACCTAACAACGTGGCAGTTGCCTGCCGTTCAGTGGCACTCAGCTGTTGCAACAGTTGTTTGACTACGCGAGCGGGTAATTCATCAAACAATTCTGCCCGGTCATCCGGACGCATCTCTTCTACCAGTTGCTGCACCTGGGTACTGTGCAACGAATGGAGCAAACTTTCCTGCACATCCGGCGGCAAATATTCAAAAACGTCGATTGCCTGCGCTTTATTTAATAAGCGAAAGGCGATCGCCTGTCGTGCCAGAGGAAGATCAGCAATATAGTCTCCCACATCGACAGCAGGGAGTTGGTTCAGTTCCAGTTTGAGCTGGTTTAAATCATCAATATCCAACAGTGCGACACGCACATCTTGGGTGAGCATGGCTAACCTCCTAAGTCTCCCTCGCGCCAGGAGACTTAGCTCACCGGGCTAAAGAGATTGAATACTTTTATACAGCGGACTTCGGCCCATGAACTTGGTTCAGCTCGACATCAATGCCGCGATGGGCATTGCTATCCTGTATGCTAGCGCTTTGTGTGACAAAACTTCTAGTTCGTTGTGCGGAATTTTCAAGTGTCCTTTGCGGAATCTGAGGGAGACTCTACCGAAAGCACGATAGATTAGATGGGTCGGTGAACCGTAAAACGTCTCTTGATCTGCATTACTGAGTAGCGGAATGAATTTGAACGTGAACCCAAAGGGTTCACGTTCAAATTCATCCCCAAAACCAGCAGCCCTCTTGATCCCGCCTTACCTTTATTTGAGTTGCAATGGATCTGTTTGACCAACATCGTCAACAGCTTGCCCAAACCGAAGCACCCCTGGCGGCGCGAATGCGTCCGCGCCATCTGGATGAATTCATTGGGCAAGATCACATCATTGGGCAGGGGCGATTGTTGCGTCGGGCGATTCAAGCCGATCAACTATCATCGCTGATCTTTTATGGACCTCCCGGAACGGGCAAAACTACCCTGGCACAGGTGATTGCCAATACCACACGCGCCCATTTCATCTCTATTAATGCAGTACTGGCAGGGGTGAAGGAGATCCGGGAAGCGATCGCCATTGCTCAAGAAAAACGCGGCATGTACAGCCAGCGCACCATTCTGTTTGTGGATGAAGTGCATCGGTTCAATAAAGCCCAGCAAGATGCTTTACTTCCCTGGGTAGAAAATGGCACGGTGATTTTAATTGGCGCAACGACCGAAAATCCGTATTTCGAGGTGAATAAAGCTCTGGTCAGCCGCTCTCGGATTTTTCAGTTGAAGCCGCTGGATGAAGCCGATTTGCGGCAAGTGGTTGAGCAAACCTTACACGATGGCGATCGCGGCTATGGTAAGCTCTCGGTTCAACTAGAAGCGGATGCGTTGGATCATCTGGTGAATGTCTCTAATGGGGATGCTCGTGCCCTGTTAAATGCATTGGAATTAGCCGTAGAAACTACGCCTGCCAATGCCGCAGGCATGATTGTGATTCCTCTGGCGGTTGCCGAAGAATCAATTCAGCAACGAGCCGTGCTATACGACAAAGAAGGGGATGCCCACTTCGATACGATTAGCGCTTTTATCAAAAGTTTGCGTGGATCTGATGCCGATGCTGCTTTGTATTGGCTGGCACGCATGGTCTATGCCGGAGAAGACCCCCGCTTTATTTTTCGTCGCCTGGTGATTTTAGCGAGTGAAGACGTGGGCTTGGCAGATCCCCAGGCAGTGGTCGTCGTGACTGCGTGCGCGGAAGCCTTCGATCGAGTTGGCATGCCCGAAGGACGCTATCCCCTGGCTCAGGCGACGCTGTATCTGGCAACCTGTGCCAAATCCAATAGTGTCATGGGCTTTTTTGATGCCCTATCTGCCATCGAACACGAACGAGAAGATGAAGTACCCGTGCATTTGCGCGATGCCAACCGCGACAAGCATAGTTTTGGGCATGGCAAAGGCTATCTCTATCCCCATTCCTATCGAGAGCATTGGGTCGCGCAGCAATACCTGCCGGGCAGTTTGCAGGGACAGGTGTTTTATCAACCTTCGGATCAAGGCTATGAAGATCAGATCCGGCAAACAGTAGCACGCCGCCGCGAAGCGCAGTTAGCAGCACTGGTCGAAGGCATCGGCGTAGCATTGCCAGAAGTCCTCACGTTCAGCCCTACGGATTCCACAACCGATCGCTGGTTACAACGCACCCTCAGCCAAACTGGGGAACGACTGGGAGACGTGCGCGATCGCATTTTTACGCTGGCAGAATTGCAACGCCACCACTTGATTTTAGATGTCAATGCAGCCAGTGGATTGCTCACCTGGGAAGCCATCCGCCAGGTGCCTGAAGGCGGCGTTTATGCAATAGTTCGCACGGATACAGACGCCAATGCCCTACGTGAACAAGCTGCCGTTTTACCCGAATTAATCCGTCCGATCATTCTGCAATCTACCCTCACAGACGTAGTCACCATCTTAAATCAACACGCACCGGGGATACAGTGCGATCGCATTCTGGGACGCAATGTATTACTTAACGAAATTGACAAGAAACGTGTGATTGATCGCTTAATTGATCTCCTGGCAGCTAACGGAAAAATAGTCTTAGCAGAAACGTTGACCCAACAGACTCAGCGTCTCTATCAATTAGTGAAATCCGATCAGTTTGGAACCAAGCTTTATAAAAAACTGGTCAAAACAGAAGAAGCCATTTACCAAAATCCATCCGATCCCATGGTGAACTGGACGATTGAAGAGGTACGTCTGCTTTTCACCAATGCCGGACTAACCGTTAACGTCCAGATCGACCCTACTCAAACAGATCTTCGCATTACCCCTGCCTTACTCGATCGCTGGTTTAGCAAAGGACGCGATCGCCTCAGCTATGCCGATCACCTGGCTCAATCGTTATCCGTCAACGACCTGCAAACCGTGCGTGATGTCTTCACCAAAACTCTGAGCAATCAAGTTGTGCCATGGTCAGGTGCGATCGCCTTTATTCAAGCGTCGGGGTTGTGATCGCGATCGCTCTTTCATCCCCCATACCATCACTGGGGAGAAGCGATAGAGGTCATCCGTGATCATGCGGCATCTCACGCTCGCTCAGGCTTCATATCACTTCTTAGAGAGTAAAAACACGGGATGATGAATCCCATCAGCTACAGACATCCAACAACAACTCAAAAGAAGGATAGCCATGCAACTCTCTTATCGCGGTGCAAAATACACAGTTTCTCCCTCTGCTACGGAAGTCACCGAATTAGATGCGATCGGGTTTTATCGGGGTCATGTTTTTGGAATTGCCGCTCCGGTAGACCGAGTCAATTATCCTCGCCAACGCATGAGCTATCGCGGTATTCAGCACTAAGGAATGGGAATTACAGCGCTTTGCGCTTGAGTAAGCCACAATTATTTTTGTGAGAACCGCGCTCCGCGCGGTTCTCACAAAAATAACCTGGTTGTAAGCAATTGAAAATCGCTGTAAATAACTCCGATGATTTGTTGTACGGGCGAACGGTCGTTCGCCCCTCCAAACGATTCAGTATTCGATCTGATTTAATCCACAATCCTAAGAATCGTAGATGTGAAGTACACGTTCGTGTGTGAGAGCCACATAATATATCAGGCGCAAAGCGCTATAGTGTTGAATTCGAGGTATATTAAAAAGCCTGCGATTTTGGCATTGTATTATGTCCTATCCTGACCCCAGAGATCCCCACCCGATGCAAGGGTTTCCGCAAATTTGTTTCATCCAAAATACCGTCTCCAATCCCAATATCATCATTGGCGACTACACCTATTACGATGATCCAGAAGACTCGGAACAGTTCGAGCGCAATGTGTTGTATCACTTTCCCTTCATTGGCGACAAGCTCATCATTGGTAAATTTTGTGCCCTGTCGCGGGGCATCAAGTTCATCATGAATGGTGCAAACCACAAGATGTCGGGGTTTTCCACCTATCCGTTTGAGATTTTTGGCAAGGGCTGGGAAAAGGTCATGCCGCAACCTCAAGACTATCCCTTTAAAGGCGATACCATCATCGGCAACGATGTGTGGATCGGGTATGAAGTCACCATCATGCCGGGAATTAAAATTGGAGATGGTGCCATTATTGCTGCCAAGTCTGTCGTGACAAAAGATGTGCCACCCTACACCATCGTCGGGGGCAATCCAGCCCACATCATCCGCCAACGCTTTTCTGATGAAACCGTTAACACATTGCTAGCGATCGCCTGGTGGGATTGGGATATTGAGAAAATTACCACTAACTTGGAAGCGATTGTGAGCGCCGATCTGGCAGCCTTACAGGCTTGTCTGTAACCTCAAGGTCTGGGCATTAAGTTCTGGGCATTAAGTTCTGAGCATTAAGTTCTGAGCCAACGCACTATCTTACTCATCATCCCAATTATCATCTTGCGGTTCGGCAGCACGGGGCACTGACGGCTGGGGCACAGAATAGAGCGGCGTTGTAGGCACAATTTCCAGTTGAGTCGGTGTTGATTTGCGGCGCGACGGTTGCCGTCGTCGCTTCGAAACGCCTTCTTCCGTGGTTTCTTCGGCAATCACTTCATAGAGAATCGCTTGTTTGTTTCCCTGCCCTTTGCGCAAAACCCGACCCAACCGTTGCACATATTCACGGGTCGAACCCGTACCCGACAGCAGAATGGCGATGCTAGCTTCCGGAACATCCACTCCTTCATTTAAAACATGGGATGCTGCCAATGTTTTGTAAGTGCCATCCCGAAAGTGTTGCAAAATCTCGTGTCGTTCTTTAACGGGAGTTTGGTGAGTCAAGGCAGGAATCAGAAACTCTTGAGAAATGCGATAGACCGTGGCATTGTCATTGGTAAAAATCAGCGTTTGCTCCGGATAATGTTGGGCTAACAGATCGGCTAAAATCCTCAGCTTGCCTTCAGTTCCCAGGGCGATCGCCCTGGCTTCCCGGTGTGCCAACATCGCCCGTCGTCCTGCCTGAGATTGGGCACTGGCACGAACAAAGCGCTGCCACCCTTCCATCGTCCCCAACCAGATATTGGCATCTTGCAAAAATGTATTGCGGGTTTGAATTAAAGCATCATAGCGATCGCGTTCAGGATGGGAAAGTTTGACCTTAATTTGCACCACTTCATGATGCGCCAGGGCATTCCCTGCCAAATCTTCTGGCGATCGATAGTAGACAATATCACCCAACAGCACATCCAAATCTGCATGGCGACCATCCGTGCGATCGGGAGTTGCCGTTAAACCCAGCCGATAAGGGGCGATCGCATATTCTGCAATGACACGATTAAAATCACTGGGCAAATGATGGCATTCATCGCAGATCAACAACCCATAACTATTACCCAACGTTTCCGCATGGATCGCAGCACTATCATAAGTGGCAACCAAAATAGGCGTGCGATCGCGCGACCCACCCCCCAACAAGCCCACCTCTGCATCTGGGAAAGCCGCTAACAGATGGGCATACCACTGATGCATTAAATCTAACGTTGGCACCGTAATCAACGTACTGCGTGGAGTCGCCTGCATTGCCATCTGTGCCAGATACGTTTTACCTGCGGCGGTTGGCAATACCACCACACCCCGCCGCCCTGCGGCAATCCAGGCTTGCAATGCCTCTTGTTGATGGGCATACGGCTGACGCAGCATCTGGCAATCAAGTGTCAACGGTGCAAACCCTTTTGCCAGATCCTCAAAAACCGTTCCTTCCGCTTGCAAGGTTTCAACTAACTTGCGGTATTGAATAGCAGGCACCCGAAACTTTTCGATCCGGTCATCCCACGTAGCAAAATCAACCCAGGTTTTGCCCCTGGGCGGTGGATGCAAAATCAACGTACCGCGATCGAACTTAAGCGTTGGAGTTCGAGCCATTTTTACCTAAACCCGATTGATTTTGAGAATCAGCAAAACTCCAGTTCTCAAAAGGGACGAAATGATGAAAGCCTACCTTTAATCAAATAGGCTGAACGTCAAGTTGTAAAGGGGCTTAAACCAAAGAAATCAAGAGTTTCTTGCCAGTCACTTGCGCAACTTTGACCATTGTCTCTAAAGTCACCGATGTATTAGCAGGATCAAGTAATCGCTCTAAAGCTGTACGGCTTGTTTTAAGTTCACTAGCCATTGCAGTTTTAGACATTTGATTTTTTTTCATAAATTCTTGAAGTTGATCGGCTAGAACCCGCTTAACTGCCACTGCCTGACATTCTTCTAGCAAACCTTCTTCTGCTAAAAAATCATCGAAACTTGAGCCTAAAGATTTATTAGATACCATGATTTTTTAAAACCTACTGACCTTATCGAGGTTAGTACCTATATGCTAACGATTCAATTTGACAGTATTGACCTTAGCTATATTTTAGTTGTGATCTAAAAACAGCTTTCTTCGTTTTTTTGCTAAATCTAAATCAGTTTTTGGGATTTTCTGAGTCTTTTTAATAAAGCCATGCACGAGTATCAATGCGTCACCATATTGAAAAAAGATAATGCGAGTAATACGGTTTCCCGTAATACTACTCCTGATTTCCCATAAACCATCACCTAAAGAAGCGATTAGGGGTCTCCTGATATCGGGCCAGCGGTATTCAACTTCTTTAATATCAGAACCAAAAATGCGTTTATCTTCTCTAGAGAATGATTTAAGCCAATCTCTAACGGGTTCTGCACCATTCTCAGTTCTAAAGAAACGGACTTTCAATGCCATCTATTCTCGCTCGTGTTTGAAGATGGCAGCGCAGTTAACGTCGCACCAAAAATGATACGTCCCGCTTTGAATTAATGTCAAGATGTCGCTGCGGATAAACAATGCAGGGACGTGGCAATTGCCACGTCCCTGCATATCAGGTCAGATGCACAACTTGATTAGCTGGCGAGATAGCCTCGCACTTGCGCCTTACGGCGACGCAGGTGGTCGAGCGCTTGCCGTTCCAGTTGGCGCACACGCTCTCGACTGATGCTCATGCGCTCGCCAACTTTTGCCAACGACAGTTCTTTGCCATCATTTAGCCCAAACCGCAGAGTCAGAACTTCCCGTTGTTGAGGCGTCAGTTCAGACAACATGCCGTTTAGATCTTGGCGCAGAGACTCTTGTGCAGCGTAGGTTTCAGGAGATGCACCCTCATCTTCGAGCAACTCTTGCAACTCAGTATCCTGGTTATCGCCAACCCGCATATCGAGGGAAACAGGCTGCCGAGCCATCAGCAAGAACTCACGAATTTGAGCAGGTTCTAGCTCCAGAGCTTCGCCAATCTCCGCTGGGGAGGGGCTACGACCCAGAGTTTGAGCCAGTTCACGCTGCACTTTTTTGATCTTGTTGAGCTTTTCGGTGATGTGAATGGGTAGTCGAATCGTGCGCGCTTGCTGAGCGATCGCCCGAGTAATGGCTTGACGAATCCACCAATAGGCATAGGTCGAGAACTTATATCCCCGCGTTGGGTCAAACTTCTCTACTCCCCGCTCTAACCCCAAGGTACCTTCCTGGATCAGATCTAGAAATTCCAGGTTGCGTTTTTGATACTTCTTGGCGATCGCCACCACCAGCCGCAAATTCGCCTCGATCATCTTTTGTTTAGCACGCTGACCCACTTTCAAAAGTTGGTTCAGTTCTGTCGCGCTAATTTTTGCTTGCGTTGCCCATTCCACCTGAGTTGGCTCACGATCAAGTTTGGTAGAGAGCTTTTCCTTCATCTCTATCAAAGACATCATCTGCTGCACCTGCTTACCGTAGATAATTTCTTGCTCGTGGGTTAGCAGAGGAACACGACCAATTTCGTGCAGATAGGTGCGCACCATGTCTGCTGTGAAAATGGGTTTAGCTTCTTTAGCTTTGGTAGTTACAGTTGACATTTACGGCTCACTCCGTCAGGCAGATTCAAAAGGGAACGTTTTGGAAAGTACTCTACTTCCCAGAAACAACAGTTGAAAAAAACTAGAAAACTGGGGATCAGAAATCCCTACATAGTGCAGAGCCAAGAAATTTAACGAGTTGAAAGCAGTCACCTAAGTCTTGAAGGGCAATGTACAGGTGAAACAATGAAAGATTTCAAACAGCTCCGGCTTACTTGAGTTCAATTAGAGAATTACAAGCGAAAGTCCTAAACAATTTGCTCAGGCTATTTTTCACCCAATCCAATGACCAAACCATCCACAAGACAGAATGTCTTAACCACGCTTAACCACAGGTGAAATCAGATACTCAGTTCAGCTACTCAGTTTGATGAGTCCTAATCCATAGTCATTACGACTTTGATTTAATCTCATCGTAGTACAAGTTTAGACGTAAGTAAAGAGAGAAAGAGTCATGCTTTCGGATGAAATTTAATAGCGCCTGCTATAATGCACCTCGATCGTCTCTACTAACTTCATCTCGGGCTTAGCTCTCTCCGTAGGAAACTTTTGACCCGTAAAAATTCATCTCAGTAGGCAATGTTGTTAAACAAAGTGAGTGCGGATCTCAAGACAACGCCACATCTCCCTTCACTCAACACCAGCGACAGATCAGGATCGTCCTACTATCATGACTGACTGGCTTAAGCCATGGGTGCAGCAGCAGGTAGGGATAACCCACACGGATAACCGAACTCAACCGTTGCAACCAGGGCGATGAACCGCACAGAGACTTGCTAAACCTGCTCATACAGAGATTTGTCAGTCAACCAACATTTCAGGTATAAATAGTTCGAAAAATCAACTTTTTAGATCAGTTCCAAAACGGCAAGCCACACATTTTATCTGCCTCGGGTATTGGGGTTTGTGATCACAAAGTTCGAGATACAACTGAGTAAGTGCTTATTTAGAAAACACCCTTCATCGGGTCTAAGGCATAGGTTTTAGCAACACCTACTCGCTCAAGTGGTGAGATTTTACAGGCTTTATTTCAAAATTTATCTAACAAAAGATCGTGTGATATTCTCCAGTTAGTAAATTAGGATCCTATAATGTGGCAATCCAGATCAACTTCAGGGGGAGATCGGGTTAAAAAAACTTGAAAATAGACTTAAATTAACAGGTACTCAGAAACCCTCTTGGACAACAAGCTGGTATTTAGAGAATCGCGTTTCTTTAAGAAAGTTGATAAGAAAGCAGATCGAGTTTGATCGGGGAATCTTATAAATAGGATGACGATAAATTGCACAGATTGCGATCGCTTTCTTGCAGGCATTCAAATGACATCCATACGGCAACCCTCTAAAGGACATCAATCTTTAGGACATAAATTTTCGTATCCCAAGATTCAGCTCCAGGATTGAGCTAACGCGATCGCCATTGCCTCATAAACCTTAACCCCCAGGTTTTTACCCACTGCCAACCTCACAGTTAGGATCGTGGATTGAATAAGATCGAATATTGAATCGTTTGGAGGGGCGAACGGCCGTTCGCCCGGACAACAAATCATCGGAGTTATTTAATTCCCATTCCTGAGAGTCCGTTTACCCTCCGTCAAATCTGTCAAAAGTAGTCCCTCATTCTTAAGCAGGTGCCCTATGGAGTTAATTGCCTTTACTCATGCCGCTGCTGCCTACGAAGATCCGACACCACCTCCCCAATTGCGATCGCTAGACGCCATCCATTTGGATATCCCCAGTTCAAGCTGGATGTCTCTGCTGTCTGCGGCTGTTTTCGTCTCCTCTGTTAATTCCGTGGCTCAACCCGCTCAAGCCCTGACGTATTACGGATATGGAGACAACGGAGCAGGCGTCGAAGAGATCCAATCTGCTCTGGCAGACCTGGAGTATTACGACGGTGAGATCAGCGGAGAGTTTGATGCGGCAACGGAAGCTGCATTAACTGATTTCCAAGATAACCAGGGCTTGTATGTTGACGGCGTTGCCGGCGAAGACACGCTGACTGCATTGGGGCTAGACCCTTTAATTGATCAGAGCACAGCCGCAGAAGTCGAGGATGTCACGGTCAACCCCACAGACGGAACTTTGCGCCTGGGTGATGAAGGCTCACTCGTTGAAGATTTACAAATAGCATTATCCGAAGAGGGGCATTACTCCGGCGATGTAGATGGGGTGTTTGGCAACGACACACTGGATGCTGTACGTGCATTTCAGGATGAAAACGGGCTAGAAGCGGATGGCATCGTTGGTGCCAGCACCTGGGATGCGCTGGGCTTGACGGACGACCATGAAGTCGATGAGTCAACGGATACTGGGGGTGATCTGGAAAGCAGCTCACTTCGGTATGGAGATGAGAGTACCGACGTTAAAACCCTGCAATCTGTATTAGCAGATGAGGGATATTACTTTGGTGCCATCGATGGGGTATTTTCAGATGAGACCCTGGATGCAGTCCTGGCATTTCAAAAAGATAATGATCTCATCGTAGATGGGGTTGCAGGTGGCGATACACTTGAAGCGTTAGGTCTTTCTGATCTAACAAATAGGAGCAGTACCACCTAGAACTATACCGAAACGTTGGTTTTTCGAGGTCGCAGGGCAGGAAAAATCAATTCTTCTAACCATTTTCGGATAGCGTATTAAAAGCCACCTGCGTCTTAGAAAAGGAATTAATCTTCCGAGCTGAAGAAAAGGTGGTCTGTCGTTCGATTTCAATCTCGTTCATGTGCCTCAGGTTTTTAACGTCGTTCGCGATGATTCAGGTCGAGGCAAGTCTTTTTTAATCACTTTGTTTACCGCTGTAATTGGGCAGGTGCTTCATGGAAGTATTGGCATTCACTCACGCTGCTGTTGCCTACGGGGATTCGACAACTCAGATCCAGTTGCGATCGCCTAAAGACTTCATCTTCAAAGCACCCGACTACACGCTGCTCGGGTGGCTATCATTTGCTGCATTTGCTGCGGTAGCAGGGGTTTTTCCAGAGTCTGCCCAGGCAGCACTTTGCATTCAGGGCGACGAGGGAGCAGCCGTTGAGGCAATTCAAACGGCATTATCCGACGAGGGCTACTACTTTTATGGCATTGATGGCGCGTTCGAGTCTCAGACCTATGATTCTGTCTTAGAGTTCCAAGCCGCCTATGGTTTGCCAGCCGACGGCAAAGTAGGAGATGCCACACTCTCAGCACTGGGACTGGCTGAGGCTGAAGGCAGAGTTTTTGGTTATGGCGAAACATGCAACGTAGGCGTGGGCGGCGGTGGCGGTAGCCCAGACGGTGGCAGCAATGGTGGCAGTGGCACAGTTAGTATTGCCACAGAATCAGAAGCCCTCCTGGTACGGCTTCGCCCCACTACTGCCAGTCAAGATATTGATGCCATTGCGAAAGGCACCCGTGTTAATTACTCCGATGTGGCGACCGAAAATGATGGCACCTGGCTCTATGTCTCAGCCTATGGCGGCTGGATTCGTGCCGATTACACAACCTATGCAAACAGTGGCGGTGGTGGCGGGTTTCAAGAGGTCGATGAGCGGGGAACCGTCCGCATTGCGACAGCCTATGATCCCCTGCTGGTGCGATCGCAACCCACTACAACGGGTGAAATTCTCGACAGTCTTGAGAAAGGAAGCCGGGTCAACTATACCAAAGTGGCTTCAGGAGCCGATGGATCGTGGCTTTATGTGCCTGCCTATGGCGGCTGGATCAGCGCCAACTACACCACCTATTTTGCGGGTGGCGGGGGCGGTACCTCTGAAACCATCCAGACAGATGAAGGCAGCGTCCGCATTGCCACTCGTACTCGTCCTTTAATTGTGCGATCGCGTCCGACCACCGAAAGTGACGCCCTCAACGTGATTGCCAAAGGTACGCAAGTCACCCACTCTAAAGTGGCTACGGGTTCTGCCGGAAAATGGCTGTATGTTCCGTTTTATGGCGGCTGGATCAGCGCCGAATACACAACCTATGGCAAAGCTGACGACACAGCATCCACGACTGCTGGGAATACAACAGCAGCTCCTAGCAACACCCGTGCGGATAGTGGCGATCGCGACACTAGCGTAGCCGATAGCAATGATACTAACGCGCCCAGCAGCGCTACCACTGACACAACCAGTAGTCCTACCACCAGTGGCAGTGATGATACGGCAACTGCCAACGAAGGGACAGGGGATGGCACCGATAGTACTCCAGTCGCCCCGAACGAAACTGCCATTGTGGAAGAAGACAGTTTTGAGCTAGGACGGTTAGCAGAAGTTAAACTCAACAACTCCAGCGTCTATGGCAGCCCCAATCAGTCCAGTAGCGTTCTGGCATCCATTGAACAGGGCACCTACGTCGCCTATACCAAACGCGCCAAACTCAAGAATGGTGAAGAATGGTATTTTCTACCGGCTTACAATGGCTGGATCCTTAACAGCGCCCTGGAGTTTGTCTCCATTGACTTTCCCAAATAAACCAGACGTTGCTGCTAACACTTTTTGAGAGAGCGACGGCGGAGCCGTCGCTCTCTCAAAAAGATTCACAGGCTAATTGGTCGGTGATCTAGAGTGTGAGTTATTTTGTAAGAGCTGCGTTTGCTATAACGCTAGAGCACAAGTGCTATAGAGCCGTGTTTTACCAAGTGATGTTGTAATATCCTGGTGTCCTATGGAATTGTTAGCATTCACCCAGTCCGCTGTTTTCTATGAAGATGCCGCAGTAGAGATTGAAGACGTTTCCCTGGAAGCTATTCAGGGGAGACTATCCCAGTCATTATGGACAGGTTTACTTTCAGCTGGTGCGCTTATGGTAGCGTTTTGCACCAATCCCAAGACAGCCCTGGCAGCTCTGCGTCCGGGGGATACAGGTTCCTCGGTAGAATCGCTCCAGCTGGCATTGTCTGCCTCTAGCTACTACACCGGCAGTGTCACGGGCTATTACGGAGCCATGACTGAAAGTGCCGTCTATGCCTTCCAACGCGATCGCGGCATTACACCCGATGGTATTGCTGGTTCCGAAACCTTACAAGCCTTAGAACTCAACCCCAACTTAGATGGCAGTAGCACTAGCAGCAACAACGTCAGTGGCGGTGGCGGCGGTGGCTCCGTAGCAACATCCTATAATTTGCCCGCCGATACGACCAGCACCACAGGCTTGAGCAGCGTTACCGCTGTCAATAACTCCGCCACTTCCTCCGTCTCTCCGGTTGTAGCAACGACCAGCGGGTTTAATACACGTGGGGTTGTCAAAACAGTCTACGGTGTTGGCATTAATGTTCGCCTCAGACCCGCTGGCACGATTGTAGACGGCAAACCCGATGGAGCAACGGTGGTATATGACCCCAGTTCGGCGATCGACCAGGCAGGTTATACCTGGGTTCAGATTTCGGAACAGGGAAACTGGGTGGCTCAACGATATGTCACCGATCGCACAACCACAGGGGGCGGGGGCGGATATGACGGCACCTATCGGGTGATTGCCCTCAACGGCGTCAGCATTTACGATCGCCCCAACGGTTCAATTATCGGCAGTCTACCCAGAGGCGTGTTAGTGTCGCTGGCAGGCGAAGATGTGTTTAATGGTGGGCTAATTTGGGGGCAGTTAAGTGCCAGCCGAGGCTGGGTTGTGAAAGATGGATTGAGCCAGGTCACGGACGCAGGTACAGGCGGCGTCACGGTTGGCGGGGTTCCCAGTGGCACCTTGAGAGCCAGAGTTGTGGCGGATGCTTTAATCGTTCGAGATTCACCAGCCGGGAATGATACGGGTGCAGCTCTGGTGCAAGGAGAAATCGTTGCCCTCACCGGGTCAACGGTCGTGCAATCGGGGCGTACCTGGTCAGAACTGAGCAACGGCAATTGGGTCGCTGCCGATTTCCTCCAAGCCATCTAACGCTGGCGATCGGATAGCGCTCACGCGCACAAGAAAGCAGGAAATGGGTGGAAAAGCGTTGCAGAGCAACGCTTTTCCACCCATTTCCTGTTCTGTAGTGATTGGCAAGAGTAGAAGGAGAAGCGATCGCTTCTCCTTCTACTCTTGTATTTCAGCACTGATAGCCGTGTTCAAGTTCGTGCAGTGCGGAAACGGTGTGGAGCGCTCTGCCCCACACCGTTTCCGCAGTAAATCAGCTATATCTAAGCTTCCATGGGCACTTTCATGGCACGGGTCAGTTCTGCGGCAACTTCAGGACGAGAAAACTCAGGGGGTGGCAATTCACCCCGACGCAACATTTCTCGCACCTTAGTACCTGACAGGTGGACTCGTTCTTCGGGCAAGCTAGGACTGGTCTTAGTCGTTGCCATTTGCTGAGTCCGCTTACAGAAGAAAGCGTGCTCAAACATCATCGGCATGATCCCCAGGTCTTCTGGCTTAAATTCGGCAAAAATGTATTGCGCATCGTAGGTGCCATAGTAGTCGCCCACACCCGCGTGGTCGCGCCCAACAATGAAGTGAGTACAACCATAATTCTTACGAATCAGAGCATGGAAAATAGCTTCTCTGGGTCCTGCATACCGCATTGCCGCCGGGTTAATTGCCAGAATCACTCGATCCTGTGGAAAGTAATTTTCCAGCATAATTTCGTAGCAACGCATCCGCACATCCGCAGAAATGTCATCTTCCTTGGTTGCGCCTACCAGGGGATGCAGGAACAGACCATCAACCGTTTCCAATGCACACTTTTGAATATATTCGTGGGCACGGTGAATGGGGTTACGAGTCTGGAACCCGACAATGGTCTTCCAACCCTTTTCTCTAAACAACGCCCGAGATTCAACCGGATCAATTTGGTAGGTAGGAAACTGAGAATGGGGATCACGGTGGAGTAAGAATACCGGCCCCGCCAGGTTGACTTCACCCTGGTTATACACGACCTTGACGCCAGGATGCTTTTCTTCGTTGGTACGATAAACGTGAAGCGCTTCGTGCATCTTATCGTATTCGTATTTCTGGGTTAGTTCCAAAACACCCACAAAACGACCGCTTGGATCATTTAAGCGAATCAAACTGCCCTCTTTTAAGGGGGCTGCAACGGCGGCGCTTACAGACAACGTCACGGGAATCGACCATGGCAAGCCATTCACCAGATACATTTCATTGACGACTCGTTCGTAGTCTGCCTGTTCCATGAACCCTGTTAGTGGGCTAAATGCACCGATGGCAATCATTTCCAGGTCAGAAACCGCGCGCTCATCAAGCTGGACACTGGGCAAATGCTCGGCTTTATCAAGAAACTCGGCTTTTTGCTCAGGTGTGCAGATCCGATTGATTAACTGCCCACCATGAGGGGCAATGGCGTCTGAATGTAAGCTCAAGGTTGTTCCCTCTCTACGTTGAATACGACAACTGCTCAAGATGAAGTTACTTTTTGAAAAAATAATTAAGCAATCCCAGCAATATCCTATTACGGAGATGAGTAAAAGCACGGATTAATCTGAAGCGCTCACGCTTTCTTAATGATGAACGCTTTATATTTAAAGGCTTTTAAAGTCTTGATAGGAGTAACTGAAACCAGCGATCGCCCCTTGTAGGTTAATAGATCAGAGATCAGTCTCCCAGCGGTTCAATCAAACCGCCGCCCAACAAAATATCGTCATCGTACCAAACAGCGGCTTGACCCGGCGTGATACTAAATTGAGGCTCGTCGAAGACAACGCGAACGCGATCCGGCTCTAAAGGAATAATGGTTGCGCCAACGGCTGGCGATCGATAGCGAATTTGCACCTGGGCATGAATCGGTGCCGAAGGTGCGGTAATCGAAACCCAGTTGGTTCGCTGAACGGTACATTCAGGATTTTGCGCGGCGGTGCGATCGCCCACAATCACTTGATTTCTGCCCGCATCAATGGCGATGACATACAACGGCTGCGCCGCCGCAATGCCCAGCCCTTTGCGCTGCCCAATCGTGTAATGGTGGATGCCCGCGTGTTTACCCAACACCTTGCCAAATTGATCGACAATGTCACCCTCTTGAGGAGCCAGATACTTATCTAAAAAGGTCTGCATAGACCCATGTGCCTCAATCAGGCACAAATCCTGACTCTCTGGCTTATCGGCAGTATGCAGCCCCAACTCCGCCGCAACCCGCCGGGTTTCCACCTTGGTTTGTTCACCCAAAGGAAACAGCGTATGCGCTAAGACATCTTGAGGCAGGTCATAGAGAAAATAAGACTGATCTTTGGTGCGATCGCACGCTCGGCGAAGTTGATAGCGTCCCGTATCGGGATCTTGAGTAATCCGAGCATAGTGACCCGTGGCAATGCGATCGATCGCCAATTCTTCCTGGGCGTAGCGCAACATAGGGCTAAACTTTACGGCTCTGTTGCACTGCGAACAGGGCAGTGGTGTAATCCCCGCCGCATAACCACTCACCAAATAGTCCACAATATTTTTTTCAAACACATCCCGGCTGTCTACGATGTGGTGAGGAATCTCCAGCTGTTCGCAGAGCGTCGCTGCATCTACCATGCCCTCAGAACAGCATTGACCTTTACCTTTCATCAGCCACAGCGTTAGACCCACAACGTCATAGCCCTGTCGATGTAAAACAGCGGCTGCGGTTGAGCTATCCACTCCCCCTGAGAGTCCGACCACAATCTTGTTCATGCGCCTGAAGAAAATTTCAATCTATTTATCTAGGTAGTCATAAATTAAACCTGAAATCTGAAATTCTGCGCCGCCCGCTGCGCGGGCGGCGCAGAATTTCAGATCTGGGTTTTAATTATGCCGAGTTACTTATTCTAGGCTAACACTTGCTAAGAGCAGTCTAATCATGACTTGCCCGTGCTAAACTTGCTGGCAAAATTCACTATTTGCTGTCTCCCATACGGTATGGGGCAAGGGGCTATTGCACCATGATTCAAATTGCTTACTCAACTGTGCGATCGCTGACTGCGCACATCCACCCATCGATCCATCATCGGCGTCACTTAACGGCATGGGCAACGATCAGCTTGGGCGTCGGTCTGCTGCTTTGCCCATTGGCAGCTTGGGCAAACCCAGCGAGTCCAGATACAGAAATACTGATAGCCCAACAGATCATTGATGGATTGCCTCCTGCGCCACCCCTGCCTCCAGCCATGCTGCCCCAATCAGGAACGACTACGCCAACGCCGTTTCAGTCTTTTCCAAGCAATCCATCGGTGCAGGTGCCTGCCCCTCAGACCACGGTTCCATCCCCATTTTCGACCCAAACTCCCAGTTCTGAATTCACACCTTCGCCCAGTACCGCCACAACCACCATTGCAGCCGAACGCTACGCCGTCTTAGTCAACGGTAATAGCCCTTTACTACTCGACCAGGTGCGAAAAATTGAGGTGGGTGCATTTCTCCAAGATCACGATGGTCGTCGCGTAATCCAGGCCGGTCTATTTAGCGAGCCATCCAGGGCAGACCAACAGGTTGCTGCCCTTGCAGAACAAGGGATTGGCGCGGAAATTGTCCCCGTCACCCGCACTGTCGCCGTAGCAACACCCACATCGGCTGGCTATACATCCTCGTCGCCACTCCCTGAGCCAGACCTCTTACCTGCTGCACCCGTGCAACGAGAGGTTGTGTTTGGGCAAGCACCAACCTTTAATAGCGCCCAAAGTACCAGCACAGGCTATGCTGTTGCCGCCAATTCAGAGACCAATCTACCCGATAATTCTTACTATGTCGTTATTCCGGGGAATACCGCTGAATTAAGAGATATTAGTGTGCGGGTCACTCAATTAGCGGAAGGGCTGGCGGTTCAGGAAAGTTCAGTCGTTGAACGAGATTCCCCCTTGGGACCCCATGTCATCGTGGGTCCATTTATTAATCGGAGTGCTGCCTTCCGCTGGAGTGATTATCTACGGGCATTTGGATTGCTCGATTCGAGGGTATATTACAGGCGTTAACGCAACCAGGGCACTACCCATATTTATGAATAGTTTGCAGCGATTTTTTCAGAGCCTAAGGCGTACTGGAAAGGATGAAAACTTTCTCCGCTTCCTATCGTTTGTTGAAAGCGTCACCTCTAAGATCCTGTCGATCGCGATGGTGGTTGTTTTATTCGTTGCAGTCGCTGATTTATGTATTTTTTTAGCAGGAGAATTATTTAGAGACCCCTATGCTTTCTTTGGCATTACTTTGATTGAGATTTTTGGCTTATTTCTCAACATTTTGATTGCCTTAGAAATTCTAGAAAATATCACCGCCTATCTTAAAAAGCACGTCATTCAGGTTGAGCTGGTGATTGCAACGTCGTTAACGGCTGTTGCCCGAAAAATCATCATTTTTGACTTCAAAAGTACACCCGGACTCTATCTTCTGGGTTTGGCAGCAGCCATCTTAGCGTTATCGATTAGTTATTGGATTGTTCGACGAACCAATCGCCAATACAAAGAATAGATACCGCCCTATGCCTCTTCAATAAAAAAGTAATGGGTCGAGACCCTGAGCTTCGTGCAGGGTCTCGACCCATTACCTATGCTGTTCTGAAATGGGCAGCGTCGCCCTGATTTGCTTAACTTGCCAGGTATTCGCGAATATCTGCTCGCCGCTTTCTCAACTTGTTGAGTGCCTCACGTTCAATCTGACGAACCCGTTCGCGGCTAATGTTGAGCAGATCGCCAATTTTGGCTAACGTCAGCGTCTGCCCATCTTCTAAGCCAAAGCGTAGAGAGAGGACTTCTCGTTGTTGAGGGGTCAGGTCTGCCATCAGCTGCTCTAACTCCAGCCGCAAAGAAGATTGGGTAGCAAAGTCTTCGGGCGAAGGAGCCGTATCTTCCAACAGCTCACCTAACTCAGTGTCTTGATTGTCACCAACTCGTAAATCAAGCGATAGAGGTTGGCGTGCCCGTTCCAAGTATTCTCTGACCTGTTTAGAGGTGAGATCGAGTTCGGCAGCAAGTTCGGCAACCGTTGCTGTGCGTCCCAACTTTTGGGCAAGTTGCCGTTGTACTTTCTTAATTTTGTTGAGTTTTTCGGTGATATGAATGGGAAGGCGAATCGTACGACCCTTTTCGGCGATCGCCCGAGTAATGGCTTGACGAATCCACCAATAGGCATAGGTCGAAAAGCGATAGCCCTTGGTGGGGTCAAATTTTTCGACCCCCCGTTGCATCCCAATAGTTCCTTCCTGGATCAAATCCAACAGGTCAACATTACGCTTAATGTATTTTTTGGCGACCGACACAACCAACCGCAAATTTGCCTCAACCATCCGGCGCTTGGCGATTTCTCCTTCGGCGATCGCTTGCTCCAACTCTTCTACAGAAGACCCGGCTTGAGCAGCCCAAACTTCGAGACTGGGAGAACACCCAAGTTGCTCAATCAGGGACTCCTTCAAATCTTGCAGCACACTCAAGCGTTGAACCTGCTTGCCATAGAGAATTTCTTGTTCATGAGTCAGTAGCGGCACACGACCAATCTCTTTCAGATAGGTGCGGACTAGGTCAGTAGAGGATTGGGCAGTTTTCATAATGGCAGGTATGATAAAAAGGGAGCTAGAACAATTGTACTAATCATAAAGAGGAAAAGAACTGAATCCGGACGTGACTTAGATGGGTTCCGGAAGGGTTCGAATAGGGAAGGGTCAAAATCTCTGTATACGCGGAGAGTGTAATTACATCAGCCTAATTAAAGGAACCCCGTTCGTCACTAATGCACTCGATCTACGACTAAAGGTCTCAGTTGCTTTGAAGAGGAAGTAGAGGTGATGACCGAACGAAATTAATTTGAATTACCGATGGATAGAGAACACAGTTAGAGCATGAAACATAAAATTTACCTCAGAAAATCAATGACTTGAAGCACTGTGCAGATCACCCAGTGATCACAGGCAGTGATTTGCAGAACCCCAACTTCAGCCCTGTATGGCGGGTTAACAGTGAACAAAGCTGAGACATCTTCATACCAGTAATCCTAGATACGGTCGAGGCAGAATTTATTAAGTAATGTAACATTTATGAACAAGCTTAACATACTTTCTCAGCCGCACAAACCTCTTCTCGAATTTGTCTGATATAGCCCTAGAGTACCCAGGAATCTTGTGTGATAATGCATCCTGTAAAACAAAACGCGTCCCTCGTTGCTAAAATCGGGAGGTTTTGGCATCAGCATTTTTTAATTTGTTTTAATAATTAACCGAGGCAGAGCTTAGAACAAATATTCCCAGTCGGGGCAAAAAGTAAAACCTGAGGATGACCCGTTTAATAAAAGCCTCTATAGCTTACGTTGGAAAATGTAGTGTCACCGTACATCCAAACGTAATCCCTCTGTTTTATTAAATCCACGATCCTTGGGAATAGATCATGTTTGCTGTGAGTAGCGGTGGACGTCTCCATCCTCACTCAGGAGACAAACCTTAATGTTCAAACGGTTTAATTGGGTATGCGTAACCGCTCCTTTGTCAACCTTTTAACAAGCGCATCCGATGACTAAGGTGAAATCAAAACTGAAACCTCAAACGAGTCTTCATCCAACGCAAAGCTTGCCGGATAGTGCCCCTTTATCGCCTGAAAACCAGAGTTATCACATCCGCATCAGCCATCGAGCCAAGCATGTCAGCATTCGTGTGTCGCATTTAGGTGAAGTCGAAGTCGTCATTCCTCGCGGATTTGATCAAAGCCGGATTCCAGACATTCTCAAAAATCGGCAAGATTGGATCTTAAAAACCACTCGACGAGTTAAGGCAGAGCGTCAGTCTTGCGCTTTAGATGCCGTTGGAAATTTGCCTCAACACATCAGTCTGCGATCGCTCGCTGAGGAATGGTCGGTCAGCTATGTCCACATGCCTTCGGATCGGGTGGTCTTGAATACAACAAAACCTAACCAACTAACCTTGCACGGACAAATCGACAATTTAGACCTGTGCAGACGCGCCTTACAACGGTGGTTGCAGGTTAAAGCTCAAACTCATTTGACCCCCTGGCTACGCCAAGTTAGTCAGGACGTAGAACTACCCTGCGGCAATATCTCAGTCCGAGGTCAAAAAACGCTCTGGGCAAGTTGTTCTAACAAGCACAACATTAGTCTCAATTACAAACTTTTGTTTTTACCGCCGCAGCTCGTGCGTTATGTCTTTATCCATGAGGTCTGCCATACGGTTCATCTCAATCATTCGCCACAATTTTGGGCGCTCGTTGCCGAAAAAGAACCCGACTACAGGGCAATGGATAAGGAAGTTGGCAAAGCTTGGCGGTATGTGCCGGAGTGGGTTGAGCGATCGCCCATTGCCTGACCCTAAGGCGTGTTTTAAAGCTTGCTAAGCGGGTTGTTTTTTCGTGCGCGAAGCGCACGAAAAAACAACTTTTAAAGCAGACCCTAACCATTCTCAAGTATCTCATTCAAATGAAGTCCGGGATGTTGAGTGAGAGCCGTGCAGGGCACGGCTCTCACTCAACATCCGTAATATTAAGTACAGCAACGGTGTTGTGGGGTGCGGAGCACCCCACAACACCGGACTGAATCAACCCGCACCTTTGAGACCCAACATTTTTTAATCAGCAAATTGCTATTGCTAAGAATTGTTACATTAGTTCGTATTTTCAGCCTTCTCGGGTGTCAGAAGTTACATCGAACCTATCAGGGAATATCTAGATTTCATGACAAAAGGCAGGTCTTACCCCGTATAAATCGGGTTTCAAGTGATAAAGAATACATTTATTATCTTAAAATCACTTAATTTGCAGATCTGGAACCAAAACGGTAAAATCATATACAGACAGGAAGAAAATCGTTCATCTCTCTAGCGCCCTCATCCGTTGTTTGCGGACGGCAAAAGAGACGGAAGTAGGGACAATTCCCGAAGGAACGCGCCTCATTTTTCAACCAACTGCATTACTTACGTTCTTTACTGATAATCTTAGGCACTTTGGAGGCGACTAGAATGAAGCTCTCTTATCGGGGTAATAGCTACGAAATTAATCCTACGCCATTAGATATGGTGCCCAGTGGGGTAACTGGCTCTTATCGAGGTCAAACCGTCCAGTTTTCATATCCCAGACATATTCTCGTTGCCCAACCCACGCTCAACCTGACTTATCGTGGCGTTGCTTATCGCACTACTGAAACGGGAGCCATTGAATCCGTTGCCAGTATCGAAACTAGACCAGCCCTTGAGGGTATTCATGCGGATGCAGGTCAACCTGTTCCGGTCAGACAATCTCGGCGAGCTATGATTGCTGAGGTTGCTAAAGTTCACCATGAGAATATTCGGCGCAGTCTGCAACATCGTTTAGAAGTTGCCAAAGCTAGAGGTGATGATAATTTGATTCATCAGCTCGAACAAGAAATGCAGCAATTTGTTTAACGATCGCGATCGCAATTAACATCGAGAGTCAAGGTGTACCCCTCAACCTCAGCCAAGGCGATTAGCGCTTGGGCACCTTACTCTGGAAGGTTTAGTCGAATTTCAGAGACTGTCCCACCATTGAATTTGGCGATCGCCAGATAACGGTTGAGAGCAAAGCTATGCACTCAAACACAAGATAGTAATACGACAAAAAGCGGCGCGTCGCGCCGCTTTTTGTCGTATTACTGAGTTGATTACCGCATCTTCTTTTTACGTTCAGCTTTAGGATCGCGAGTTTCGGTCGCTGCCAAATCTGCATCTAGCAATGTTCTTCCTGTAGCAGCGAGATAGACATCATCTAAACTGGGGCGCGATTGAGAGATACCAAACGTTGGCAGTCCGGCATCTTTGAGCGATTGCTGAATCGTCAACAGGGCATCACTCTGCGGCTCAACCACCAGGTTGAGAGAATTGCCCTGAGCTTCGTTGATGATAATTTCCTGGACAAATGGAAACGTTTTCAACAGCGTTTTAGTCGATTCAGCCTCATCTCTAGCTGTAAATTCGCGGATGCGTAGAGTAATGCGATCGCCTCCTACTTTATCTTTCAGTTCGGATGGCGTGCCTGTTGCAATTACCACACCCTGATCGATAATGGCAACGCGATCGGCAAGGGCATCGACCTCTTCTAAATAATGACTTGTTAGCAAAATCGTAATTCCCTCTGACCGCAGTTGCCGCAGAAAATTCCACACGGTTGAGCGACTTTCAATATCCAAACCGACAGTAGGTTCATCCAGCACCAGCACATCCGGTTGATGTAGCAACCCCGCTGCCAAATCTAAGCGTTTGCGAATGCCTCCCGAATACGTGCCTGTGCGTTGGTCTGCCCACTCGTTTAGACCCAGCAACTCAATCACTTTATCAATGCGATCGCGCACTATGGCACGGGGCAAATGATACAGAGCGGCTTGCAATTGCAACAGTTCTCGCCCGGTCAACACTTTATCGAGCGCCACTTCTTGAGCCACATACCCCAACTTTTGCCGCGCCGCGATGGGGTTGTCTAACACCGAAATGCCAGATACGGTTAATTCACCTCGATCAGGCGTCGTCAACGTGCAAAGACATCGGATTGTCGTTGTTTTGCCTGCCCCGTTGGGACCCAACAATCCAAAAATCTCTCCCGCTTCAATCTTTAGAGAAACATCTTTAACCGCTTCAACAGAGCCATAGCGCTTTTGGAGTTTTTCAATTACAACTGCTGGAGCCATGACCATCCCCACCCCTCAAATTTCGGTACCAAACCCATTGTAGTTTTCTGGTTTCCGTTTTGTGCGGTGCTAGTTTCTGGTAAGAAATTGGACGTAAACCCGAAGGGTTTACGTCCAATTTCACCTGGATCTGTTTAGATTTTTTGTTGTGTGCCGCGCTCCGCGCGGCACACAACAAAAAATCTGTAGCTTATGCAATTGAAAATTGCTGTAAGTCCAGATATGGTCTTAACGCGTTGGTATTTGACTAATCAGAGTATTGAAGTTGTCGCTTAGCATGGCGATCGCTTGATGAGTCACAGGCAGACTGTCGATCGCCATACCCACGCAGAGCAACATCATATACAGGATGGAATACTTGAACAGCGATCGCGCGACATCCTGATCTGAGGGAGTTTGCAGCAATGACCAGGCTTTAGCAATAAAAATTGCACCCAGGAAAACAGCAAATCCGGCATAAATAGGACCCATCACCTGCACAGGATAGACCAGCAGCAACGACGTGAAAAAGGTAATCAGCGTGTAAATCCAGATTTGCTTAACGGTCGGTTCAGCACCAACCACTACAGGCAGCATCGGGATGCCGACTTTGGCATAGTCTTGACGGATCATCAGTGCCAGTGCCCAAAAGTGAGGAGGTGTCCAGAAAAAGATGATGGCAAAAAAGACCCAGGCTGCCCAACTGAGTTCGCCGGTGACGGCTGCCCAACCAACCAACGGTGGAATGGCTCCAGCGGCACCCCCAATCACAATATTTTGGGTGCTATGCCGTTTCAGCCAGTGGGTGTAGACCAACACGTACGTGACAATGCCAGACATTGCCAAACACGCACTCAGCACATTGGCAAAGACGCTTAGCATCGTAAACGACAGAATCGCCAGGGCGATCGCAAACACTAACGCATCCCTCACCTGAATTCGTCCCGAGGGAAGAGGACGATGGCGAGTGCGTTCCATTTCGTAGTCAATATCGCGATCGTAGAGACAGTTGATGGTGTTAGCAGACGCAGCGGCAAACGTTCCGCTCAACAGCGTAATCAGTAATAAAACCGGATCAACTTGCCCTTCAGCCGCAATCCACATACTACCTGCGGTAGTGATCAGCAGCAGAATAATGATTCGAGGTTTGGTGAGTTGCCAATAGCTTTGGATGACCTGCCAAAAATTTTCGTGGTGACGCTGGGTATTCGCTAACGCTGTTTCGTGCATTGGGAAAATTCCTCAAGAGCTTTGTGGAGAGATGGGGTGAGGAGAAAGGATACAGAGGGCATTACATAATCCGGCGTAGGATTTTGGTGCCGCACTTTGCGTGGCAACCAGATCCCATCGATTCAATTAGCAACGCCATGTGAAGAACCAAATAACAAGGGTTGAGCGGGGTATGAAGGAGGGATAGGCAGAGCAAAGATCATCAGTAAAGAGCGATAGGATTGCAAGTTGCACGTTTGACGGCAAGGTTTAAATCTGAAACCTTGACTCTGGTCTCTAACGCCTACATGGGTTCTCTAAGCCGCTTCTAGAAAACGTTGACGATCGCGCAATCCGAGCACGGTGAAACAAACCAACGTTCCCAGAAGCAAAGCTCCAACGGCTTGATGCGTCACGGTAAGGGGTTCAATTTGCAAATGCAACCGAAAGGTTGCGACCCCCAGGGCAACTTGCAGGAGCAATAATATGCCTACGGCTTTCGACAAGTGCCGTAAGGTTGGATGGAGGGCAGGAGTTCGACGTGCCAAAATAATCACCGCTAAGACCGAACAGCTAGAAGGCAGAACACCGATGAGGTGGCTGTTCATCACCGTACAAAGATTAGCCAGGGCTAAGCATTGATGGAGTGCCCACTGAGAACCGACCAATCCGCCCGAAAGGCTTTGTAAATAAATTAAAATCGCAGCAGAGAGAGAAACCCAGGGCAACTTAGCAACCGTTCCGGTACCCTGATAGGGTAACAATAAAGTCCCGATGATCAACACGGTGCAGAAAAACAGTAATGCTGTGCCCAGATGAGCCGTCACGATGTCAAATCGCAACAATTGGGTCACCGTTAACCCCCCTAAAATGCCTTGAATGATCACCAGAACCAGCGCCCATGTGGCTGCCCAGGGTGTCCAGCCCGGTAAATCACGGCGATGCCACCAGCAAAGACCGCTAAGTGCGATCGCCATCAGCCCAATCAATGAGGCGTCCAGTCGATGAAACCATTCTAAGAAAACCTGCAAATTCATCTGTTGAGCAGGAAACAAGGTGCCGTAGCAAAGCGGCCAATCGGGGCAGGCAAGACCGGCATTCATCACACGGGTCGCACTCCCGATCGCCATTAATAAAAAGGTGGCGATCGCCAGCTTCCATACTAAACGGCGGATCGTAACCTGAGCACTTGAAGAATCGACTATATCGCTGGATATTTCAAGTTGATTCACAGACTCAGCCTGATTGAAAGAGGTTGCTGCATTCTGCCGCAAGATCGATTCAGTCATTCTGCCTCCATAAACATTCATCTCATCAATCAAGCGTCGCTGCCTATCGGATTAGGCTTGAACGCGAAACGTCAAGTTTTGTGTTCAAACTACCGTCAGCATTCGCAACGCCATCAGTCGCTTTAGAAATTGCCTGTACTCACGTACTTTTAGAAATTGCTCGTATAAGAACGACTACAGATCACAGATTTAACTCACCTGTCATTGTTTTTGAGAGAGCGACGGCTGCGCCGTCGCTCTCTCAAAAAGGATTGGGCTTTATGGAATTTGTGATCCAAAAGAAGCCTGTTGTCATAGCAATGGGCTTTGAGCCGATAGAGAAACCTGATGTTGAAACGTCACAAAACATTGTGTGAGTCTAATATGCTCCATGGAAATTGACGAAAGTTCATCAACTATGGGGCAGACGCTTCACATCATTCCCCTATCTCCTTTATCTCTGTTCTCACTCAATACTTTAGTAACACTAGGCTACAATTCAGACAGCTTTAGGGATTTCTTCGGATTGTGGCTATAAATTTCAGATCGTGAGGTCGAATTTTATTTACATTTCTCTACATTTCTTCAGTTCCACCAGCCAGGCATCGGCATCGCACCTCATCCCCAGTTTAATCAAGTCAAGGCAATGGAGAGGTACCGCAGTAAAAAGCAGAGATAGTAGCTTCGTCGCCAGGTCCGGCGTAGCGCTAGACCGGGAAGATCCCAAAGAAATTCTAAAAATAAATAATTTCTTTAAGGGGTTTTTAGAGAACTGATCTACCTTGGTAAATGGGTATTCAGTACCTCAACCTCATTGAAAATTAGATCCAAAACCTTAATGCCGCCCGACCGTCGGGCAGCCCAGGGTTGCAAGGGTTCATGTTTCAGGTTGCAAGGGTTGATGTTTGATGACAACCGACTCACTCACCCAAATAGACTAAGTTTCTCCGTTGCACATTGTTTTTGGGGTCGAAGTTTTCAGTGTCGAACGTGTTTGAAAACGGCGATCGCCTACCCGACCTTCAGTCTAAATTGATGGATGTGATACTTAGGATCGTGGATTTAATAAAACTGACGATTTATTTTTGGAAGCGCGGCTCCGCCGCGCTTCCAAAAATAAACGTCCGGGCTTTAATTAATTTGTGATCCTTAAGGTCTGAAAATTAGTCCCTAAATTAAAAGTCTCACCAAACCTCCATCGCTTAAGTTCTTATTAAGGTATGGCAACAATCCTGCAAGTTGGGTAGACAGTATTAGTAATCATTAGGTAGCCAACTGGGAATTTATTGTGAACATTCCATCTAACATTCTGACGATGCTGGCTGGCATCCTTCTCACCCTGGTCAGCATATGGCTCGGTCAAAATCATGGTCTGCTACCTGTGGCAGCTTCTCACGAGGCTGAATTGGTAGATGGTCTGTTTAACACCATGATGACAGTCTCCATCGGTCTGTTTATCCTGGTTCAAGCGGTCTTGATCATTGTCGTGGTTAAGTTTCGGCGGCGTCCTGGCGACGAAACGGACGGGCCTCCTATTCATGGCAATATTCCGCTGGAAATTTTCTGGACTGCTATTCCAGCCGTGATCGTCTTAATGATCGGTGTCTATAGCTTTGATGTTTACAACAGCATGGGCGGTTTTGACCCAGAAGTAGTATCTGACCCCGGTGTGACGCAAGTTGCCATGTTACCCGATGGCACATCCACTGGGTTGATCGATGCCAGTGCTGCTAAAAAATCGCATGGTCATCACCACATGGCATTGGGAATTGGTGCCTTCCCCGAAGATGCGGGCAGAGCTGCCGATGTCATTGTGGATGTCATGGGCATGCAATATGCCTGGATTTTTAATTACGCAGGCAGCGGCGTCACAACGGGCGAATTGCATGTTCCCATCGATCGAGAGGTGCAACTCAATATCAAAGCGCAAGATGTATTGCACGCCTTCTGGTTGCCAGAATTTCGCCTCAAACAAGATGCCATCCCCGGTCGCGATACAGAACTGCGATTTAAGCCGACCCGATTGGGCGAATATCCGGTGATTTGTGCAGAGCTGTGCGGTCCTTACCACGGCGGTATGGTAACTAAATTATTCGTACACAGTCAGGATGAGTACGATACCTGGCTGCAAACCCAGATTGCCAGCCTCAATGACACGAATCAGGCGAT
Organism: Calyptranema fuscum S582; assembly: GCF_055793305.1. NCBI lineage: Bacteria > Bacillati > Cyanobacteriota > Cyanophyceae > Oculatellales > Oculatellaceae > Calyptranema > Calyptranema fuscum. Next base: position 117,620 of record NZ_JBSLYH010000007.1, read on the forward strand.
CGCCCTTAAACCCGCTCAGCCCGATTCGTCTGCTTCCGCATTTGCTTCCTCTCTGGTCAGTCAATTGGGGATTCACCCTGAGACGTTGCCAGACTTTCAACATCAGCATTCTAGCTAGAACACAGCGCCTATTTTTTGCTTGATTTCAAACCCGGTTTGGTTTCTCCTATCCGTTCATTATTTTTTTTAAGCGCATTATGACTTCAGCAGAAATGCATGCGATCGCCCCTTCAACCACTCCGGATGGGGTTCCGGTTTACCGGAAATGGTGGGAATATTTCACCTTTAGCCCCGACCATAAGGTCATCGGGCTGCAATACCTGGTGACCTCCTTTTTCTTTTATTTGATTGGGGGGTCAATGGCAACGGCCATTCGTACCGAACTGGCAACCCCAAACCCTGACTTCGTCACACCCGATATGTACAACGGGTTATTAACGCTGCACGGCACGATCATGATTTTTCTGTGGATTGTTCCTGCCGGAGCGGGTTTAGCCAATTACCTGATCCCGTTGATGATCGGGGCACGCGACATGGCATTCCCAAAACTGAATGCGGTCGCCTTTTGGATGATTCCACCAGGGGGAGTGCTGTTGATCAGCAGTTTCTTTCTAGAAACCCCAAAGGCGGGTTGGACATCTTACCCACCCTTGAGTCTGGTCAGTGGGCAAGTGGGTGAAGGCATCTGGATCATGAGCTTGCTGGTGCTCGGAACCTCGTCGATCTTGGGAGCGATTAACTTCCTGGTGACCATCTTGGCGATGCGGGTTCCCAGCATGACCCTGTTCGACATGCCGCTATTTTGTTGGGCAATGATCGCCGTATCGGCGCTCATTTTAATCGGCACCCCTGTTTTAGCAGGAGCGCTGATTTTATTAGCATTTGACCTGCTTGCCGGAACCGCTTTTTTCAACCCCACGGGGGGCGGTGATCCGATTGTTTACCAGCATATGTTCTGGTTCTATTCTCATCCAGCGGTCTACATCATGGTGTTGCCGTTGTTTGGAGCCATTTCAGAAGTGCTCCCCGTTCATGCTCGCAAACCCATTTTTGGCTATCGGGCGATCGCATATTCCAGCCTTGCCATTAGCTTTTTGGGATTGATCGTCTGGGCACATCACATGTTTACCAGCGGCACCCCAGCATGGCTGCGGATGTTTTTCATGATTGCCACGATGGTCATTGCTGTACCGACAGGGATCAAAGTCTTTGGCTGGCTGGCAACGATCTGGGGCGGCAAAATTGCCCTGAACAGCACGATGTTTTTTGCCCTGGGCTTTATTTCGATGTTCGTCATCGGGGGCATCAGTGGCGTCATGGTTGCCTCTGTCCCGTTTGATTTACATGTTCACGATACCTATTTCATTGTTGCCCATCTGCACTATGTTCTCTTTGGCGGCAGTGTCTTTGGGCTATATTCGGCAATCTATCACTGGTTCCCTAAAATGACCGGGCGGATGATGAATGAGCCTCTGGGCATCATTCATTTTGCGTTGACGTTTATTGGCATGAACCTCACCTTTATGCCGATGCACGAACTTGGTCTACTGGGAATGAACCGTCGAGTTGCCCTCTACGATCCCCGGTTTCAAACTTTAAATATGGTTTGTACCGTCGGTTCCTATATCCTGGCAGTTTCGACCATTCCATTTATCATCAACGCCATCTGGAGTTGGCGGGCAGGTAAACCCGCAGGCAATAATCCCTGGAGAGCCTTAACATTGGAGTGGCTAACGACCTCCCCTCCTGCCAATGAAAACTTTGAGCAGTTGCCCGTGTTAATGGTCGGCCCCTACGAATATGGGGAAGGCAATCGCAACGCAGAACTACCTGCATCTGAGCCAGAGACCAGTCCGCCGGTTCTATCGGGTGGTGCGTAGCGCTGATCCGGGCGGTTATTTTTCGTTCCTGAGGGGAACGAAAAATAACCGTCTAACCACGTTTCGGATAGGGGCTTGAGCTATCTCTTGGTGCCAACCGTTCGATCCAATTTCTCCCAGCCTGATTTCTGTCCTAATCCTTCATCTGAATCGCTGAGACTTATGCAAGGTTCAACCGTTGACCCAGCTAAAGCGGCACTTAATTATCATCACGAAGCCGCCACCCATCACCATGAAGAACATCCCGACCATCGCATATTGGGTCTGATTGTCTTCCTCATCGCGGAGACGATGATTTTTGCTGGCTTGTTCATAGCCTATTTGACCTTCCGCGCTGTCGAACCCGCCTGGCCGCCCGCAGGCACGCCAGAACTAGAACTACTACTTCCCGGCATCAACACCATCATTCTGATTTCGAGTAGCTTCGTGATTCATCAGGCCGATACCGCTATCAAGAAGGATGATGTCAAAGGGTTACGCCTCTGGTTTGGCATCACAGCCTTAATGGGCACAGTGTTTCTCTGTGGTCAGTTGTATGAATATCTGCATTTAGAATTCGGGCTAAAAACCAATATTTTTGCCAGTACTTTCTATGTGCTGACAGGCTTTCACGGGTTACACGTGTTCTGTGGCATCTGCTTTATGCTGGCAGTGTTATTGCGATCGCTCAAACCGGGGCACTATTCCAGTAAGAGCCATTTTGGCATCGAAGCTGCCGAACTCTACTGGCACTTTGTCGATGTTGTATGGATTGTCTTGTTTTTATTGCTCTACATCCTGCATTAACGTGTCGTTGTTTTTGGGAAAGCAACGGCGGAGCCGTTGCTTTCCCAAAAAGATCTAGTACAGCAAAACGAAAGTTTTGTAAGGGGTGAAGGGGTGGAACTCTTTCTTGGGAGCCTCGCCCCCACCACCCCCATATTGCAAAATTTGGTGTTTGCAACACTAGGTTTTATAAGCCTGACACGATTCCGTTAGCACCAGTCATGCCTTGAAAAGCGGCGCGCCACTTTTCAACCCATCACCGATCGAGCGGAACGGTTTATTTTATGCAGTCATTCCTAAGATTCCTACCCAATCGCTGAAACCAGACTAGAATCGTCGATACTATCAAATTGCCTATATTAATTTTTGATGCACAATCACCATTTGAATTGTCCCCACACCCAGGCTGCTCAATCTGTCCACTCCACTAAAATCCGTCTGCTTTGGATTGCGCTGGTTCTGATCAGCACGTTTTCGATCGCCGAGTTAGTGGTGAGTTTTTCTAGCAACAGTCTGGCACTACTTGCAGATGCCGGACATTTGCTATCCGATAGCGTGGCGTTGGGCATCGCTATTGTGGCAACTTGGGTCGCCCGACTCCCTGCCTCCACCAATGCAACATTTGGCTATCGTCGCGTCGAAATTTTGGCGGCACTAGCGAATGGGATTGGCTTACTCGCGATCGCCCTGTGGATTATTTGGGAAGCAACCAGTCGCCTATATGGGGCTGACGCTGAAATTTTGAGCCTGCCCATGTTAGTGACGGCAGTGGTTGGGTTTGGCATCAACAGCCTCAATCTTTTCTTGTTGCACGAATATAGCCACGATGACCTGAATCTGCGAGGCGTTTTTCTGCATATGATGGCAGATGCCATCAGTTCGGTCGGTCTGATTGTGGCAGCTATTTTGGTGTGGACGATGCAGTGGAACTGGGCAGACACGGTGATTAGCCTGTTTGTGGCAGCGTTGATTATTGTCGGTTCCGTACCGCTGATTGCCCAAAGCCTGAATATTTTGTTAGAAAGGACACCCCACCATCTCAACCTGGATCAACTCACCACGCATCTTTCCAATTTTGAAGGGGTTTTAGCCGTTACTAATTTACGAGTATGGTCGATCGCCCTGGGGCAAGAAGCCCTATCGGCTCATATCACCGTGCATTTCAAAGATGGAGATATGCGCGATCGCCTTTTAGATAAAATTCAACGTTCGCTTCAACAAGAATTTGGCATCCAGGAAATTTTCTTGCAAATGGCATCGCCCACGTTAGAACGCGTTAGCCTGTCTGTCCCAGAACGCTTAGAACTGATTACTCTGCCCATTCAGCACGAACCGGAAGTGGATACCGCAGGCTTATCAAACTAGGCTTGCCAACCTGGGGTGCGGTTCTTGCGCATCAAAGCGAAGCTGCCGATGGTAAGGAAAACAGCGATCGCGCCATCTCCGCATCCCGATGAATTTGAGCTTTCAGTTCATCCAATGACGCAAACTTTTGTTCAGGGCGGAGAAATTTTTCCAGACTCACCGTCAACTGCTTGCCATATAAATCACCCGACCAACCCAACAGATGCACCTCAGTCGTCTGTTGCACTCCGTCTACCGTAGGACGGAATCCAATATTCATCACACCGGCACAGGTAACTCCCGGCTCCCAGGTAGCACAGGTCACTTGCACCGCATACACCCCCAAACGCGGCAAAAATTTTTCGGTGGGCACCTGCATATTGGCGGTCGGAAATCCTAATTTTTGTCCCAGTTGCTGACCTTTGACCACCTCACCCGTCAGCGTATAGGGTCGCCCCAACAGGCGATTGGCAACGGCAAGGTCACCCTGCTCTAATGCCTGCCGAATTGACGAACTACTAATGCGTTCACCTTCACAGATATAGAGCGGTGCAATATGAACCGGAATGCCAAAGCCAGCCGCGATCGCCCGTAAATCGTCCGTCGTCCCCGAGCGCTTACGACCAAAACAAAAATCTTGCCCGACACTAATCAAGCGAGCTTGCAACTGCTGCACCAAAATCGTTTCAACAAACGCTTGAGGAGTCAGGCTGGCTAAAAACTGATCAAACGGCAATAACACGAGCTGCTTGACACCAAGCGATTGCAGAAACGCTGCTTTTTCATCAATCGGGGTGAGCAATTGCCGCTGTTGCCCCGTAAAAAACTCTTGGGGATGAGGACAGAAGGTAACAACCGTTGCATTGAGGTCAAGCGGTGCGTCATGCAAAATTGGCTGGATCACCTGCTGGTGACCCAAATGAACGCCATCAAAATTTCCTAACGCGATCGCCGTAGGAGTTTGAATTGTGTCAAGCGAAGAGATAATCTGCACGCTTTACATTCTGACACAATATACACCGTGTCCCATGGAGAAAGTCAGGTTTTTCGTGAGGAAAACTCACGTACCAAAAACCTATAGCCTGTGCAGGTTGATTCAGTACGGTGTTGTGGGACGCTCCGCGTCCCACAACACCGTTGCTGTACTTAACGAACTGGCACAACCGCTATATACAAAAAGTTCCTGGAAGGATGGGTTGTTCACGCCTGAAGAGCACGAACACGAGCGCTTTAAATCAGCTCTAACAGAGATGAAACCTGACTCTGCCCGATCGCTAAGGATCGTGGATCAATAAAACTATGTTTTGAGAGAGCCACGGCTTCGCCGTGGCTCTCTCAAAACATTACAGGTTCATCAATTTGCAATTCTACGAGTAGAATCAAGCCGAGATCTTAGAAACAGGTTCGGCTACCGTTGGGGGTGACGAGGCCAGCAAGTCGATCTCTAAACCCTCGCACGCCACAACACTATTAGGAAACTCTTTAGCCGTATCTTCCTTAATCCGATCCATAAATTCGTCATTGTGCAGCGGATCGTGATGGAAAATCACTAGCTTTTTCACATTCGCCGCCTTAGCGACTTTCACCGCCTCTTGCCAGGTTGAATGCCCCCAACCGACCTTACTGGACTTGTCGGAGTTGTATTCGTCGTTGGTATACGTCGCGTCGTAAATCATGATGTCGGCATCACGCGACAACCACAACACATTTTCATCAAGGCGATCGGGAAAATGTTCGGTATCAGAAATATAAGCTGCCGAATGCCCCTGCCAATTAATCCGGTAGCCCACTGCCTCACCTGGATGATTGAGCAGTGCATTTTCGACGACGATATCGTCAATTTGAACGACTTCACCCACTTCCAGGTCAGAAAACGTCAGATTTGCGCCCATGATTTGCAACGGAACTGGGAAGTTGGGATGCAACATCTGATCATTAAGGCGTTGTTCAATCGTAGAACCGTTGGGAGCGATCGCCCCGTAGATATTGAACTTATTGCCTTTGATAAAGGCTGGCACAAAAAAGGGAAACCCCTGAATATGATCCCAGTGAGAATGGGTAAAAAACATATGGGCTTCTGCTGGCATTTCACTCAACAGGGTTTGCCCTAAGACTCTTAACCCTGTCCCACCATCAAAAATTAGACGATGCCCAGCAACCCGCATTTCGATACAAGATGTGTTACCGCCATACCGCACTGTCTCAGAGCCAGGGCAAGCAATGCTGCCCCTGACACCCCAGAAATGCACAGTAAATTGGTTTTGCTTAATAGGCATGGGTGTTTCCTATCGGCTTCCACTAAAGCTAAACAGCTAAGCCCGTTCCCAAGAGATGATCTAATCCTACGTCAACTTAAAAATATAGTAGGCATTTTTCCGGGGAAACAATGTTCTGTCGTAAATTGACTCAATCTCCCGAAAAGCACCCTCTCCATAGATTGCCCAAATTCATAGAAAACTACTCGATATTCTTAAAACATCCAGTTTATCTGTTTTAGTTTAGTCTGCTATGAAAGACCCAACTCAAGATCTTAGCTTTTCTACTGGATCTGATGGCTTAATCATATGCTGGAATTAACTAGACCAGTCTAGCTGCCAACGTTCAAGACTTGCTAACCCTGAAATACACGTTAAGTTGTACTGCAATGGCGTGATAGTAATGTAATTATGCCGAATCGCATACACATCCGTCATGGTGCGTTCAACTAATTCTAAATCTAACTTAGATCCATCCCCCTGGATCATCAAAGCAGAGAACGGTGGCTCAGATTCATCGATATCTTCTATCACTTCTCCGGCTAGCCAGTAATAGGTTTTGCCTCTAGGATCAACCCGTTTCTCAAACAGGTCAAGATACCGACGAATGCCCTGACGGGTAATGGCAACTCCAACAATCTCTTTTTCTGGCACAGCTGGAATATTGACATTCAGCAACGCCATATAAGACAGGGGATATTGAGTCATTTGATCGAGTAACTTCTTGGCGAAGTTAGCGGCTGGCTGAAAATCGTGACAAGCAAAACTAGCCAGACTAAACGCAATACTGGGGATGCCTTCTATAACTCCTTCCATGGCAGCCGAGACAGTTCCGGAATACAACACATCTGTTCCTAAATTAGATCCGTGATTAATGCCAGAAAGCACGACATCCGGTGGGCTATCTAATAAGGCTCCGAGGGCTAATTTAACGCAGTCCGACGGCGTGCCAGAACATGCCCAGGCTTTGACTGCGGGGTGAAAGATGGACTCAATCTTGTCAGCACGAATTGGGTCGTGCAAGGTCAAGCCATGACCCGTTGCAGACCGTTCTCGATCGGGACAGACCACCGTCACGTGATGACCGGCGTCTGCCAGCGTATTTGCCAGGGTACGAATACCTAACGCAAAAATACCGTCATCATTACTCAGCAAAAGATTCATAGGATCACAGTGAGAAGGATAGAAAAATAGGTTGGCTGGATGAAACAGGGATGAAACAGTAAGGGTCGTGGATGAAATCAGATCGACTGATTGAATCGTTGGCAGGAGCGAACGGTCATGCGCCCAAACCCATCATCGACGTTATCTAATGCCCATTCCTCAGCCGTGATTGAGGATGACAGATTCAATCAATCCTGGATGCTTATATAGCAATCGAATGGTTAATCAGGACGGGATGCGGGGGCAGAACTCCTGTGCGGGGCGATGCCCCCGCCCCCTGTCCTAACCAGCCCTTCGGCTGCCATAGTTGTCAGCGCCGCGTTGCGGCGCTGACAACCATCAATCTTTGGGCTTGATCAATTTCCCATCCTAACGACCAGGTTTAAGGCTTGATTGGGCAGCTAACGAGCGGCTAAAAACATAATCTGGATTGTGCCATCCCCTCAGACAATTCCAAGTAAACTGATAGGGGAATGCATTCCTAAAATTGCGATCCAACTAAAATTGCGATCCAACATTCTGCCGACGATTTAGTTTTACTGTTCCTTCAATACCATGAGTAAGCTTAGCGATCTTGAAAGCCAGTTGACCACATTGCAGCAAGAAGCAAAAGAGGCGATCGCTGCTGCTAACACCCTAGAACAACTTGAGCAGTTAAGAATCAAGTATTTAGGGAAGAAGGGCAGTCTTTCGCAAGTATTGGGTGGCATGGGCAAACTCGATGCCAGCGAACGGCCTCAGATTGGTGCGCTTGCCAACGACGTCAAAGAAATTTTGCAAACAGGTCTTGACCAAAAAAAGACAGCCCTTCAAGAAGCGGCGATCGAAGCTCAGCTGGCGGCTGAAACCTTAGATGTCACAATGCCGGGGGTTTATCGACCTCAGGGTCAGTCGCACCCGATCACCAGCATGATCGAGCGGATGATGGATATTTTTGTCGGTCTGGGGTACACCATTACCCAGGGTCCCGAAATGGAAACCGACTACTATAACTTTGAGGCACTCAATACTCCAGCCGACCACCCTGCCCGCGATATGCAGGATACATTCTATCTGCCCGATGGCAATTTGCTCCGTACCCATACATCGGCAATGCAAATCCGGTATATGGAAGAAAACGAGCCTCCCATCCGGGTGGTTGCCTCTGGACGATGCTATCGACGCGATACGGTGGATGCAACCCACGCGGCTGCCTTCCATCAGCTGGAGGTATTAGCAATTGATGAGGGATTGACCTTTACCGACCTGAAAGGCACGATTAAGGTTTTCTTGGAAGAGATGTTTGGAGATATCCCCATTCGCTTTCGCCCTAGCTTCTTCCCGTTTACAGAACCCTCTGCCGAAGTTGATGTTCAGTGGCGAGGTCGTTGGTTAGAGGTGATGGGGTGTGGCATGGTTGACCCGAATGTGTTGAAAGCAGTTGGGTATGACCCTGAAATTTATACAGGTTTTGCAGCAGGGCTTGGGGTAGAGCGGTTTGCGATGGTGTTACATCAGATTGATGATATCCGTCGGCTATATGCAGGAGACTTACGGTTCTTGAGACAGTTTTAGCGATCGCAGCGGCTATCTAAGAATGAGTCATTGGATAATTTGGTTCGAGTAGGAGTGAGGGCGTGCCGACAAAGTCCACGAATAAGTCCACGAAATTGTTAGTGATTGGTTCGACTGAAGCTTACAGCGGCAAATCAGCTGTGATTTTGGGTCTGGTACACTTGCTGCAAGAAAAAGGGTTAGAACTGGCGTACGGCAAACCCATCGGCACCTGTCTGAGTGAATCCCAGAGTGACTCGATTGACGAAGATGTGCGGTTTATTGCCCAAACCCTGGATCTAGAAGATGCCAAGCTGTTGCCAACGCTGGTGTCATTGGATGAAACCACCATTAACAAGCGAATTGCTGGAGAAGATCAGATTAACTATCATGAGCAACTTCAGCAATATCTCCACAAACAAGATGTCGATCTGACGTTAGTGGAAGGATCGGGCACGTTGGATGAGGGACGGCTGTTTGGCATGTCTCTGGTGCAAATGGCACAGTTGATTGACGCAGATGTGATTTTGGTGACCCGATTTCACTCAGGTTTAGTCGTCGATGCGTTGCTGACGGCACAAGAGCAATTGGGCGATCGCCTTTTGGGAGTTGTGATTAATGACATTCCCACAGAGTCAATTGAGTTAGTCAGTACGCACATCAAGACCTTTTTAGGAAAACAGGGTATTCAGGTATTGGGTCTATTGCCCAGCAATAATGTGTTGCGAAGTGTGAGTGTGCGTGAATTGGTGCATCAACTTAATGCAGAAGTGCTGTGCCGTTCTGACCGTTTGGATTTAATGGTGGAAAGCCTCAAAATTGGGGCAATGAACGTGAATTCAGCCTTAAAATTTTTCCGTAAAGCGCACAATATGGCGGTGGTGACAGGGGGCGATCGCACCGATATTCAACTGGCAGCCCTGGAAACCTCAACCCACTGCCTAATTTTGACCGGACAAATTCCGCCATCCCCCACCATTCTCAGTCGGGCAGAAGATTTAGAAATTCCTATTCTCTCGGTCGATTACGATACGCTGACGACTGTTGAAATTATTGATCGCACCTTTGGTCAGGTTCGCTTACATGAACCGATTAAAGTTCAATGCATGTGCAACTTGATGAAGCAACACTTTGATGTCGATCAGCTATTAACTCGGTTGGATTTAACCTGAATTGGGTGAATGGATGGCAGCCGTACGGCTGCCATCCATTCATTAAACTAACCATCTTCAAGCTGCGATCGCAGTTTTTCTAGATCGGCATCAGCGGTTGAATTAGCCGTTGCCGCAGAGGTGCTAGACGGTAAGCTAGCCGCAGAGCTACCCCCCAGCAATTGGGCTTTCATCGCTTCCAGTTCTGCATCCACATCACTATTACTTTCCAACGCTACAAATCGTTGTTCTAGCGTGTTGTTAGACAGTTCAGCGATCGCCTCTGACTCCGCTTCGAGCTGCAATACTTTTTCTTCCATGCGCTCAAACGCTGCCATAGCTCCACTATTTCCGACTCGCCCCATCATCTCTTGAATTTGCTGGGACGCCTTAGCAGAACGGGCACGGGCAATATACATATCCTTCTTGGTTTTTGCCTCTGCCAGCTTTTGCTCTAGCTTCACCATATTTTGTTTCATCTGAGACACAATGCCGCTTTGCTGAGCCAACTGTGTTTTTAAGGCATCTGCGGTCTCTTGATAAGATTTGCGGCGATTTAACGCCTCTCGCGCCAGATTTTCATCGCCCTTTTGCAACGCTAGCTGCGCCCGTTGATACCACTCTTGCGATGTAGCCTGCGCCTGGGAACATTGCCGCTCGGTACGCTTTTGGGTGGCGATCGCCTGCGCTACTGCCTGACGCAACTTAATCAAGTCGTCTTGCATATCCAGCACAGTTTGTTCCAGAATTTTTTCCGGATCTTCCGCTTGACTGATCAAACTCCCAAGGTTGGCGCGAATCACCCGTCCGATTCGGTCAAATAATCCCATTTCAGAACTCCGTGTGCCACAGCCAGGGTAAGCCACTCACTCACCCCAAAAGATTTCCTTCATCGTATCGCAACTTTCTCTCCCCTTTCGTTCGATCAGAACTTCGGCAAGACTCAGACCGGGGATTACATGCCAGATTTACCCTACCCTAGCACCCTGGTAAAACACGGAGATCTATCGAATGGGACATCAGATTGGCGAGAGCCCCTGAAGAGTTCCTCTACACATCCTTCTGGTTGTCTTTCAAAGGGGTCGTCATGGTTTGCACCGCCCCCTGCATCGCCGTTTCAAAGCACAGTAGTCCTAAAAAAGTAATGATTGTTTGTGGCGCGGGCGACGCCCGCGCCACAAACAATCATTACATGCATACCACAACCCAAAGCACTACCTATTCATCTAGAAAACCGTCTTTAGTAGCATCAGCAAAATTAGCACTGCCCTGAGATTTTCTAGAGGGATTGGGGGGTTACCCTCATGGATAATTGAACCACTTAATGGAATTAGGAAACTAACACAGGATAATGAATTTCACCGTCCTAAATGCGTCAAAATCAAATTAAATTTAAAACCTTTATTAGATCTATTCAACAATCACAACTCACTGATTTTTTGATCAAATTACCATTATTTCAATTTCAGTTTATAAGGCTTTGAGCACCCAAAAATTTGTTCCATATGAGAATTCAAAAAATAGTATCTCTGACTAAAACAGATGAGCTTAACTGAAAATTTTAGCTTATGTCCGTGATCCCACCGATCAAGACTTAAGTCCGAAATCATCTCTCTGCAAGCCTTAGAAGTCTATGTTTAGAGGACACAGGAGTATTGACTTCAGAGAAAGTAAACTTTGGTATCATCATCTTGCCTACTCCGTTGAGAGTGCTATTCTACTAATAGAAGCTACAAAGCTTCCCTGGCAGATTCAGCCAAGTACATGTCCTTTAGTAAACGAGGTAAAAACACTGCTTATTTTGAATCTGTCTCGCACGATCCTAACAGCACCCATGCGGAATACTGATATTTCCTCGACTAGCAAATAGAGAGCAATGTGAGTAGTTAGACTGGTTTTTTAATCAGTATTTAACTGAAAGCAACTCTGTATGGTAAGTGAAATGAGAGGAGATCCCCCAGTTAGTACGAAAGTTGGGTGCTGTTATCGTTTAAACCAATTTTTGAGATTGAGCGTCGCTCATTTTCGACCCGTTACACCCGTCGAGAGCATTACTAAATTAGGAAAGCCCCCGTCCTGAGGACGGGGGCTTTCCTAATTTATTGATTTCGGACAAAATAGTTCATTTGTTCTATAATCTATACTATCAAGAGAATCCTCTATAGTGGCGGAAGTGGAAGGCGTAGAATGGCAATTATCGCGCTAAAAGCCTGGTATCTCCCAGAATACGAGCCAATTCGAGATTTAGAGAAGCGTCCCCATGACCTCCGCCTCAGTAAAAATAGTCTGCTCAAATCAGCATTAAGAGCCGATTTTTTGGATGACAGCGATGTCGTCAAGTCATCCGACTGGTTTCAGCGCTATTTGTCTGGCGAAACGGTTGAGTTTTACATCGAAGGCAGCGGTGGCTATGCGATCGCCAATATCGACCTGATTAGCCACGAAATCTACTTCGCCAAACAAGATGTGATGGCGCATTTAGAACCCTCGATTTTCCTGTGCTATCAGACGGAATATTCTCAGTCGAGCGATCTGCTGCGAGAAGAAATCCAGGAGTTTTTAGAAAAATTCAATAAGCGATCGCGGCTTCCCCTGATCCTGGAAGAGTCTCATCGCCTCACGGAAGGACCGACCCGACTGAGTAGCGGTCTCATGCGCAAGATTCGCAAAAGCCTGCTGTTTATCGCGGATAGCACTCCCATTTTGCAGATTGACGGGACACCACCCCAGCTGATTCCCAGCCCCAGAGTCTGCGTTGAAGTGGGCTATGCCCTGGAATGTAAACGCTCTGAACAAATCCTGCTGGCACAAATGGAACGATCAGACCTGAATGGGCAATTTCCGTTCGATATTCCCAATCGCAACCGCCTGCAATTTCGCACTAAAACCGAACTGCGAAAAACATTGCCCCAAATTATAGAAACCCAACTCCAGCGGTTTAACCTGGCAAATTAAAGCCATACGACTGTTCAATCTGATTAAAATGGAAGCTAGGGATCACAGATGAATTAAGCGACCATTCTTTTTGAGAGAGCGACAGCTTCGCTGTCGCTCTCTCAAAAAGAGCCAGGTTTTAATTAAATTCACGACCCTGAGTCTTGGGGATCGAGGATAAGAGGCGAAGAGATTGTCATGGCATTCAGCGTGAAGCGACCGATTTTGATGGCTGGATTAGGGCTGACGGCTGGGGGCTGGCTGTTAGAAAGTTTGCACCTCAGAGGCGGCGATTGGAGTAGCACCCTGGCATGGGGCGCGATCGCCCTCAGTTCTGGAGTTTGGTGGTGGCAGCGATCGCGCCAACCGCTCGATCTGCAACCCGGTCAACCCATCCCAGCCGACCGGGCAAGCGTCACTCAATCTTTAACGGCGATCGAAACGCTCATCAGCCAACTCACTGCTGAAACTGAAGCCCAGCCAGCCTCAGCGGATGTTCTGCTGAAAATTCCCAGCTTGCAAAGTCGGTTAGCCGATTTAACACACGAACTCGATCGCAAACAGATTAGCCTCTCCGTTTTAGGTGGCAAGACCGTCGGTAAGACGACCCTATCGCGCTTACTTTTGGCATATCTGACCGGACAAACGCCAAATTCTGAAACGCTGACATCCTCGGACACGACCCAATCCTCAGACGCCGATACCACGCATTCCGATGTAGTGGTGTTCGTCACCACCGGCGATTTGATGGACTCGGAGTTCCAAAAAATTCAAGACTGTCTGAAGCAACAACAGCGCGTCTTGCTGGTCTTTAATAAGCAAGATCAATATTTACCGGCTGATCGCATGGTGATCTTGCAGCAGTTGCGCGATCGCACCCAAGCTTTTCTGGCGACCGACGATGTTGTGGCGATCGCTACTCAACCTGCACCTGTGATTGTGCGGCAATATCAAACAGATGGTTCGTTACAAGAGCGCATTGAGCACCCCAAACCCGATATCACAGCCCTGACTGATCGGGTAAGTGCCATTCTCAAAGCCGAAGGGCAACAGTTGATTTTGAATACCGTGCAACGGCAGGCACAGGCACTTAAAACAGACGTGTTGGCTCAGCTCAATCGCCTCAGACGCGATCGCGCCCTACCCGTGATCGAACAATCGCAATGGATTGCCGCTGCTGCTGCCTTTGCCAATCCTGTTGCCAGCCTCGATCTGATCGCCACAGCTGCCATTAATACCCAACTCATCATCGATCTGGGCACCCTCTATCAGCAGTCCTTCTCCTTAGATCAGGCGAAAAAGGTGGCAGGCACGTTAGCAGGTCAAATGGTGAAGTTGGGCTTAGTAGAAATGAGCAGTCAGGCGATCGCTCCGTTACTCAAGAGCCATGCTGCCACCTACGTTGCTGGCGGGTTATTGCAGGGCGTTAGTGCGGCTTACCTGACCCGGATTGCAGGGTTAAGCCTGGTGGAACATTTTGAAGACCGCAGTCAAATCCTTGACCCTACTGCCAGTTCAGATTTCTCGGTGGAACGACTCACCCAAAAACTCAAAGCCGTTTTCCAGGAAAATCAGCGCACTGCTTTCTTGCAAACGCTGGTAAAACAGAGTATCGGACGACTACTGCCCAATTCGACACCCGTCTTAGCCTCGACGTCTGAAGCGTAGGTATTGCTGATTTTGGAGATGAATTTGACCGTGAAACCCTCGGTTTCACGGTCAAATTCATCCCACGATAGTAAGTCATAGCGAATCGTAGAACAGCTCTTAGTTATTGGGAATCGCGGCGTTGCCGCGATTCCCACACTTCTTCCGTTTTGCAATGCTTAGCCCCCAATCTGAGACATGGTGCGGCTATAGGTGCCTTCTGTACCAGAGTCTCGCTGTTTGTAGTTGATTTCGGGTTTAAGTCCCAGCAAATATTGCACTTTGTCTCGAATGATCTCTAATGGCACGCCCGATCGGAGCGCTTGTTTTAGATCCAGTTGCCCAATTTCATTCAGCAGGCAGGGTCGTAGCCAGCCATCCGCCGAAAGACGCATCCGATTACAGCGATCGCAAAAGCATTCTGACATCTGGCTGATAAATCCCAACGTACCTTTGGCTCCGGGAATCTTAAACACATCCGCAGGACCATTTCCCTGCACCTGAGCATCAGTCAAGCCCCAGCGATCGCGGATTTGGTGTCGCAAGTCTGCCGATGCCACCCAGCCTGTGTCCTGAAACAATCCGGCATTCCCAATTGGCATAAATTCAATAAACCGTACATGCCAGGTACGGTCAATGCTCAATGCCGCCAGGTTAAGAATTTCATGATCATTAATGCCTGGAATGATCACTACATTCAACTTTAGCGGATCAAAGCCAACGGCATGGGCAACCTGGATGCCTTGCCACACTTGCTGCCACCGCGATCGCCCACGATTCCCAATAATCCGGTCAAAGGTTTCAGGTTCTAAAGAATCGAGGCTAATGTTAATTCGTCTCAACCCAGCATCGTACAGATCCTGCGCCATGCCCGCTAACAAAAACCCATTGGTCGTCATCGACAGATCTTGAGTTTCAGGCAATGAGGCGATTGCCTGCACCAATTCCACCAATCGCGGGCGCAACAACGGCTCTCCACCCGTTAACCGAAACCGAGTAAACCCTGAGGGAATAAACACCTCCCGCAACAGGGTTAACAACTCATCAAAGCTCAAGACATCTTGCTGCCGCACATAGTCCAGATCTGAGCCTTCTGGCATACAGTACTGGCACTGAAAATTGCAGCGGTCAACCAGGCTAATGCGAAGGTAATCGACTTGATTCACAAGATTGCAATTTTAATGATGACAGACTGTAAAGTGATTAGCTTTAGTCTATAGCAATCCGAATTGGCTTGTATGAGCAAACGCTGAGGAAGGACTGAGGATCGTAGAGTCAGACGCACTAGATCGGCTGGGTTGCTCCAGAGCAATACCCCTAAGGTTTTTGGGGAGCGCGACGGCTTTGCCGTCGCGCTCCCCAAAAACCTTAGGAATGGGAATTAAATAACTCCGATGATTTGTTGTACGGGCGAACGGCCGTTCGCCCCTCCAAACGATTCAATATTCGATCTGATTTAATCCACGATCCTTAGGGTTGATTTTCATCCACTATCTTTAACTGGCGTGTTGGTGAGCGTGCCAGCCGGGTTCGGTATAGAAGTGGCTCTGAATCGGGGTTGGCGATCGCAATGGACTGGACTTTTCAAATGGTTTGGGTTTGAGCAGGGTCGATTTGATCTGGGGTGCTGTCCGCGTTTGACCCCCTTTGACCAAAAACTGCCCAAATTCAGGTTGGCACTCTGTAACCCACTCTCCTAAAACGAGCGATCGCTGGTTTTGCCATTCTCGATCGAACTCAGCATATACCTCAGCCGTCACCCCTTTCAACAGCAGGCGTTTGCTCAACTGCGCTGCCAGTTTTATACCCTTCCTTAAGACGGTCATGCCGTTCACATCTAGCCCTGTAAGCCAGATCAAATCCACAATTACAGCCCCCTCAACCCGGTGCAGCGCATCGATGAGAACTTGCTCAAACATCAGCCATTGCGTCGGATCTAAATTCTCTTGAGGTTGCAGAACCAGATCACTTACAGAAGAGCAGGTAGAAGCAGCCACGGGGGCGATGTCTAAGGGCAAGAAGGTGGAACTCATAGGAACCTCTTCGGGGCAACGATAATCAGGAACTCGCAGATGGGGGCAACAACATCTGATTCTTCTAGAATCTAGGAAAATTGAAATAAAAGTTATGGGACTCATCACCCCAGCCCTGTGTTCCTTATCACCAATTGAGAGTGACCTTGACTGAATCGATTCCAAATCCAGCATCTCATCCCCGTTCGGGCTATACCTTACCTGTATTTGCCTGTGCCGCCGCGATCGCAGCTTTACAACACTTGAATGAACCAGCGCGATCGCTTACCACAGTTAATCTCGATCTGTTGGAACCTGCGCAAACGGTTGCAATTCCCATTGAGCAGGTTGCTCGGCTCAGCGAGACAGCGGCATTAGCCATTACTCGCAGTGATCCGGGTGACAATCTCGATCTGACCCGTCATACACCGATTTGGGCGATGGTGGAGGTGTTAGCGAGAGAGGAGGGAGATGAGGAGGGTGGGGGAGGTAAGGAAGGTGGGGGAGATGAGGGAGAGGGGCGTTGCCGTGAGCGTAGCCGAACGGGAAATGAGGAGGATGAGGGAGAGGGGCGATCGCCAGTCCCCACTGATCATTCGCAGATCTTGATTCGCTATCCGACATCGTTGGTCTGGCTCCGAGCCGGGGAAGGCTGGGGGCGTCAGGTTCATGACCATTACCAACCGTCGATCTCGCAGTATGCCAGGCGCTTATTTCAAGACAATTTGGAACGCTGGCTGAAACCGGGACAAAATTTACGGATAACGATTATGTTGCCGGAAGGGCGAGCATTGGCAGACCGCACCTCTAATGCGGCGTTTGGTGTCGTAGAAGGCTTATCGTTGCTGGGCACCACAGGAATTTCGCAGCCGTTGAGCGCTCCGGGTCAACTGGAACTATTTCGTGAGGCAGTGCAGCAAAAGGCTGAGCAATATCGCTCCGTTGTGTTTTGTGTTGGCGAAAATGGCATATCTCTGGCGCAGCAGTTGGGCATTCCGGGCGATCGCATTCTTAAAACAGCAAATTGGTTGGGTCCGTTACTGGTCGAAGCGAGCCTGCAAGGGATCGAGTCAGTTTTACTGTTTGGCTATCATGGCAAATTGATCAAACTGGCTGGCGGCATTTTTCACACTCATCATCAGATAGCCGATGCACGGCAGGAAATTTTTGTCGCCCACTGCGCCCAATTAGGGTTGCCTCATGGCGATATTCAACCCCTATTTGCTTGTTCTACGGTAGAAGCAGGTTTGATGCATTTACGGCAACTGGATGTAGATCACGGGACTCAGTGGGTCGAACGTGTCTATGGGGCGATCGCTCAAAAAATTGATGATCGAACTCAGGCTTACATCCAAGATCACAGCGGTCGCCACGCTACGGTGGGAACGGTTCTGTTCGATCGCCATCGACAAATCATTGTGCAAAGTAAAACAGGAGCGACATTACTCTCTCAAGGTTTGTTAAGCTAATTGGAATATCTAAAATAAAGCTGCCCAGTTTGTATAGGATCACAGATTAATCAAGCTGCAATGCTTTGTTAAGGATCCCAAATTCAATAAAATCCGGAGATTTATTTTTGTCAGCGCGGCGACGCCGCGCTGACAAAAATAAATCTCCGGGTTTGTTCAATCCACGATCCCAAGAGAGCAACGGCTTTGCCACCGCTCTTAACCAAGCATTGAGTTTTATTCAATCCTCGATCCATAATGTCTTCGAAGTTTATTTATATCTCCTTTCAAAGTCGGGTCTTCAAAGCTAGTCCGTTTAAAGTTTAAAGCGGTAATTCTCTTCGAAGTTCTATAGCGTTAGACCCACCTCTCTCAAGCAGGGCGCAGTCGGCAACCGTCTGCGCAAGGGCACAACTCACATTCCTGTTATGCAGACAGGTACTTAACGCTATTTACTCACTTGTTAACTCACTACGATTGCATCAGGACTTGCTCGGTGACTCTACAGCAAATTGATACTCCCCCTCAGCAGCCGACAACCACTCGGCTCGACCGCCAGATGATTGTAATTCTTGACTTCGGGTCTCAGTACTCTGAGCTGATCGCCCGTCGCATTCGAGAGACCCAGGTTTATTCAGAAGTGTTGTCTTACCGCACCACGGCAGAACAACTCCGCCAACTGAACCCTCAAGGCATTATTCTCTCGGGAGGTCCTAGCTCAGTCTATGCTCCCGGTGCCCCTCACTGCGAACTCGACATTTGGGATCTAGGCATTCCTATTTTGGGCGTTTGCTATGGCATGCAGTTGATGGTGCAACAACTTGGGGGTGAAGTCGTTCAGGCAGAAAGAGCCGAGTATGGCAAAGCCTCGCTACAAATTGACGATCCTACCGATCTGCTCACCAATGTAGAGAATGGCACCACCATGTGGATGAGCCATGGCGACTCCGTCACACGCCTGCCCGATGGCTTTGAATCGTTAGCTCACACCGAAAATACCCCCTGCGCGGCGATCGCCCACCATCAACGCAAGTTATATGGGGTGCAGTTTCATCCAGAAGTGGTGCATTCCATCGGCGGCTTAGCCCTGATCCGCAATTTTGTTTATCACATTTGCAACTGCGCTCCCACCTGGACAACAGACGCATTTGTCGAAGAATCGATCCGTGAAGTGCGCGCCAAAGTTGGCGACAAACGAGTTTTGTTAGCGCTTTCTGGAGGGGTTGATTCGTCCACGCTGGCGTTTTTAATGCATCGCGCGATTGGCGATCAGCTCACCTGCGTCTTTATCGATCAGGGCTTCATGCGCAAATATGAGCCAGAGCGTCTGATCAAACTGTTTGAAGAACAGTTCCACATCCCAGTGCAATACGTCAATGCCCGCGAACGCTTCCTCACCCAAATCGAAGGACTGACTGATCCCGAAGAAAAACGAAAACGGATCGGGCATGAGTTTATCCGTGTTTTTGAGGAAGAATCGAAACGACTGGGTCCCTTTGATTACCTGGCACAGGGAACGCTTTACCCAGATGTGATCGAATCGGCAGACACCAATGTTGATCCCAAGACGGGAGAACGGGTTGCCGTTAAAATCAAAAGTCATCACAATGTCGGCGGCTTACCTAAAGACCTTTGCTTTAAGCTCGTAGAGCCACTCCGCAAATTGTTTAAAGACGAAGTCCGCAAAGTCGGGCGCTCTATCGGTTTGCCCGAAGAGATCGTCAATCGCCATCCATTTCCGGGTCCAGGTTTAGCCATTCGCATCCTGGGCGAGGTCACGGAAGACAAACTGGATATTTTGCGAGATGCCGATTATATTGTGCGGCAAGAAATTAACCGTCAGGGAATGTATCACGATTTTTGGCAAGCCTTTGCGGTGCTTCTGCCGATCCGTAGTGTAGGTGTAATGGGCGACCAACGAACCTACGCTTACCCTATTGTTCTCAGGTTCGTTTCTAGCGAAGATGGGATGACGGCTGACTGGTCGCGCGCGCCTTACGATCTTTTAGAAACTATTTCAAATCGGATTGTGAATGAAGTTCGGGGTGTGAATCGGGTTGTTTACGATATCACGTCTAAGCCGCCCGGAACAATTGAATGGGAATAATGCTGGTTGTGATGATCCCAAATCAGCCGAGTAGCGTTAGAATCTGATCTGCAATTCTGTTGACTCAATTTAAACCTTGCTTCTGCGAAAGATACTATTTAAACCTCTTTCGCAGAAGTTTCTCGTCAATTTGCGCCAGCCTAATTGATACGCATAGCGATCGCCTCAACAAGGGTTGCAGACCGCGAAAAATAAGTTACATTCCTTAACAGTTTTTTGAGATTTCTGTGGAAAAGTCCACGTTTTCTGTGAAAAACTGTCGTTTGCTGTGGAAAACTTTGGATTCTGTGGAAAACTTTTTGTCCCTTTCTGAGCAATCCACTGCCCAATTTACCTGCCGTGTATGGGTCAAAAACGAATATCCAAGTCCGTATTATTACTTAGCCTAATAGCCATGGTTCCGATCGGCTATTGGGTCAGATTTTTAGCACCTGAACCCGAATGGCTCAATGATGCCTTAGGTAGCATTGCCTACGAAATTTTTTGGGTTTTATTGTTTGTACTACTTTTGCCAAAATCATCGCCTTTATGGATTGCGGTTGGTGTTTTTTTGGCAACCTGCGGTATCGAATTTCTCCAACTTTGGCGATCGCCTTTGCTTGAAGCTGCCCGTGCCACGTTACCGGGGCGACTTGTGTTAGGCAATAGCTTCACCTGGAGTGATTTTCCAGTCTATGCCATCGGCAGCTTTTTGGGCTGGGTGTGGGTGCGATCGCTCGCTCAAAAATGATCCGTTTGGTATGCGTTTACAACTATGGGGGCAGAGGGACTTGAACCCTCACGACCTTTTCGGGTCAACGGATTTTCATCCTCTCGCAACTTTCGCTGCTACCGCCTAGAAACAAGTTCTAGAGGTTTTGAGAATTGGACTCTCTCTTTACCCTCGGCTTTACGTTAGGGTAGCTCCCGTCGAGTCTCTGCACCTTCTGGGACGAGCTTTAAGCTTGCAGCTATCAGTTTTGAGTTAACTCAAGACTTGTAACCGCTTTCTTGTAAAACTCTGATCCAGCTTGGCTCAGGATTGCCGTATTGATGTCCTCGATCACAGAGATGTGGTTTAACAATCAGGGTCTGATCGTTGTCCGTGAATCTCTGATTTCTCAGTGCTCAACTTAGGTTTCCCTGAATTTGAGAGCTGCCACTTGCCAAATTTCTCTGACAAGGCTCAGTTTTCTAAGTCCGTAGCGTCTACCATTCCGCCACGCCCCCGTTTTTTGTGGTCAGCGACAAGCACCGACAATTGTCTATTCCACACTATTTAGCGCATCTATGCAAGTGTTCTGTAAAAATCTCTGTGTTTGTCAGCCAAATTAGCCCATTTCTGACGATGGTATGGCAATTGAGTAGATGGTTAGGATAGTGAGGTGTGGGGGCTGCGCCCCCAGCCAGGGGTTCCACCCCTGCACCCCGTTCAACCAGCCTCTCGGCTGCTATATGTAGGGCAAAAAAGCCCGTCCTGCACAGCAAAATGTTTAAGGCGATTGCCAGAAAAGGTATCCCTGCAAATTTTAGGGGCGAAAAAGACTTAGCATCACAAATTAATTAAAACCCGGAAGTTTATTTTTGGAAGCGCGGCGGAGCCGCGCTTCCAAAAATAAATCTTCGGTTTTATTAAATCCACGATACTTAGGAGATTTCTGAAACAGATGTGCCCCTTGTACAGACGAAGCATTCGTGAGATCGTCTTTGGTAAATGGCAAACATCATAGTTCGAATGCTTCGCCCCTACGCTAAGCACTATTCAATGACTGCCGCTGGGCAGGGGGTGGCATTGGGCATACCGATCATTTCAGCCAAAGAGAAGCAAACAAATGGGTTTTCGGGCACAGGCACTTTTCCAGCCGCAACCCAAAATCTGAGACGCGCCGGATCAAAGATTCCCTGACGCATGGAACCGTTGCCTCCAATACTGGTGTCATCGTCGTAGACATCCAGTGGACTGGCGATTTTCGTGTAAGGATTGATGCGATCGCGCAAGATGTTGACCATGTTGACCGGATCGAGGGTGCCGTACCGGGAATCGACGCCATCCGGTTCGAGCAACTGAGCAAAGCGGTCAAACCGGGGTGGACTGGATGGACTGGGCGGATCTTCATCGCGATCGGCAAGTTCGGCAGAGACAAAGTGATTGCTGGCATAGACCACGCCTGCCTCATTCAACTCGCGCACTGCCATGTCTCGACCCAGCAATTCAAACACGCCTGCCTTCTTGGCATTGCCATCTGCCACCATGATCAGATTGGCGCGCATCCGGTTTTGGGATGCCATCAACGTCCGGGCTTCCTCGAAGGTTTTTGCCTGTTTCAAAATTCGTGCCATCATCTGCACATTGCTGCCCCCTTCCAACGAGAGTTCGTGAATGGTCAGGGGATGAGCCGTATCCAGCCCAATCGAGATCCCTGCTGCATTCATGCCCCAATTGGGCCACACCATCCCCGGTACTGAGATAAAAACATGGGGAATGCCGTCATTGGGCTGGCGGATAAATACGGTGGAATTTTCAACCCAATATTTAATCGGCTTGGCATTACTATCCAAACTGCTCCCGTGATAGAGATAGCCATCTTGGGTCGCTCCCGCCGATACGACAAACTGAGAGCAGCCATCGTAAAACATGATATCCGGCAGCAAGTAGGCAAAAAATTCTTGGTAAACATCGCCAAATGCCAGCACCATGCAACTATCGAGAGTCATGCCGATATCAGCAGTGGCATCGGATAAGCCGCGGCATTCTTCGACAATTTCGGGGGGCGATCGCCGTATCGACAGTCTACTCAAGCCCAAGCCTCGCCCTAAAATTCGCAATGCATCGATGACTTCTGTGCCCAGCGATGCAATTTCATCGTGCAACAAGGTGCCGTGCTGATAGCCCATTTCATAGGGCGTCCCTTGCAACCAGACGACTTTAACATTTCCGCGATCTTCCCGATGTGAGGGCACAGGTTGCCACGTCACAAAGGCTGGAGATTCGGCTCGTAGATGAGTTTGTAGCCCAAACAAAAACACAAGACAAAGGGTGAGGGCAATCAGAATTCTAGATTTGGGCTTTGAGAGGATACCTGGCTTAATCACGTTGCAATGTCCTGATCAAAATCAAACTTGGGATCACAGATTAATTAACCTGTAAGTCTTTTTGAGAGAGCAACGAAGCTGCTCTCTTAAAAAGACTCGGGTTTTATTAAATCCACGATTCTTAGAACAATGGGGGCAAAACTGAGACTGCAAAATCCGTTTACAATCCTGTTTAAGGGTCGAGATCGGGTGCCTACAACACGCTATCCATCCGCCTTAAAAATCACTCAATATTAACCCCGACCTGAGTCTCCGGCACAAAACTATAGCAATTCTCAATTGCGTGACGTACACGGTGTTGAGGGAGAGCCGCGCAGAGCGCGGCTCTCCCTCAACGCTCAGACTCTATCCCAATTTCAACGTTACAAGTTATTGCACAACTCAGCCCAAGGCAGCGATCGCTCGATAGGCTTGGAGCGCTTGCATCAACCATTTTGCGAGAAATCAGCCTATGCGTTTTCAGGTTTTTCCATCGGCATTTGCCCATGTCGCTCGCTCGCAATGGATCCCCTGGCAAAACACCGCTCGGCGATGGGGAACGTCTGCCCTTTTAGGGCTGGGCGCGGCGCTGTTGGGCTGGAATGCCAGTGCGATCGCGGCTGAAACGGTGATTCTCAAGTATAGAGAAACAGAATTGCCAGTCTCAATCACAGACCTGCAAGGGTTTGCCAGCAATGGCACGATGACCGAAGCATTGCAAGACTTTTTCCAAACGATCCCAACCGATGCCAGCATCAATAGCGACATCGTGCGGCAATTTCTGACCACCGGGTCTTTAATCAACTTTGCGTCGCTTCATGCCGGTCGCAGTTTTATCGGTGAGTTTCCGCTGATTCAGCTGGATAAAGTGATGGGTCCCTTTCTGCGGCAAGAAAACCTAGAACCCCTGAGTCAGGCGATCGCCATTGCGGCTGAAGACCACGACCCCGTGACGGTGATCAATATTCTGGAATCCTACCCCGATGCCACCATCTACTTTGATATCGGCAGCTATGAAGGCGTCCTAAGCGACACCACCCTATTTGTCGAGCGCATCTTGCCCATTTTTCAGGTGATCGAAGGGTTACTGCCAGAACTGGTGTGTGAGTGTGGGACGCCATCCAACGAGCCAGACGGTTTACCGTCTCAAAGTGAGTCGTCTGGCGCAACCCTGCTGCCGTCCGCAACCCTGGATACCGCACTGACCAACCCCGATTGCCTGGATATCACCTCAGATCGCACCAGACAGATGGAGGCGATCGCCCTGACAACTCCAGCCCTGGATCTAAAATCATTAGCAAATAGCGAGGCTGCTACCCCTGATTCAGTCCGCTCAGACCCTGTAGAAATAGCACTGGCAAGCCCTCCCGTCAGTGGTGGCGCACAAGAAGTCGTTTTTACTCTGGGACCTCTCAGCCCTTCGTTTTCCATCGCCGATCTGACCACCTTTGCCACAACCGACGAAATACCCCAATCCCTTCGGTTATATCTGGGTCTGGCAAACGTTGACCCTGACGTGCTGCGGGACATTCTCACCCGCGAAATAGACGTGAATGGGCGATCGCTCGACCGCTTACTCAATTCTCTATTGGGGGAATATGCTTTGTATCAACTGGGGCAGGTGATGCATACGCCCTCCAGACAAGCCAACATCCAGGCAATGCGCTCTGCCATGGTTTTGTCTGCGTTAAACGATGACCAGATCAGTTTGTTAGAAGTCCTGCAACACTATCCCACGCCCCAGGTTTATGTGGATGGGCTGAACCTCATCCGCATTGCCAGAGCCACCCGAGAAATCATCGTTCAACGCGGACGCCCGATCGAAGATTCGTTATTAAAAGTGCAAGCGGCGATCGCCAGTGATTATTGCGACTGTGATCATTTGCCAGAACCATCTCAGGAATCTCCCTAAGGATCGTGGAAATTAAGATCGAATATTGAATCGTTTGGAGGGGCGAACGACCGTTCGCCCGTACAACAAATTACCGGAATTATTTAATTCCCATCCCTAAGGATCACAAATTAATTGAAACCCGGAAGTTTATTTTTGATTCCGGTTGTTGTGAGCGGCGCACCCCGAAGGGATGCGCCGCTCACAACCTGTGTATCTTACAACTCATTTAGGACTGCTATATTACGTAAGGTTATACAGTGTCGTTCACGTAACGTTTGTCCCCAACATGGTTTCGATTCAAAACCAGATTGTCTTCATTACGGGTGCCAGCAGTGGCATTGGGGCTGCCTGTGCGCAGGTGTTTGCCCAGGCAGGTGCCCGGTTAATTTTGGCAGCACGGCGGCTCGATCGGCTGCAAAGCATGGCAACCCAGCTCCAGCAAGAGTTTGGTACTCAGGTCTATCCTGTGCAGTTGGATGTCTGCGATCGCACTCAAGTCACGGCTGTGATCGACAACCTGCCGCCCAATTGGGCAACGGTTGATATTTTGATCAACAATGCCGGGTTAAGTCGGGGCTTAGATAAGCTCTACGACGGCAAGATTCAAGACTGGGAAGAGATGATTGATACCAATCTCAAAGGCTTACTCTATGTTACCCGTGCCCTGTTGCCGGGGATGGTCAGCCGCGATCGCGGGCATGTGATCAACATGGGTTCCATTGCCGGACGTCGCCCTTACACTTACGGCAATGTTTACTGCGCCACTAAAGCGGCGGTGCAAGCCTTATCCGAAGGGTTAAAAATGGACTTGTTAGGCACCCCTGTACGCGTCAGTTGTATTGATCCGGGCTTGGTCGAGACAGAATTTAGTGCCGTTCGTTTTCATGGAGATAGCGATCGCGCCGAAAAAGTGTATCAGGGACTAACACCCTTAACCCCCGCCGATGTGGCTGATGTCGTCTTGTTTTGTGCCACCCGCCCTGCTCATGTCAACATCAGCGAAGTTTTGATGCTGTGCAACGACCAGGCAAGCGCCACGATGGTCAATCGCAAGGAGTCGTAGATGGAACGCCAAGAACGCCAACTGTTTTCCACTGGCACACCCTGGGAGGCAAAAGCAGGCTATTCCAGAGCTGTCCGTGTAGGTGCGTTGGTCTATGTATCGGGTACCACCGCTGCCGATGCCAGCGGACAGATTCAGCATCCCGGTGATGCCTATGCCCAGGCCGTTTATATTTACAAAAAAATAGAAACGTCTTTACAAGCACTCAACGCGAATCTGACCCATGTGGTGCGAACCCGTGTCTATGTCACTGATATGAATTGCATTGAACAGGTGATTCAGGCGCACCACGAGGTCTTCGAGCACATTCGCCCTGCCAATACGCTGGTAGAAGTGAGTCGCTTAGCAACGCCAGAGATGCTGGTAGAAATTGAAGTGGATGCGGTCGTTCCAGATTAAAGGCGAAAGTCATGCAGACTTATGATTGGATCGTGGTGGGTGGCGGATTGAGCGGTTCTGCGTTGGGGTATGAACTGGCAAAACAAGGCTTATCCGTTTTATTGCTAGAGCAATATCCTGTTCCCCAAAATGCAACTCGTTACAGTTATGGCGGCATTGCCTATTGGTCCGGCACGACCGATCTGAGCCGTCAACTCTGTGCCGAAAGTATTGAAATTCACCGCACCTTATCGACAGAACTAGACGCAGATACCCAATTTCGCGAATTGGATATGCTGTTAACCATCGATGCCGATCGCGATCCAGAAGCGATCGCCATGGCTTACCAGGGCTTCGGCATTCCTCCCAAACTCATCAGCCCAGACGCAGCCGGTGAGATTGAGCCGTTGTTGAATCCAACCGCGATCGCTGGCGCGTTATACGGTCAGCATGGTCATGTTGATCCCGAATCAATCGTCAACGCCTATAACCAGGCAATGTTGAGGCTGGGCGGTACGATGGCAACGGCGGAGGTGATTGATTTTGTGAAAACCGCTGATCGGATCACAGGGGTAATCACGCCGGAACAGACCTACACGGCGGCTGACATCGTCATTTCTGCCGGAGCCATGAGCCGTGCCCTATTGCGATCGCTCCATGTCTCCGTGAATCAATGTTTCACTCAGGCAGAACTGATTGAAACCCCTGCTCTCGACCTGCGACTGAGCAGCATTATCATGCCGGCTGAACTCAAACGCTTTGCCATGGAAGCAGAAGCGGGTAAACCAGACCTCGATCCCCTCTGGGATGAACCGGGTCATGAAATCACCCCGGCGATTTTAGATGCCGGAGTCATTCAATTGTGCGATGGTCGTGTCCGCATCGGACAAATTAGCCGCACCTTCACCCAACCCCAGCCCAGCATCAATCCTCACGACAGCGAAACCCAGCTACGACAAGTGATCGGGCAGCTCGTCCCCAGCCTCAAAGATGTCCCCGGACACTGGTGCAATTGCCTGGTGGCTTTTACAGGCGATCGCCTGCCCATGATTGGTGCGCTTCCCAGCTTAGAGGGCATCCATATCTTCTCTGGCTTTAGCAACCCCTTTGCCTTTTTACCCACCCTCGCCCGACGCTATGCCAATCATTGTGTTGGACAGACCGATGCCATCATCCCCCAACTCTCCCCCACCCGATTTCAATAGATCCGGTTTGAGAGAGCGACGGCTTCGCCGTCGCTCTCTCAAACCAATTAGGATTTATCAGGGTGCCGTTCCGAATACACACCATGGATGTTAATCAAAGTGCATTTCAGGTTCGCTGCGAGTGGGGCGAACAGGGCATTCAACGCCTTGCATCCATCAGTGATGTGGTCATCATTGTCGATGTGCTTTCGTTTTCAACCTGCATCGATATTGTCGTCAGTCGTGGAGCGATCGCCTTTCCCTATGCCTGGAATGCAGAGTCAGCCGTCACGTTTGCGCAGTCCATTGGGGCAGACTTAGCAGACAAGCGGGGCAGTAGCCGTTATTCGTTATCACCAACCTCGCTGCTCCACATAACTCCCGGCACTCGCCTGGTATTGCCTTCCCCCAATGGTTCTGCTTTGAGCCTGGCAACAGCGACCACCCCAACCTTGACCGGATGTTTGCGCAATGGTCGGGCGATCGCTGAGGCGGCGATGGAGTATGGGCAACAGATTGCTGTCATACCCGCTGGCGAAAAATGGACAGATGGCAGTCTGCGTGCCGCGTTTGAAGATTGGATCGGCGCAGGAGCCATCATCAGCCATTTCAGCAAGAATTTAAGCCTGTCACCTGAGGCAGAAGCAGCAGTCGCTGCCTACCAGGTCATTCAACCCAAGCTACGGGAGCGGCTTCAGCAGTGTGGATCTGGACAAGAATTGATCGAACGGGGATTTGCGTCCGACGTTGACTTAGCCGCAGAGGTAAATGTCAGCGATCGCGTTCCCATTCTGGTTGATGGCAGCTACAGACACCGTGTAGGGTAGAACCACGATTCACCCTAAGTTACGACACCATGCATACCCAATACCGTGAATTTCTTATTCGAGATTGGCAACCCGGCGATCGCCAGGTTGCCTTTGACCTGATCCAGTCTGTTTTGACTGAATACAAGCTGTGCCCAGAACCAGCAGGTGCCGATCAGGATGTGATGCAGGTCGAAACGGCTTATCTAGTAACAGGAGGTGAATTTTGGGTGGTGCAGCACAACGGACAGATCGTTGGCACAGCCGCATACTATCCCGTACCCCGAGGCACCAACGCCGTTGAGATTCGCAAAATGTATTTATTACCCACCGTCAGAGGGCAAGGGTTAGGACGATTTTTGTTAAAGACCTTAGAGCAAGCGATCGCAGCTCGGGGATTTGAGCAAATTTGGGTCGAAACCGCCACGGTGCTGGTCGAAGCCGTGAAATTATATGAAAGCAGTGGCTATCAACCCAGCACAGGCGTAGAAACTCAACGGTGCGATCGCATTTATACTAAGTTTTTGCAGATGTGAACAGCATCAACGTACTACACAAAAAACTGTCGGATATCAGACTCGCGTCTGGCAACTTTAGTAGGCGCTAATGTCTCATAAAAGAGCGTTTCATAAAAGAAAAATGTAACTCCCGAAAACCCTTTTCCTCGGGCTTTTTTCACTTGCTGTTGAATCAAAGTTGAGCTGACAGAACTGCCTTTCAGACCTGTCGAAATGCCAATCACCACGGGAATGCGATCGCGTAACATCACCACTTCCCGTTTGTCTAATTCATGGACAAAACTCCCCACATCCGTCCGATAAACTTGCAATACCAATTCATCGATCAAACTGGCTTGATACCAATCTGCCCAATCGGCTAGATAGTTTTCTTTAGAAAAAGAGAGAGGATTTGGAGAGATTGAAATCTGACAATCCGATCGCTTAGCTTTCACAGATCGAACCACCTGGGTTAGCAACGTTTTCACTTTTCCAGAAATCCATTTCGCTCGATCGAAATTTTTTAGATCAGTGGATAAACTTTTACCGCGATTTTCGTTTTTGTACAGATCTTTGGTAAATGGATCAAAGCCTAATTCAATCGGGTACGCAAAATGATCATCCAATTGAATACCATCTACTTCATAGCGCTCAACCAAATCAGTAATTAACTCCACCATAAATTTCTGGACATCTGGATGGCAGGGATTCATCCACACGTTGTGATCTGGCTTGCGATCGGCACTTTTAATCCGAATCTTTTTACTCGTTTTATCGAGCATGATTAAATTAGGATAGTTTCTTTCAATCGGAGAATCAGGAGGTGTCATTAACCCATATTCAAACCAGGGAATGATCCGAAACCCCAATGGCTGTGCAAGTTCAATCAATTCTGCCAACATATCGCGATTGGCAAAATTGGCATCAGGCGTGATAGCAGCACCTATAAATTTTTCGGCAACAGGACTGGGATACAACGTATATCCCCGCAGCCAAACCACCGGATACAGGGTATTAATTCCGAGTGCTTGTAATCGTGTCAACCCTTGTTGAATCTTCTCCCGTGACGTCAACACGTCACTATCAACATTCGTTATCCAAACACCCCGGATTTCTTCTGCCGAAACATCAATATGATCGCGAAAGAAATACCCTACTTGACCAACCGTTCCCAGAGCTTGATCACACTTTACTAAACAATGATTACCCACTCGAAATGCATATTGAATGGGGAATGATTGACCCGCATCAACACTCCATTTATCCTGTGCAGATAGGCTGCTGGATTGGGCAGTTGTTTTCTTAAACACCGTAGATTGAGTAACAGTAAGCTGTGGCATGGGGGGCAACTCCACATTAGAAAAAACAGAACTGTAGCGATCGCCTGTACTGTAAGATTGGCGATTTAATCAAACCAAAGATTTATTTTCAGACGCACAGTGATGACGCAGTTATAACAATAAATATCCAAGATTTTATTAATCGGTTGGCACCCCTATCCCTTAACTTTGGTATTACGCTGGATGAGATAGGTCTTTGCTTGCGTACTGTCTCATCTTTTCACCATGAACTGTTCCAGTCCGGTTACGTCGCTTCATTTCCCTTCCTCGGCACAGGGCAATCCGCTGAGTATCGCGCCGATGATGGATCGCACCGATCGCCACTACCGCTATTTCATGCGCCAAATTACGCGACGAACCCTGCTCTATACCGAGATGGTCACGAGTGCCGCAATTTTGCATGGCGATCGCGATCATCTCTTGGGCTTTACACCGGATGAAAAACCATTGGCACTTCAAGTAGGTGGCGACGATCCCCAAGATCTGGCAGAATGCGCCCGGATTGCCACAGCCATGGGCTATGACGAAATTAATCTGAATGTCGGATGCCCCAGCGATCGCGTTCAAACCGGCAACTTTGGCGCATGTTTGATGTTGCAACCCGAGCGCGTGGCTGTCTGCATCGAAGCCATGAGTCGGGCAACAGATATTCCCGTCACGGTCAAGCACCGCATTGGGGTTGATGAGTGCGATCGCTATGAAGATATGGCAAATTTTGTCCGCATTGTCTCCGCAGCAGGCTGTCAACGGTTTACAGTTCACGCCCGCAAAGCCTGGCTAAAGGGTCTCAGCCCCAAAGAAAACCGAGATATTCCGCCCTTACGTTATAGCGATGTCCATCGTCTCAAACGCGACTTTCCCCACCTGTTTATTGAAATCAATGGCGGATTGACAACGTGGGATCAGGTCTACGAGCAATTGCACGCTGTCGATGCCGTCATGATCGGACGGGCAGCTTATGATAATCCCTATTTATTTGCGATCGCCGACTCAACCCTGTATCAGGATCCACAGATGCCTCCCAGTCGTGAAGCTGTGGTTGCCGCCATGCTGCCCTACATCGATCACTGGGTTGCCAAAGGGTTAAAGCTCAACAAAATTAGCCGCCATATGTTGCAGTTATTTCATGGACAACCCGGTAGTCGTCTGTGGAAACGCCATCTCACCGAACAGTCGTGTATATTGGGTGCCGGTGTTGACGTTGTGCAAACAGCGATCGCTTACGTTCAACACATACAAACCATTTCTGACCCAGACGCCGAACCTGCCCTCAAGCTCCCAGATCAATTAACCTGTCCGTCTGTTTGAGCTCCTATTTGAAAGGGGCGACGGCGGAGCCGTCGCCCCTTTCAAATAGGAGCAGAGTTGATCAAACTCCCGGCCTTGAGACCGAACTCACATCTGGAACGCTTTCTTCGGTTTGCTCAGAAGCAGAATTGGTATCTTCCAAATGTTGAACCGTCTTAAACAACTCAACTGCCGAACGATAGGCTTGCCCTGCCAATTCATTTTGTTCTTCGGGCGTGTCTACCAAGCCATCTGCCAGCAAGCTTAAAGAACCCAACATGGCATTCAGTTTTGCCCGAAATTCATACGACGCCTGGGTAAACACTTGCTTTTGTTCTTCGACAGCCGAAATTACCTTTTGAGACGTCTCCGAAAATTGAACGGCATACAAACGGCTGTAATGCCCATTTTTTTGTAGCAATTCCTCATGGGTACCCAGCTCTACTACCTGTCCCCGTTCTAATACCGCAATTTGGTGTGCCTTTCGCACGGTTGATAAACGGTGGGCAATCACCAGGGTGGTTCGTTCCCGGCTGAGTTCATCCAATGCCTCTTGCACCAACCGTTCTGAAACCGTATCTAACGCGCTGGTCGCCTCATCTAAAATCAAAATTTCTGGATCTTTCAATAATGCCCGCGCGATCGCCAATCGTTGACGTTGTCCACCCGAAAGCATGACACCGCGATCGCCAATCGTAGTATTTAAACCTTCCGGCAAACGAATAATAAATTCATAGGCATTTGATCGTTTAACCGCATCTAAAATCGCATCATCAGTCGCATCAGGACATCCGTAAGCAATATTATTTCGAATCGACGTATTAAACAAAAAGGTGTCTTGGCTCACCACCCCCATCGCTTTTCGGATGGAGCTTAATTGAAAATCTCGCAGATCCACCCCATCCAGGGTAATACGTCCACCTGTCGGATCATAAAACCGAGCTAACAGATCCGCGATCGTTGACTTACCAGCCCCCGACGACCCTACTAACGCCAATGTGGTTCCCCTGGGCAATGTTAAATCAATATTCTTCAGCACCAAATCAAGACTATCTGGGTACGCAAACGAAAGATTCTCAAACCGAATTTCATCACGAAAACTCTTGTAAACAACCGTCCCTTCTCCCATAAAGGGTTTGTTGTCTTTCCGCATCAGATCGTGAACCACATCTAACGATGCCGCCGAGCGTGCCAACCCCTGACGAGTGCCGTTTAACTGAGACACATAGGGCAATAACCGACTTAGCACCACCAGATAGGTTAACAACACTACTTGGAGAGAGCCGATTTCATCTTTAAAGATCAACCGACTAATTAAAACCAGAGTAAACAACGAAATAACATTAATCACCTCACCGATAGGAGAAATCAGTCCAGAAATCGCGCGAGACTGCATTTCCGCTTTTTCACGCTCACGGATTAGAGTCTTAAAGCGCAGATATTCCCGTTGCTCACTATCGGTTGATTTGACTAAACGAATTCCTGAAAAAATTTCAATTAATCCACCAGAATACTCTTGACTAATATTGGTGATGACTTTGCCCAACTGTTTCGAACGTGAGATCAACCGTTGAGTTACCAGGGTTGACAGAGGCAAGATAAAGGTAGCGGCGATCGTCAGTTGCCAGGAAATCGAAACCAGAATGCCTAAAAACACCAAAATCGTGATGCAGAGAATGCCTAAATTGACATAGCTGCTAATAGAACTGGTTGCTCGGCTGATTTCACCGCCCAAGCGGTTCATTAAGTCGCCAGATTTTGCCTTACTAAAGAAATCAAGATCTACCTTCAGCAATAATTGAAGACCCTGTTCTTGCAAATCCGCTGTAATCGCCCGGTTAAACGATGCCGTCGCCAAATTGCTGGCATAGGCAGTCGCATTCTTCAGCAAAATCATCAGAAAAACAACCCCGACCATGGCAGGGATCTGATAATTTGGCGGCAAGAGTTTGAACGGTGCCAGCAAGTGTTGCAGGATCGGTGGTCCACTGTCTAGAACACGTTCTTCCCCAACCAGGTTGAGCAAGATGGGGACAAATAAGGTGATCCCAATCCCGTTGAACAAAGCTCCCGAAAATCCTAATACAGTGTTGAGAACCAGGCGAAATGGATATTTGAGAGCTAAATCCAGTAGCAGTTTTCTAGAGGCCATGTAGACTTACCAGTTACGTTGTCTTATGCATTAACTAGCAGGCAACGCTCAACCACCTCCGAGAGAATAGTTGTCATCGCATCAGTACTGTAATATTCTACGCATCTTGCCCGAGCTTGCCTTCCGTTAGCCGTTGCTTCGTCCCAGTGATCAAAAATCCATTGAATTTGGGTGGCAAGCTCAGCAGGTGCACTCGGCTCAACTATATACCCTGCACTTCCAAGAATCTCAGGAATATCGCCCACTCTTGTGGTTAAAACAGGTTTAGCCATTGCCATACCGTCGGTCAGTTTCAAGGGAAACTGAGCTTGAGACGTAGCGGTTAAGCGTTGTGGCACCACCACAATATGGGCAGCCGCAACAACCTCAGCCATTTTTTCATAGGGAAAGGTGGGCATTCGAATAATCCACTTGCCCCATTGTTCTAATAGTCTGTCATCGTAGTCATCAGGTTTCCGTCCCCCCACAATGACCAATCTCAAATCCGGTTGATTGAGTTGCTCAAGCGCCACCAAAACATCTTCTAGCCCCTTATGCGGTCTGGCAGTACCAGGAAACATCAGCACCCGATAGTCTGATAACCCAAATCGTTTTCTGCTGGCTTCCGGGTCAAATTGGTCGGGGTCAAAGATCGAGGTATCTTTCCCGTTCGGCAAGTATGTTCCGCCGTAACGGGTTTGCAGGAATTTAGTATCAACAGTGATGGCATTCGACCGACTCACTAAGTTTTCCATCCATTCCAGATAGAGCCGATGTTCTGGCTCTCGCAGCGCACCATCTGGTTTCAGGATATCTCTAGCTAATTGTTTTGGGGTCGGACGATATTTATGGTCATCGCCACCCATCCAACTCAATTCCCAATCATCGACATCTAAGATGACGGGTTTGCGATCGCTGAGTTGTTTGAGTAATGCGATGCCAAAACTGGTGGGTCTGGGCTTTACAGCATAGATAATGTCGCCATCAATTACTTTGAGTAATTTCCAGACCTGACTGAATAATTGTGGATAGCGAGCGCCGGGTAATGCACACACCGGCAAATCGGGAGGAGGTGTCGGATAAATGTCCTTACCGAAGAAGAACCCCACTACCTTAACGTCGTAGTGGAGTTTTTGAAGCGCTTTCGCTAAGAGATAAACTCTTGTGACCCCTCCTCCCGATAAATCAGGAGCAATCAGCGATATTTTAGGGACGTTGCTCCTGGCAGGTTTGTGAGAATTCACAATCATGAGAAAGAAACTGAATGAAGGAGTCGCACAGATAGAGAGTTTAGAAAACTGATTGATTTTTAAATCGAGTTTGCAGG
Source organism: Calyptranema fuscum S582 (assembly GCF_055793305.1). NCBI lineage: Bacteria > Bacillati > Cyanobacteriota > Cyanophyceae > Oculatellales > Oculatellaceae > Calyptranema > Calyptranema fuscum. The sequence goes on from NZ_JBSLYH010000007.1 coordinate 152,818, forward strand.
TCTGTTCGAGCTTGCAGGTCTGTCAAAACAATAGACTGACTTGTTATCCACCCTCAGTTTGTACGCATCAGGAAATATCTAATTAATCAACCGCAGCCGACCTACTTGAATATAATCAAAAATTCGGTTGATTTGACGGCGTTCGTCATCTGTCATTTTTTGATCAGAAAGGATTGCAGAACTTAATTGCAAATACTGCTGCCGGTTCATATGACCGGCTTCAATTATATGGTCAATAACAGTATGGATAGACGGAGTAGATTTACTCATCTTCATAATAGACGACACCATAGGGTAACCCTGTGCTGCACGAAAGGTTTTCAGGACGGATGGGAGCCATATCACTCCCTTATTCAAATTCTCATCTAGCCACCCCAATCTCTGGGCAAAGCTAGGATAATCAAGCTGTAAAGAGTTTATAAAAGTTACCTGGTGGCAACGGAGATGCGCATAGAGTTTACCCACACTCTTTCGATAGTGGGGATCACTCTGTCAATAAAACCTGGACGGTCAGTACAAGCAATGGGGCGACGCCGCGCTTCCTTGACTAACCGTTGGTTTTAGCCAATCTATGATCCTAAGAGTACCCAATTTATCGGGAGTAAATATGCATGCAGGTTTATCGTCTCCCTGCTTTATTTGATAATTACATTTTTCTGTTGCACGATCCTGAACGCCAGGTTGCTGCTGTGGTCGATCCGGCAGACGCAGAACCTGTACTGAAACAGTTGCAGCACTTAAACGCATCCCTGATTGCTATTTTTAATACCCACCACCATGGCGATCATGTGGGTGGAAATACGGAACTGCTACATCATTTTCCAGAGGCGATTGTTTACGGGGGAGCCGAAGATCGGGGTCGGATTCCGGGACAACAGGTCTTTTTAAAAGAAGGCGATCGCATTTCATTTGCCGATCGAGACGCCGAAATCTTTTTCGTGCCGGGTCACACCAAAGCCCATATTGCTTACTACTTTGCAGGGCGATCGCCCCAAGAAGCAGGGGAATTATTTTGTGGAGACACCTTGTTTGCCGGTGGATGCGGCAGATTGTTTGAAGGCTCTCCGGCTCAAATGGTGGCGTCTCTAGGGAAACTGCGACAGTTGCCAGACAATACAAGAGTGTGGTGTGCCCATGAGTACACCTTCAAAAATCTCCAGTTTGCGCTAACGGTTGATGCCCAAAATTCTGCCCTGACAACCCGATTTGAGGATGTTAGACAGTTGTACCACCAGCACCAACCCACCGTGCCATCGTGGCTCGGACTGGAAAAACAAACCAATCCCTTTTTGCGCTGGGATCAACCGGCTCTACAAGCCCAAGCCAACACCAAAGACCCCGTCGCAACTTTCGCGCATCTGCGCTGCCAAAAAGACAATTTTTAAACCCCATGTTTCGCGAGAACGTCGTGTTCCTGGCAGAAAGGCAAGCGATCGCAATTTGAACGGGATTCAAAATTTTGGTTGCATTTGCGAACTCTATTTCGGTAGGATGATAGCTTGGGTAAATTTTGGATAGTGCAAAACAGTGCTTGTCTCAACTCAGATGGGAACGTCTATCTCTCAAGCAGACTAATCTCTCGGAGATAACCAGACGGTATAGATAAGACAAGATACAAGCCGTTATTAGTTTAGAAGTTGGTAGAGGATCATGGCTAAGCGGGTTCAGTTAGTCCTTAATCAAGATGTCAGTAAGCTTGGGAAAACAGGCGACCTCGTTGAGGTTGCCCCCGGATATGCAAGAAATTATCTGATCCCCCAAGGGTTGGCACTCCGTACGACCCCTGGAATCTTGAAGCAGGCAGAGCGACGGAGAGAAGCACGACGGCAGCAATTGTTAGAAGAGAAGAGGCAGTCGGAAGAAATTAAGGCAGCACTGGAAAAATCAGGTCGCTTAAGTATCGCGAAGCAAGTCGGCGAAAAAGATGCGATTTTTGGAACCGTGACGGATCGGGAAGTTGCAGAAGCAATCCTATCTTCGACCGGACAAGACATCGATCGTCGCGGCATTACGGTTCCTGATATTCACAAACTGGGAACGTACAAAGTCGAGATCAAGTTGCATCCCGAAGTAGTTGCCACCATTGAGATTCAAGTGGTTGCCCTTAACTAACTCAAGGGATGGTTACTCTCACAAGTAGCCCTGACATTGAGCAACACCAATCGAATGATTGAAAGACGCTATTGGGCGTGCGATGCACGCCCAATAGCGTCTTTCTTTTGATGTATTCCCAAGGGTATGAAATACGCATTTGTGTGGGAGAGCCGCGCTCCGCGCGGCTCTCCCACACAAATGCTCATCTATCCAGGTGCGAAGCGCTACGATACAAATCATCTACAATAGTACTAAAGTACTTTTTAGACATCCAGGATTCCACGATTATTTCTTCTTCAGGTGGCACCTGGCACCTGCTATATTTGTGAACTGCCTGTCGGATTTCACAGGCAACCTGGTTACAATATGGAAGGATTGAATCTTAACACTATATGTAGAGCTTTATAGGGATTGATCTGCTACAAATAGTCGTTATCCCTTCCTCTCTTCACCTCAGACAATTCTCAGACGCTTACCCCTACGGCATCAACTATGGTTCAGGAACTGAGTTTTCAAGGCTATGGCGATCGCCTTCCTCCACAAAATATTGATGCAGAAGAAGCTATCCTGGGCGGCATTCTTCTCGATCCAGAAGCGATTAACCGAGTCGTTGAGATCTTGCGTCCAGAAGCTTTCTATATCAGTATTCATCAAGAGCTTTATCGAGCCGCATTAGCGCTACAAGCCCAGGGGAAACCTACAGATTTAATGAGTGTTGCCAGTTGGCTGCACGATCAGGGGTTATTAGAAAAAGTCGGTGGACATAGCAGTTTGGCACAACTGGTAGACCGCACCATCAGTGCAGTCAATATTGACCAGTACGCCCAACTGGTAATGGATAAGTATCTGCGTCGTCAACTGATTCAGGTGGGCACCGAAGTGACGCAGTTGGGGTATGAAGTCAGCTCACCCCTGGAACGAGTTTTAGATTTATCTGAGCAAAAGATTTTTGGCATTACCCAGGCACGCCCGCAACGCAGTCTGATTTCAACCGCCGATATTCTCACCTCTACCTTCTCAGACATCGAAAGCCGATCGCTGGGGTTGGTGCTACCCGGAATTTCCTGTGGCTTTTATGATCTAGATGCCATGACCCAGGGGTTTCAGCGCTCTGATTTAATCATTGCTGCGGGTAGACCGTCGATGGGCAAAACCAGCTTCGTTCTCAATATTGCCCGCAATATCGCTGCATTTCATAAGCTACCCGTGGCAATTTTCAGCTTAGAAATGTCGAAAGAGCAGTTGGTTTACCGCTTGTTGTCTAGCGAAGTCAAGATTGAGAGTGGTCGGTTGCGATCGGGTCGGGTCAGTCAAACGGAATGGGAACCACTGGGGCACACCATCAGCTTTCTATCCCAATTGCCGGTTTTTATCGACGATACTCCCAACATTTCTGTGACAGAAATGCGATCGAAAGCGCGACGATTGCAAGCCGAACAAGGGGGCGCGTTAGGCTTAGTGCTGGTTGACTATTTGCAATTGATGGAAGGCAGTGGCAGTGAGAATCGGGTGCAGGAATTATCGCGGGTGACGCGAGCCCTCAAAGGACTTGCCCGTGAACTCAACGTACCCGTCATCGCCCTCTCTCAATTGAGTCGGGGTGTAGAGTCGCGCACCAACAAACGCCCCATGATGTCAGACCTCCGAGAGTCAGGCTGTCTCACAGGAGATACCTTAGTCACGATGGCAGACAGTGGCACAGCAACCCCCATTCGTGAACTAGTGGGTCAATCGGGGTTTGCTGTCTGGGCATTAGATCAAGTGACCATGCAGTTAAAGCGATCGATCGTCAGCAGCGCCTTTGCGACTGGCGTTAAACCTGTTTTTCGGATGACGACAGGGCTGGGACGAACGATTCGGGCAACAGCAAATCATAAGTTTCTCACGATTCACGGGTGGAAGCGGTTAGATGAACTGCAAGCGGGCGATCGGCTGGCATTGCCTCGTCAATTGCCAAGTTCATCAACCCAAACGATGAGTGATGCTGAACTTGCCCTTCTGGGTCATTTAATCGGGGATGGCTGCACTCTGCCTCGGCATGTGATTCAGTACACCACGCGAGAAGAGGATTTGGCAGATACGGTTGTACTTCTAGCAACACAGGTATTTGGCGATCAAATTAGTCCGAGGATCTCAAGGGAGCATGACTGGTATCAGGTTTATCTTCCTGCCAGCCAGCGTTTAACGCATGGGGTGAGAAATCCGATCGCTCAGTGGCTAGATAGCTTGGGTGTGTTTGGATTGCGTTCTCATGAAAAAGTTGTTCCGAGCCAGGTTTTTGAACAACCCCAAGCTGCGATCGCTACTTTCCTACGTCACCTGTGGAGTACAGATGGCTGCGTCAAGTTAGTGAGCGGCAGATCATTCCGTCCGATCGCCTACTACGCTAGCAGCAGCCTGCAATTGGCAAAAGATGTACAATCGCTGCTGATTAGGTTGGGTATTAATGCTCGTCTTTCAGTTCATGCCCAAACTGGCAAGGGGCGCGACCAGCATCACGTCACCGTGACTGGTAAGCCAGATATTCAGAAATTTATCGATCAAGTAGGAGCCGTTGGGCACTACAAACGAAGTGCTCTGGATGAGATTCAACGGCACATCGAAATTCGGGTTGCAAACACCAACCGGGATGTGATTCCGTTTGAGGTTTGGAGGCTACACGCGGTTCCTGCCATGCAGGTAAACGGATTGACAGTACGTCAGATGCAAGCAGGGCTGGGAATGGCTCATTGCGGTACGACGCTTTATCAACAGAATATTAGCCGCGATCGCGCTTTAAGATTAGCGCAAGTAGTTCAATCAGAAACGATCGCCACTTTAGCCAATAGTGATGTGTATTGGGATACGATTGCGGCGATTCTGCCAGATGGAGAGGAAGAAGTTTTTGACCTTACCGTTCCTGGATTACATAACTTCGTTGCCGACAATATTGTGGTTCACAACTCAATTGAGCAAGACGCGGATCTGATCATCATGCTCTATCGGGACGAGTACTATAACCCGGATACGCCCGATCGCGGGATTGCAGAAATTATTATCAACAAACACCGGAACGGGCCTGTGGGTACAGTCAAGCTCTTATTTGAACCTCAATTTACCCTCTTCCGCAATCTCGCCGCACCCAATCGAGCATAGGCATCGAAGATTGCATAAAATCTAGACGGTCATGCTTGGCAGGACAGCGTTGCTGCCCTATCAACCCCACGTTTTCCGACGAATTACCTCTTCGATCCTTAGCATCAGCATCACACTCATGCCTCAAGTTTCCCTGGCTGAATTAATCCAAGCCGCTCGTTTGGGCGATCGCTTAATTAGCTTTCCGACTGACACCGTACCGGCTTTAGCCGCTCGACCAGACCGAGCCGAGTTAATCTTTGCGGCTAAGCAACGGAGCCAGACCAAGCCGCTGATTCTCATGGCTGGAGAGATAGAGGACTTGTGGAATTATGTCAAAGGCACCCCAGACGAGTTCGCCATCTGGCAATCGGTGGCTGCGAAGTATTTACCGGGAGCATTGACATTGGTGTTACCGGCTAGCGATCGCCTGCCCCCAGCCATGAACCCAACGGATCCAACCACGATTGGGATTCGAGTCCCCGATCGGGCGATCGCCCGCCATATTTTAAATCAGACAGGTCCACTGGCAACCACCAGCGTAAATCGGTCGGGCGAACCCCCGTTAGAAACGATCGCTGCCATCAATGCTGACTTTCCAGAGGTGCTAACCCTTGCCCCAGGAGAGCTACACACCTTTGAAAGCGCCTTTCCATCCACTCTGCACGCTCAGGCAGACACCAGCACTGGTGGGGGAGTTCCGTCTACAGTCATCCAATGGACAGGTAAAGGGTGGAACGTCTTGCGCCGAGGCAAGATTGTGCCAGATGAAAAAGAGGAATAGGAACCTTAACTTTTGCCGATCTGCCGCGTCTTGAGGTTGTAGAACACAATAGACCTCTTGCAAATTAAGTTTTTAGGGTCAGTTTGAGCGGGGGCAAAGCCCTCGTCCAAACTCATCGGCAAGAACACTAATCACGACAACCTACGGGCATCTGACGAACATACACGATGAAACGTTCACTCACAAACTTAGCAGTACTGGCATTCGTAGGATTAGGAGTCGGTAGTTTGGGGCATCCTGCCAACGCGACAGCCACGGAACACCGCAAACTCGATCAGACTCAAATCATGGCGATCGCCACACCAGAGGCTACACCATCCCCTAACAAATCCCACTCGCTACCCGCGTCCTCTTCATCTCTACCCACGGCTGTATCGCTACCCACGGCTGTATCGTCTTTACCACCTGGTTCTACCCAATCCTTTCCAGTCGTGATTGTGCCAGCTTATCCGCCGATCGCTTCAACTCCTACGCCCGATCCAATTGCCACGACACGGTTGCCTGATTCAGTCATCCCGCAAGGGTCTACCTATCGAGTCGTGGTCTATGCCAGTAGCACGAGACGACAAGCACGAGTCAGAGCAATTGTGTCCGATGCCTTTCGCACCACAATTAACGGACGCTCGGCAATGCAGGTAGGGTTATTTCGCGATCGCGCCAGCGCAGACGCTTTGCAAGCCCGTCTGTTACGCGATCGCCTCAGAGCGCGCATTATTCCCCTGAGTCCAGACAACACAGCTACCTCCAGCCTGCCACCCCTGCCGCTATAGACTTGCGTCATCGATTTAAAAGTGATGGATTGAAAAACGTCGCGACGCGACGCTTTTCAATCCATCACTATGCTGATTCTGAGCGCATATAGCAATCCTATTTGATCTGTGAAAATGATCCGGTGTGAAAGCGCCCTTCGGGCGGGCGCTTTCACACCGGATTTAGGATCGCTATAGCACTATAGAAATTTTTTGTTATGCGTGGCGAGTTGCATCCCCCCACATTACTCCACCCTATAAAAATGCGTAAGTCCTTATTGCAATTCATTGCAACCGTTATAACTCCATGACAATTTCGATATAACCAATTGACAGAGAACTGACGAATAGTAACAATAGATACAGAATTAATTTTGAGTCTCTGATGTCTGCACATTTGAGTATCCCATAGGCAAGGGTGTCTGTCGCTGACGGATTGCAGTTTTCCCCTTGCGTTTATCCCCCTTCAGTCAGAGGTAAGTTGGTCATGGAGTTGCATTACAGAGGTGCCATTTACAAAACCCCATCGGTTGCCGTGGAAATGACCGATGCAGAAACGGTCGGTCACTATCGGGGTGTCAGTTTCAGGTTGCGTCAACCCAAGCGTCCCGCTGCTCAAGAGTCTGTTAAATATCACCTAAAATATCGAGGTGCATGGGTTAACTAAAGTAATGTAGCTAATCCCTAAGATACAAGGAGAGGATAGGCGATCGCCTATCCTCTCCTTGTGTTTTCTCAAGCATTGCTAAGTTTGGGGATAAATTTGAACATAAACCCTTTGGGTTCGCCTTCAAATTCATCCCGCTATTAAGTAAGCAATGCCTTATCTGCCAATGCTGGAACTATATTGTGGGCAGTGCGTATTAATAGCCGCAACAGTAACAGCTGCTTCAAAACTGGGTGGGATTTGCCGATCAGATTGCACCGTTCTCAGCCGATCAATACTGCCACCATCCAGTAAAAACGGACAAATAGTTTCGCCATAATCCACCACTTTCTCGCGTCCAACAGATTCAGCAAACTGCCGTGCCGTCGGGCTAGCCGCAATCAAAAAAGCTCGCCAAAAGGCATCTTCTCTAGACCCATCTGCACTCGGCACAATCACCGCATTTTGATACAGCGCTCTATTACTACAGTAATCTGCCAGGGCAACCACCTGCCCATTGGCATCAATCACGGTCAGACCGGGATAAAAATAGAGCCCACAAATTCCTAATGCAGGTTCAACCGCCTCGGCAGCTTCATCTTCATCGGCATGGGCAGGTGGTGTCATGCTCCAGCCGACTAACAATGCAGGGACAATCAAAGCGATCGCACGAATGGTTAAGCGAGCAGTATTTAACATGGTCACGATCAAATCATTTCCGTTTCTAAGATAGCCAAAGAATCTCTTCTGTCCAACCTCTATTTAGACCCCAAACGTTTATTTTTGGCAGGGCGGCGACGCGTTTCCAAACATAAATCGTCGATTTTATTCAATCCATGATTCTAAGTAGTGTTATTCACAAATGGGGTTTGGAAATAAAACCAGGGGGTTTGGGGGCTGCGCCCCCAGCCAGGGGTTCCACCCCTGCACCCCGAATTCCTTCTCCTAATTATGGTGCGATGGACTAAGGATCGTGGATTTAATAAAACCCGATTCTTTTTGAGAGAGCGGCGGCTCCGCCGTCGCTCTCTCAAAAAGAATTACAGATTAATTAATCTGTGATCCTAAAAGCCTATCTGGAAAGTTGATATTTCAGATAGGTTTTTCAGGATCGCACCTGCCATACCCCTTCGGTTTCAGCCAATCTATACCCATGCGGTGAGCTTGAGTCTTCACCCGATCTACCCCAAAATCTGGAAAGAATTGACATGACTATACGACCCTTTCATGTGGCGTTCCCCGTCACCAACTTAGAGGCAACCCGCGAATTTTATCAAACTGTTTTAGGGTGTACCGTCGGCAGAACCAGCGATCGCTGGCTTGACTTTAACCTATATGGGCATCAAATTACTGCCCATCTCTGCACCGACACAGGTGCCCAGACCGAAACGAACCCGGTAGATGGCAGAGCCGTACCCGTTCGACATTTCGGTGTCATTCTAGAGATGGAAGACTGGGAAGCTTTAGCTAAAAGACTCCAAGACCACGGAATTAAGTTCCTGGTCAACCCCTACATTCGCTTTAAGGGCGACATCGGCGAACAAGCAACGATGTTTTTGCTGGACCCCAGCGGCAATGCCCTGGAATTTAAAGCATTCAAAGAAGACTCCAGGATCTTTCAACGCTAGTGCATGGGTAACACTTCGGATTACAAAATTAAACCCCATAACTTTTTTGGGAGCGTGTGGCGGAGCCACACGCTCCCAAAAAAGTCATTCAAGTTATTTTTATGAGCGTCCTTAAATGTGAGGTGACATCCCCGCATCGTCAGGTTGCGATCTTTTCTAAAGCGTGTTAACTTTTGTATCAGAAGCTTGAAGTCTGAGAGGTTTTCTGAATCATGGAAAAGCAAGATGCAAAGTTCGGGTTTACTCAAATCGCTGAAACTTGGAATGGTCGTCTGGCTATGCTGGGCTTCGCCATTGGTCTAGCAACCGAGTTGTTGACGGGTCAAGGAATTTTGTCTCAAATCGGTTTGATGTAATTTCAATTCACTATCGTCTGTCACGTTTGAATCATCCTTAGCCAGGGCGCAAAATTCTGCGCCCTTTTCTTTTTGCTGCTTTGCCTGAAGTCGCCCCCTTCCCAGAAAAAGGGCATAGAATAGACACGGGTAATGTTCTCAAGATTGAGTTAATGTTGGGTGAAAGCGGTGCAACGTGCTGCTTTTAACCAACATCAATGTCGCATTAATGGCAATTTTTTGTGAAGCTGTGCAGTTCACGGGGGTAAAGCAGGCTATGCTGCCTTCTGATTACGCCTCAGCTTCGTAGAACACTGGCATCTCAACCCGATTCAGCATAGATATCCCTATCGTGCGGATCTGTTGCCACAGAGCATCACCTTAGGTTGCGTTGACACCATGCAGGAGTTGACTCCTGAGGCACTGTCTTCGCTCTCACCTAAAAACTGGAATCATTTACCAAGCTCATCTAAATCAGCACATTGGCACTGTTTCATGGCTTCTATAGGATCTCAGGCCGCTCAACCCATTGAATATTCTCGTCAGGCGACGCAGCGTGCCGAACGAGCCGTCATTTGTTCGCCATTTCAATTACAGTTATTTGCCACGATGCGATGGCAAGGTGTAGCGTTGAGGGCGATCGCCAATGCCGAAGGAACCCGCAACCGCTATACGCGGCGCATTCTACCGGAGATGGCGGTAGAAAATCATCTGCTCTGGTTAATTCAGGTGGGGGTTTTACGCCGCGAAGTAGATGGCCAAGGGTTAACGGATAGCTTCCGGCTGACTCCGCTAGGACGGCAATTGCTCGATAAATGGCAACAGATTGGTGGTTTGCCACCGGCTTCCCTGCTCGATCACTTGTACAATGCCTGGCATCGGTGGGCTAGGTTACCAGCTTGGATATCGTAAATCAGGTCATGTTCAACCCCAATTGATGATTTGACACCCAACCAGGTGCTGAGTTCAGTCCATTCCAGTTGCTACAGACACTGCTCAGGCAGTACTTCCATGGCAAAAGTTGACTCCCCAGCCTAGCTGTCAACTAAGACAAACTCCCTGGTACCCTTCTCAAAAAATCAAGAATGGTGTTAGAACATTACCCGTAAAGACACAGTAGCAACAGACTGTTAGGGGTTCTTCGGAGGTTTTGAATGAAAGCCATCATGGTTGTCGGGACTACATCCCATGCAGGGAAATCGCTCCTGACGGCAGCGTTATGTCGGATCTTGTCTCGACGAGGATGGCGAGTTGCCCCCTTCAAGGGGCAAAATATGGCACTCAATGCCTACGTCACGGCTAGTGGTGGCGAAATTGGTCATGCGCAGGCAGTGCAGGCATGGGCAGCCGGTGTCACGCCTCGCACGGAGATGAATCCAATTTTGCTCAAGCCTCAGGGTGATATGACCTCTCAAGTGATCCTCAAAGGTAAACCTGCTGGTCGAGTCAGTGCAGCAGATTATTATGAGCAATTTTTTGACACGGGTTGGCAGGCGATCGAAGAATCATTGAGCCGATTGAATGAAGAATTTGATTTACTGATCTGTGAAGGGGCAGGCAGTCCGGCAGAAATTAATTTAAAGCATCGCGACTTAACTAATATGCGAGTCGCGAAGCACCTCAACGCCGCCACCATCTTAGTCGTCGATATTGATCGAGGTGGCGCATTTGCCCATGTAGTCGGCACGTTAGAGTTGCTAGAACCGGAAGAACGGGCACTGATCAAAGGCGTTGTCATCAATAAGTTTCGAGGTCAGCGATCGCTTTTGCAATCGGGCATCACCTGGCTTGAAGAAAGAACGGGTATTCCAGTCATTGGGGTCATTCCCTGGCTCGATCAACCCTTTCCCGCAGAAGACTCTCTATCCTTGCTCGATCGATCGCCCAACAATAGCCCCAGTGCCGATCTAACGATCGCCGTCATCCGTCTCCCTCGAATTTCTAACTTCACCGACTTTGATCCTCTGGATGCGGAACCCAGCGTATCCCTCAGATATGTAGGGTTAAAAGATTCTCTGGGGCATCCCGATGCCATCATTTTGCCCGGTTCCAAAACAACCATCGCCGACCTGGTTGCCATGCAACGCACTGGCATTGCCGAAGCCGTCCAAAGCTACGCAGCCGCAGGCGGAACCATCTTAGGCATCTGCGGAGGATTCCAGATGATGGGCAAACTGTTAGCCGACCCCGAAGGCATCGAAGGCCAGGAAGGTCGATATAAAGGGCTGGGGCTGGTGCCGCTAAAAACAGTCATCACGGCTCAAAAGATCGCTCGACAACGCCTGGTCACCTCTAACTTCCCCCAACCTGGCTTACCCGTATCGGGCTATGAACTGCATCAAGGACGCAGCCACCTGGTTGATACAGAAGCCAATCCAGACGGAGGCGTCGTCTTCAAATCATTGTTTGATGACAATAACTTGGGCGTTGTCGATGTAACCCAGTCAATCTGGGGCACCTACCTGCACGGCATTTTTGATAACGGTCCCTGGCGACGGGCATGGTTGAACCGCTTGCGTCAACAACGCGGCTTAAAATCGTTACCAACGGGCATTCCCAACTATCGCGATCAGCGAGAAATGATGCTGAACTCTCTGGCAGATGTGATTGATAACTATTTAGATTTATCTAAAATCTTGCCGCATTTAGAAGGATGAAATATTCATCTCGATGTCCCTCTGCGTCATTCTAGAGGTCATCAAAGGTTGATGAACCTTGGTAGTCTTGCCCTTCGGGCAAGACTACCAAGGTTCAGGTTCGCCTTATTAGACGCGTAGATTTAATACAGCCCAATTCTTGTTAAGAGAACAACAGCTCCACTGCTATCCTTCCACAAGAACGGTACAGAGATTTTGACTTTCGTTAGAACGGGACTGACGGGGCTCGAACCCGCAACTTCCGCCGTGACAGGGCGGTGCTCTAACCAATTGAACTACAGTCCCTTAATTGGCGCGATCTCTATTGTGCAGACCAAGCGGTACATTTGTCAAACGTTTTCTGACAAAATTTTGATTTGGCGGTTGCTGCCCATCTGCCAATGACGCATCCAAGATTCCATAATACGCTAAAACATTACACTGAACGAAGATTGAGATAAGATTCACATCGACGTTGCTTCATTTAGGATGGTGAATTTAATAAAACCCACGATCCTTACCCCTTTTCAAACCCCAAAATTCCATAAAATCTTTTATAGCAATTCTCAAGTGCGCAATGTCCAGGTTTTGTGTGGGAACCTCGCGGAGCGAGGTTCCCACACAAAACCTGTCATCTATCCAGGCGCGAAGCGCGATATGCAAGTATCGAATGATTCGACGAAAATGCATAAAGTACGGGAATTGCACCTATCGGGCATGTAAGAACCGAACAGAATACCATAAACAGCCTTGATAGTTTAGAATCAGACCTCACGGAGGAAACAAGTGCATGGCTGCGACGGACTTCAAAGATTACTATGCAATTTTGGGAGTAACCAAAACTGCCAGTGCAGATGAAATCAAGCGAGTATACCGAAAACTGGCGCGACAATATCATCCAGATATGAATCCGGGGAACCAGGCGGCAGAGGCTCGTTTTAAAGAAGTCAACGAAGCCTATGAAGTTCTTTCAGACCCCGACAAACGGAAAAAGTACGACCAGTTTGGGCAATATTGGAAGCAAGCTGGCTCTTGGTCGCCTTCAGGAACAGGTGCGCCAGATTTCGGCGGCTTTGACTTCAGTCAATATGGCAGCTTTGATGACTTTATTAACGAGTTGTTGGGTCGATTTGGTGGCGACCCCAACGCAGGACAACCCTATGGCTATCGGACATCTCCCCGAAGTGGATCGACGGGGTATGGTGGCTATGGCGATTTTTCTAATTTTGACAGCACAGCGACAGCAGGTGCATTAGATCTGGAATCGACCTTGACCCTGTCCTTTTCTGATGCATTTCGTGGTGTGCAAAAACGTTTGAATATTGGCACAGAGATTGTCGATGTTCGTATTCCTGCGGGTGCGAAATCAGGCAGTCGCTTGCGGATTAAAGGTAAGGGGCAACAAAGTCCCTATAACCCCAAGCGAGGCGATCTCTATCTCAAAATTGAATTGCAACCCCATCCCTTCTTCCAATTTGAAGGTGAGAATTTGATGTGTGAATTGCCGATTACACCCGATGAAGCGGTGTTGGGAGCGGTGATTGAAGTGCCCACCCCCGATAGCACTGTCAGCATGAATATCCCAGCCGGAATTAAGTCAGGACAGACGTTGCGGCTGAGAGGCAAAGGGTGGTTGAATCCTAAAGGGGGTCGGACGGATCAGTTGGTACGGGTCGTGATTGTGCCACCCAAAGACCCCAGCCCCATTGAGCGAGAGTATTACGAAAAACTTCGCAGTGCCCGTTCCTCGGATCCACGGGGTCACTTGAGGGGTGTATCGCTCTAACTTAGATCCGCATCCAGATCCGCATCCGCGACATATGTTTTCATGCCCATGATGTCAACTGTCCTAACCCGTCTCTCTCAGGCTTTTTTGACCGTGCCATCGCTACACGATTGGCTAATAGCGCTGGCAATTTTTCTGCTTTATAGTGCGATCGCCTTTCCGGTAGGCTGGTATGGTGGATTCTTGCGCCCCAACTCCAGCGCAGAGAGTGGCTGGGCTATCGTCAAAGGCGTTGTTATTACGCTAGTTTCCCCAGTCCTGTTGGAAGAATTGATTTTTAGAGTATTACTTATCCCCCCGCTGAGCGAAGGGCTACCCCTGATTCAATGGGCAACCTGGGCAGGCATCAGTTTACTGCTGTTTATGGTGTACCATCCGCTGAAGGTGCCGGGGTTATTTAAAGCAGGGCGATCGCCTTTGAATGAACCCATCTTTCCCGTGCTCACTGGATTATTGGGCATTGCCTGTACAGCAACTTATATATTGACTGGCTCAATCTGGACAGTCGTTGCCTTTCACTGGGTAATGATGGCAGTTTGGTTGTTTGGGTTAGGCGGAATTGCCAAACTTTCTCAACCGTCCTCTTGAGCCAACCTGCGATTGATAAGCATAGCGTTATGCCATCCTGTTCGCGCAGGTCATAGTTTGAAAAGCGGCGCGGAGCGCCGCTTTTCAAACTATGACCATTCTGGTTTTGAGTACATAGCGCTTATAACAATTTGCAATCGAGTAGAGTACAAATTATTTTGAGGTAGAGTACAAATTATTTTGAGAAAGTCATGCAGAGCATGACTTTCTCAAAATAATTTGGTTCTAGCCAAGTGCGTAGCGCTATAGTCTTCAAAAAGCAGTGAATGCTACTACTGGATCGGGAATTGAACCAACCTAAACCATCTGGTTTTTATTTACGTTTTAGTCCTCAAGTTGCGCCCCAAATTTCGCCCACTAAGCTGACTCGCCGCTTGAGCGTCCCTTTGCCAGTCGTGATATTAATCGAAATTTCTTGACGTGCATCAGTATATCCTGTGAGGGTTTTACCCTTAAAGGCTAAGCCAAAGACATCATTAAAACGGGTATTCCCAATTTCGGTTCCTTTGCCACTCAAGTTGATGGAGTAAAGGCTGTCTTTGCTACCAAAGGAACGAGAGGTTGCAAAAAATTGCCGTCGAGTTTTGTCATAGACAATATCGCCACTGCTATAGAAATCTGGAATGGTAGAAATCCGTTTTGCCTGACCCGTAGTTAAGTTGATTCGATAAAAATTAGACCCGCCGATAGCATATAGCCGATTTTTAGGACCGAATCCCAGTCCTGTAATATTGCTGACTCCGAAAGAACCTACGTTTGTGATGCTGCCAGAGCTGCGATTCAGTTTATAAAGCGACTGAAAATCGGCAGCATAAATCTGCCCTGTACTGGATTGGGCAATGTCTGTAAAAATGGGAGCATTCGTGAGAAATGGGCTGAATTTACTGTTGGTGACCACTCCAACTTGACCGTTGGTCGTGTTAACTAGAACCATGAGCAGAGGTGAATGTAAGTAGATTGCTAGCCTATCCTAGCGACCCAGTTTCTCCGCGTCATCCTGTGTCCTTACGGTTGTGTGTTGAATGGTGCCCATAGCAGTGTGCAAGTTGGTAAGGATCACAAATTAATTAAAACCGGAAGTTTATGTTTGGAAGCGCGGCTCCGCCGCGCTTCCAAACATAAATCTTCGGTTTTATTAAATCCACGATCTTAAGTACAGAAACGGTGTTGTAGGACGCTCCGTGCCCCACAACACCGTACTGCATCAATCCACGCAGCGCTATGCCAACTTAAAACTTGAATATTCGCAGTGATGTTCGTTTTAGGATCTGAGAAAATTGAGCAGTTCTCGGTTAACAGTTTGTGGAACTTCTTGTTGAATCCAGTGCCCACAATGGGGCACCAAGGTGAGCTTGAACGGTGCCGCAACAAACTGTTCCATACCCTCGGCTAATCGCTGGCTCAAGTAAAAATCATCTTCTCCCCACAGCACTAACGTCGGAACCGTCACCGGATCGGGCGATCGCCCCCAACTCCGCAACCAAACTTGGGGTGCAAAAATTTGACGATAATAGTTCAGCGTGGCGTGGATGACACCGGGTTTGGATAACGCGGCTTGATAAATTTCCGTATCGCTCTTGCTAAATGCCCCTTTGCGGATAGATTGTTCTTGAAACAGACTGGTGACAATGGTTTTCAAGTTTTGCTGAATCAACCACTCTGGCAATCCAGGCACTTGCACTGCCAGAATGTACCAACTGCGGCGAATTTGGTCTAAGTTGCTAATCCAATCTTTTAAAAAACGGTATGGATGGGGCGCATTGAGCACTGCCAGACGGTTAAGAGATTGGGGAAATTTGTGTGCCAAATTCCAGGCGATCGCCCCACCCCAGTCATGCCCGACAACATTCGCACGTGTGTAGCCCAAGCTTTTGATCAGCCCTTGAATGTCAGCACTCAACGTATCCAGATCATAGCCACTACTGGGTTTGTCAGAATCGTTGTAGCCGCGCAGATCGGGAACAACCACCTTAAAATAACGCGCTAATGCCGGAATTTGGTGCCGCCAGGAATACCAGAACTCTGGAAAGCCATGCAGCAGAACCACCAGCTCACCTTCGCCCTGCGTCACGCAGTGCAAGCGAATGTGGTTCGTTTCAACGAAATGATGTTGCCAACTCGAAGAAAATGCAGTCATAGAACAACAGCACAGTGAGGAGAATGCCCGAACTAGCGCGTATCCAGAGTGCCTGTAGAGTCGCTGAGGTTCTGGATCAATGCTCTGTTGCATCAAACGAGCCAAATCAGTAGGTAGCTCTTGATACAAAATTCTAGTACGGTGTTACCAGCCTATCATTTTGAATTTCTAAAATACCAAACCCTTACGTTGTCCTCAGGAACCCTTCAGCCCATGGGCATTGCTGACCAAATCACACCCATCCATATTGTGGGCATCGGTTTAGACGGAGCCCCAGGCTTAAGTGCCAGCGTTGATCAACTGCTTGAACAAGCCACACTCTTAGTCGGCAGCGATCGCCATCTCAGCTATTTCCCCGACCACACCGCCGAACGCTTTACCCTGGGCGACTTTCACACCGCTATCGAACTGATTCGCAACCAGATCCACAACAGTTCTACAGTGTCCAAATCGCCGCTGATCGTCGTTCTCGTCTCCGGTGATCCGCTGTTTTTTGGCCTGGGACGATTATTACTCGCAGAATTACCCGCCGATCAGATCACAATTCATCCCCATCTCAGTTCTGTTCAACTCGCCTTCAGCCGCATCAAAGTTCCCTGGCAAGACGCCAAAGTTATCAGTGCCCACGGGCGATCGCTCGACGAACTAACCCAAACCCTGCAACAGGGACATGACAAAATTGCCGTCCTCACCGATGGCACCAATACCCCCAGTGCGATCGCCCAGTTGCTGATTGCCCTTGACCTACCGGGACAGTATCAATGCTGGGTGTGCGAAAACTTGGGCAGTCGGCAAGAACGGGTAAACGTCTTCCAACCAACCAGCCTGGTTGATCAGACCTTTGAACCGCTGAATGTGGTTGTCTTGTTGCGCTCTGCCGCGAGTGAGATCACTCCATTAGACTTACAGCACTTACCTGCATTGGGATTGGCAGATCATCACTTTCTCAGTTTTAGCGATCGCCCCGGTTTAATGACCAAACGCGAAATCCGCGTGTTGATTTTAGGTGAACTGGCACTCCAACCCGATCAAACCATTTGGGATATCGGAGCCGGCACAGGCTCCGTCTCAATCGAAATTGCCCGCCTATTTCCCGATTCTAAGCTTTACGCGATCGAAAAAACTGCCGCTGGCATCACCCTGATCCGACAAAACAGCCAACGCTTCCAAACCCCCAACATCACCCCCATCCAGGGGAAAGCTCCTACAGCCTTAGAAGCACTACCCACGCCCGATCGCATCTTCATTGGGGGCAGTGGTGGCAACCTACCGCAAATTTTGAGCCACTGCGCTCAATCTCTGCATCCTCAAGGGCGAATCGTACTGGCACTCGCCACCCTGGAACATTTGCAACTGGCGATCGCATGGCAAACCGAACAAAACAGGCAAGGACAGATTTGGCACGATCGGTTATTGCATATTCAACTATCGCGATCGCTCCCCATTGCTTCACTCACCCGCTTTTCACCGCTTAACCCCGTAACATTGCTCACCTTTTCGCACTAGCGACTCTTCAATATCCGTTCAATTCTAAATAGAATGTTTTTTGCTGTCTTCTTAGCAGAGTCAATTGAGTTACAGTCCTCAGCAGATACACGAAGAATTCTCACACCCTCATCTTCCAAGTGGCGTAAGCGCTCTTGTGCCGCAGATGGGGATTCTTGATGCCAGCGATCACCATCCACTTCTACAACAAAAGTCACGCCCTGACAAATGACAATAAAGTCGGGTTCGATCCGCTTAAAGCGAGGTCCCTTAAATGTTACGACTGGCAATGGCATTACTGGTAGACCCGTATCGCGAAGAGCAACGAATAACAGGACTTCTGGTTGAGATCTGAACAGCAAGCCTTCATGTTCAATAGCTGCTGGATTCGCTGAATGTGCCCGCCCTTGATTCGTTACACTTGGGAAGGATGAAACTGCAATTGCTGCAAGTCGCACTATAAAATCGTGCGCACTACTCACCACAATAGCGTTGGAAAGTTCAGTAAGTTCTTTCTCAACTGCGGCTCTTGCTTCCGTACCATCAAACGCAGCCCAGTCTTTTGGAAATAGGAATACTGTAATCAACCATGTCCATATTCCACCATCCCAATTATCGTATTCGTGGAGAGTAATAGTAACTCCACGAGTGCGTAAAGCGTACGAAATGATTTTTAATCCTTGTGCATCTGCGAGTTCAGCAAGACTATTGGCAAGAGTTTCAGGGGAAACAGGGACTGGACATTCGTTATATGGTCGAGATCCACTCCGCCCATACACAGATCGAGAATCATCCATAGGAGTCAAATCCTACCCTTACTAATCCACTTTCACGCATCCGGTACAGTAACATCGCGAGTAGCTTCTTTAACCCAGTTAAAGTAAGACTTTCAAGAATTAAGCCTATGTTGGGATACCTAAACTATCAAAGCAGGAGACGGTTTAAATTGCTGTGATATTACCAGGGCGATTGCTTTGAAATGAAATTAATTAAAACTAATGACTAATTGATAACACATAGCATTATCAACTTGTGAACACGGTAAGTCTCAGTTTCCTAAATGGATTCCGAAGCTTTTGTCAACATAAGGAGGAAAGTAGCGATGATCGTTAATAAAAGTCATGCATACTTTACACCAGAAGACTATTTAGAAATCGAGCGTATTAGTCCGCTGAAGCATGAGTATCTTCAGGGGCAAATCGTCGCCATGGCAGGAGCCAGTAAAGCCCATGTCATTATTACTGGAAACCTCTCTGCCCTACTCGTTAACCATTTACGCGGGACGCGTTGTCTCTCCTATGCGACGGACATGAAAGTTCGGATACCTTCATTGAACCTGTTTTATTACTCTGATCTGGCTGTAACGTGTGACGACAGAGATCGCAGTTCAAATGAAGATTTTATTCTGTATCCCAAACTGATCATTGAAGTGTTATCGGACTCTACCGAAGCCTTTGATCGAGGCGATAAGTTTGCCAACTATAAGGCGATCGCAGAATTGGAAGAGTACGTTCTCATCCATCAAAAACAAATTTTGGTTGAACGATTTCAGCGTAAATCTAACAATCTTTGGGTGCCCCAGATTTATCGGGCTGGAGATTGGGTCGAATTTGCCAGCATCGGTTTTACGTGCGCGATCGCTTCTCTCTACGAAAACATCGAGCAATTAATCTAACGCAGAATAAGCAATTGCCTCATAAATATGACGAGGATGTGCTGAATCCTGCCCAGACCGAGCCAAACCAAGCAACCATAGACCGCAAAAACTGCTTAACAAAGCTTTACAAACAGCCTTTTACGACCAATGCGGTTGACGACCCTGTTTTTTCTTTAACAACGAAGGGATCAACATCCTGGCAATCTGCGATGAGGTAAGGCTTTGAGCACGACAGCAGACTTTGTTCGTAAGTGATCTAAAGTCAGTTAAGATGAGATCTAGATCACATTGACTATGTCAGATCGCTTTGAAAATCGAGTTTGTCAGACAATATTGTCCGTTTCTAGAGCTTTATTTTTTAAATAATGCTGGATTTTGGCATTTTTTATAAAGCATAATTCCCACAATTTGTCTAAAGTGCTATAGTGATCGATGAGAATAAGTATCGGTTGTGGCATTTGTTTCAAATATTAACGGGTTCTTCGCGTTTTGTATTGACAGGCTTCTCTCCGAAATCTCACTCTCTATACACCTCTGATTTTGGAGAATAGACTATGTCGATATATGTTGGTAATCTTTCCTATGAGGTTACAGAAGCAGATTTAAGCGCTGCCTTTGCAGAATATGGTTCAGTCAAGCGAGTTCAGCTTCCGACTGATCGGGAAACAGGTCGTATTCGTGGCTTCGGCTTCGTTGAAATGAACACTGAAGCTGAAGAGCAAGCAGCCATTGATGCACTTGACGGTGCAGAATGGATGGGGCGCGATATGAAAGTCAATAAAGCGAAGCCTCGCGAAAATAGAGGTTCGTTTGGTGGCGGTGGCGGTGGCGGTAGACGCGATGGTTTCTCTCGCGGTTACTAAGTCCTCACAGCTAACCTTAGATTGGCGTCTAACTCCGGTTGGATGTTGCATCGCTAGTCGATCAGTCCTACAGGTTTTAGCAAACTAGCTTAAATTTGAAAAAGCTCAAGCATAAACGCTTGAGCTTTTTTGTGTTTTCTTAACGGATGGCTTGGCGATCGCTTGGGTTGGGGTTGTGGGGACGCTAAATCCCGGTGTAATCTTGAGGCACTTGCTTGATTAAGATGGATTTTGGGTCGCAGCCATCCAATCCTGTAATGGCTTAGCATTTGAACCAGGATTTTCGAGATGCACCCAGGATTTTTTACCCAATGATAAGCCCCTGCGCCTCAAACTATTTCTGTCTCGACGTTTCAGCATGAATGGGAATGCGATCGCTGTGTATCGACCAAAACTTTTATCTTTCGTTGCCATTCTGGTAGTGCTATGCAGTTTTTTGACGGCTTGCAGTCTGCCTCAAGTTAGTGCAGAAGAACGATTATTTTTAGATCTGTCGTTAGACTTTTTGGGTGCTTATGAGTTACCCCAAACAACAGTTGCAGAGACACGGGTCGGTGGACTGTCTGCCATAACATACGATCGGGAGCGCGATCGCTTTTACGTTATGTCTGACGATCGCAGTCATTACGCTCCGGCTCATTTTTATACGCTAAAGCTGACGTTAAATCAGGCAGACGAGGCGATCGCCATTGACCAGGTTGAGATTGAAAACGTTACTGTTTTGCAACAGGCTGATGGACAACCCTACGCGGAGGGCAGCATTGATGCAGAAGGAATCGCCTTGTCCCCTCGTCATTCTGTCTTTATTTCCAGTGAAGGGTCAGCTGACGGAGAAGCATTACCGTTTATTAGCGAATTTGATCTGGAGACGGGGCAATGGCTAGGAAAATTGCCGATTCCAGAAAGGTATTTGCCGCAAATTGTAGAAGGTCAGCCGCAAGGCATTCAAAACAATCAGGCGTTTGAAGCACTGACCTTAAACCCTGGCAGTTCTACGGCAAATCCATTAGAACCGTTTCGTCTATTTGCGGCGACCGAATCAAATCTGGCACAAGACGCGGCTGAGGATGCAGAGACAGATGCCGTCCCACCGACCCGCAGCCGTTTATTGCATTACCTGATTGGCGATACCTTGCCGACGTTGCTGTCTGAGCATCTGTATTTGATTGATCCGCCTCCGGAAAATGCTGTAGAAACCGGACTCAGCGAAATTCTATCACTCGATCAAGCCGGTCATTTTTTAAGTCTTGAGCGATCGGTCGGGTTGGCTGGGTTTGGTGCCCAGATTTTTCAGTTTGTTGTGGGGGGTGCAACGGATATATCAGGCATTCCGGCATTGTCAGGGGAACTGGATGGCATCGAGCCGTTGCGTAAGCGATTACTACTTGACCTGAATCAGTTAGATATTCCCTTAGACAATTTGGAAGGCATGACGCTGGGTCCTCGCCTACCAGACGGCAGTCAGAGCCTAGTTTTGATTAGTGACAATAATTTTAACGAATGGCAAATTAATCAACTACTTTTATTTCGGCTGAGGTAATTTTTTGAAAGCCTTGCTCTGAAAAGCTTGCGACAATAGCGCTTCGTACCTCAGCAGATTACGGCTATTGAGATAGAGCCGCGCTCCGCGCGGCTCTATCAAAACTTTGTACTCCACGCCATGGAGGATTGGTATATCTGTCCGTTGGGGGTTAATCCAAACCTAATTCTCGCTTGAGCAAGCTGATCGATTTTTCGCCAATATAATTTTCACAGACAATAATTTTGGGTGGGCGAATTAAGTCATCTCTGGCAGTTTGGACAGCAGTTTTAAGGGTTTCGGCACTCGCCTGGTCACAGACAATGCTTTGCGCACTGCGCACCATGGATGCCAATTTATAAGCGTCGTCGGCTTGAGCCGTCATCACCAACAACTCATCTCCCCGCAAGCTATGCAAGATAACTTCTGCGGCTCTAAGAATGCCCGAACTGAGGCTGACTAAACCAATGCAAGTATCTTTAGGCAATCCTTTGAGCACCAGGATTTCTTTGTTGTAGTCGTAAATATCAACTGGAACAACGCGAACCGACTTGGGACCCGCGATCGCCTCTGCATCTCCAATGAAGTAACGGCTGGTGACGACCGTGCCCCCTCTTGCCTGGTCTAAGACCTGACCCAATTCCTCCAGGGGCACCAGTTGTACCGGGATCTTGAGTGCCTGTTCTAACTCCCGCACCATTAACTCACCTGCGCCAATATCCTGGCTGGGAGCTGTCACCAAAACTCGCGCACTACAACGCAATCGCCAATCAATTTCTGATAAGAAAATTTCCCGTGCCTGCCCCAATGAGCAACCCTGACTCAGCAGATCATCTAAACTCTTTTGCACCAGCTTATAGGCTTCTGGATATTTCTCTAAAATTGGCGATCGCCCACTGCGTCCGCCGCCTTCATCTCCTTGTGCCCGGACATAAATACCGGAACCAGCCTGCGCATCAACCACCCCTGCTTCTTCGAGTTGTCGATAGACTTTGCTAATCGTATTGCGGTGTAACCCCGTTTGCATTGCCAGTTGGCGGGTACTGGGTAAGCGATGACCGGGTGGAAACTGTCGCGATGCGATCGCAAACCGAATTTGGTTGTACAGCTGGGTTGATGCAGGAATCTCACTATCAGGCTGGATATGAAACTGAACCATAAGAGCCTCCGAGATGCTCCGACAAAGCGTTTAACTGAATATCTCGATAGGGCGACGGTGCCTGAAGCTGTATGACAGCCCAGACTAACCTCAGACTCGGATATAGCAGCGTCGGTGAGCGTAAATATACAATACTGTGCCAACACGGTACTGTGCCAGTTATATATCTACAGTGTAGAGTTTGTTGGTTCCAGTCGAGTTCTTATGCTAATTGACGACGATGCCACGTTCCGCCTGACGATGGCGAATTTGTTCCAGGTTGCCTAAGGGAATGGCGGAGATCAGTTGCTGAGTGTAGGCTTTCTGGGGTTGCCGATAAATCTGTTCGGCTAGCCCCATTTCCTCAATGTTGCCCTGGTTCATGACAATCATGCGATCGCTCATAAACTTAACTACATTCAGGTCATGGGAAATAAAGATGTAGGTCAATTGAAACTCGCTTTGCAATTCCTTCAGCAAATTCAAAACCTGCGCCTGCACGGAAACATCCAATGCAGAGACTGACTCATCACACACAATGAAGCGGGGATTGAGTGCTAGTGCCCGCGCAATACAAATACGTTGCCGCTGTCCGCCGGAAAACTCGTGAGGATACCGATTGCGGCAATTGGGATCTAAGCCAACCCGATCCAATAGATAATCGACTCGCTCTCTTAAATTCTGCCGATTGCTGCCGATCGCATGAATTTTCAGCGGCTCACTTACGGCTTCCCCAATCGTGATACGGGGGTCGAGAGAGCTGTAGGGATCTTGAAAAATAATTTGCATATCCCGGCGCAACTTGCGTAGCGTGCTGCCTTTCAAGTGAGTGATCTCTTGACCTTCAAACCAAATCTCGCCACTGATGGGGTTGACCAGGCGCAGTAACGTTCGCGCCAACGTAGTCTTGCCACAACCGGATTCTCCTACCAACCCCAAAGTTTCACCGGGATATAATTCAAACGAAACATTATTCACTGCCATAATGTATCGCTCGACCTGCCCAAACATACCTTTAATCGGAAACCCGACGCGCAAGTTGCGAACCGATAGCAATGGCGGCAATTGTTGTAAATCTGCCATCCGCTGATTGGTTTCGGTTTCTTCAATTTCTGAGCTCAGCCGTTGAGCTTGAGCAGCATCTAACTGGCGCTCTTGAATCAGAATGTCGCCCTCTGCCGTGGTCGTCACTTCCATAAAGTCTGTGATGGTCGGCAAATACCGCATTCGTTTATCAAGTTGGGGTCGGCAGGTGAGCAAGCCTTTGGTATAAGGATGCTGAGGATTCGAGAAAATTTCCCACACCGACCCCCATTCAACAATTTTGCCCTGATACATCACCGCAACGGAATCCGCAATATCTGCAATCAGGCTGAGGTCGTGGGTGATGAACATAATAGACATCCCCCGGCGATCGCGCAGTTCCCGCAGCAAGTCGAGAATCGTTGCCTGTACCGTTACATCTAAAGCGGTCGTTGGCTCATCGGCAATTAACAAGCTGGGGTTACACGAAATTGCCATAGCAATCATTACCCGCTGAATCTGCCCCCCCGATAGCTCATGGGGATAACGGTCTAAAATGGCGTGCTTTTGGCGATTGATTTCAGTTAGAATCTCTCGTTCACTCAGTTCTGCACCCAGCTCTTGTTTTTGAGGAAACCCGGAGGCAACACTCTTTTGCCGCTGCCATTCCTCAATACAGCGTCGTTGCAACTCCTCATCACTGGGTAACAACTTCACTTCTTGCAGCAGATTAATTGCGCGCCTGCGTGCCTCTGGCAAAGGAATATTTTGATGTTGTCGAATTGCTTCAATCAGTTGAAAGCCGCAAGTATACACCGGGTTGAGAGAACTGAGCGGCTCCTGAAAGATCATGGATGCCTGCCCGCCCCGATAGTGCTGCATCTGTTCTTCGGAGAGGGTAAGTAGGTTGGTGGCTTCACTGCCCTCTTCCAGGTCTTTGAACCAAATTTCGCCCGCTGTAATTTTGCCCGGTGGGTTGGGCACTAGCCCCATGACAGCCAGAGCAGTGACCGACTTACCCGAACCCGACTCGCCTACAATTCCAAGCGTCTGCCCCCGTTTCACATCAAACGAAATTCCGTTAACGGCTTTGACCATCCGATAATCGGTTTGAAATTCGACCTGGAGATTGCGGACGCTGAGAATAGTGTCACTCATGAAAAAAATTACAAGACAGGGCTAAAGAAAATCAGGTTAAGTGGATTTTAGTGGATTTTAACAGTGGCAGTGAAACTCATGCTGCCTTTTGTGTAGTGAATCTTTAAATAAACCTAATGAAACGAACCATCTTACTCTCTATTCTGGCGCTTGCACTCGTCGGTTGCGACGCTCAAACCCCATCTACACCATTAGCAACTTCTACAGCAACGCCTCAAGCGACTGTCTCTAGTTCAGTTCGCCCTGAAATCAGCCCAACCGCTCCACCTGACACATCCGATCCTCTGGCTGATCAAACCGATGTGCCAACCGTTGAGGAATTTACGCTCGATCAACTGAGCGATCGCGGCTGTGGCATGACACTCTGGAAGCCCGACCGAGAAAGTCGCGATCGCTTTGTCTTTTTCAATGGCATCAATCCCGGCTCGATGGAAATGATGATTGACGGGCAAATGGTGAAATTTAATCGGATTG
The DNA here is from genome assembly GCF_055793305.1 of Calyptranema fuscum S582. NCBI lineage: Bacteria > Bacillati > Cyanobacteriota > Cyanophyceae > Oculatellales > Oculatellaceae > Calyptranema > Calyptranema fuscum. The sequence continues at coordinate 178,632 of NZ_JBSLYH010000007.1, forward strand.
CAGCCAGCGGTGAAGCATTTTATGGTCAGCAAACGTCTCAAACCTTTCGCAGCGAAGATGGTGCGACCACGGTCAAGGTTGATGTTGAGTTAGGTATGTTAGGAGAAATTGAAAGTGTCGCGATCGATACAGCGATCGTCGAGGTTAATAAGGACGGACAAGACGTTACCCTCACCTTGTTAGGCGATGCCGGTTGCTAAGGTGTCTATATCGCAATCCCAAATCGGGTGAGAGAGTCGCACCCCCGTGGGGTGCGACTCTCTCAACAACCATCATTAATCTGGGGCGAAGTACTGTGTTCTTCTGCAAGATATGGTTCTTGGCGATCGCATACCTTTAGGAATGGAAATTAAATAACTCCGGTGATGTGTTGTACGGGCGAACGGCCGTTCGCCCCTCCAAACGACTCGATATTCGATCTTATTTAATCCACGATCCTTAGAATTCATCCACGAAGTCAATAGGGCATTCATGGTTCGCGTTCTTCAGTCCTGAGCAATCGACATCCCATCGGCTTTGAGCTTTAGAACCCCCAGGTGCGTTTGGGACCAATATCTAAATGCACGAGATTGGGCATATTGCTATAGATACCAACGCCGCCGGGCCACCACAGCATCACAGCATTGGCAACACGACGACCGCTATAACCCGACACTTCTAAATCTGCCGCTTTGCCATAGAGATGCTGGCTGTTAGAAACCCCACCAACAGCGGCATTAACGGCAGGCGGACGATACCAGGAATTGACCCGAAAGGTTACGCCAATCTGCTCTCTAGCTTTTTGAAGTTGCTTGGCTAAACCGACGATGTTATCGACGATCGCAGCGGTAGCTGGAATGCGACTGCCATTTTTTGTGGCTTCACCCCAGGTAAAACTGCCCCCCGGAATAATCGGTTGATCTGTATAGAAGGTGCCCGTGTTGCCCGGCAATTTGAGACCTTTGCCCGTGTAAATAGGTGACGACGTCGGGGTTGGGGTCGGCGACGGGGTCGGTTTGGGGGGTGGATAAACCACTTTGCCATTTTGCTCGACTTGGGCATGACCCACATAGACATACCAGGTGCTGAGGTATTGAATGAAGTCTTTTTCGTACTTCAGCGCAATTTTAATGTGATTGTTGAACGAACCACTGGCATCTGCATAGGCATAAGATTGCAGCTTAAAGGTTGAGCCTTTAGGAATCGCATACAGTTCCTCTGCCGTGAGTTGAGATGATTGCACCGGACGCCGTTTTAGTACCGTATTTTCAGTGACTCGCAAGACAAAAGTGCTGGGATCTTCGGGTGGATAGACCACCTCGCCATCAAACTCAACATAGGTATGCTGGTCATAGGCAAACCAGGTACTTAACCCTCGGATATAGTCTTTTTCATACCGCAGCGCAAATTTGATGTGGCTACTAAAATCTCCCTGGTTGTCGGCATAGGCGTAGGATTGTAGATCAAAACTTTGTCCGGCTTTAATGTCATACTGCTCGCTGGCAGACAACGCAGCAGATTGAATAGGACGCCGCTTGAATACGGTATCTTTGGCAACGCGCAGGATGGGAAATGCCGACTGATCTTCGAGGGGATACACGACTTTGCCATCAAATTCGACCTGGGCATGGCGATCATACACAAACCAGGTATTGCGCCCTTGAATGGATTGCCCTTGCAGGGCAAATTTGATGTGACCGTTAAAGTCGCCTAAGGCATTGGCATACGCATATGACTGAATTTCGTAGGTTGTTCCTGCTTTGACGCTGTAAAGATCTTCAGCGGATAGTGCTGAAGATTGTTCAGGACGGAGTTTGAAGACGGTATCTTCCGTCACTCTCAAAATTTGCTGAACCATCAAAAACCTCGCTGTACTGCTCAGCATGGCGTAGCGGCTTTAATTGTAAGGCTGCACACCAAATTGATGCCATTCTATAGCAGTCTTATCCAATTGGGGCAGGTATTACAGTGCTCTAATGCGTACCGCTATACATAGCCTTAATCACCCAGAACTCAGAACGTTGGGCTGTCTCAATCCACACGTCCAGGTCAAGTTGAGTTAATTTTTACCGGATCCAGGTTAGGACTGATTAAACTTAACGCTATAGAAGACTGTCTGTAATCACTTCGCCCGCTAGATACAGCGTTACTTGAGGTTGCATACGAGGGCTGGAAGAAAACCCCCACTGAGCAACTTTTTGGCATATCTTTGAGTCTTAACTTGGGTTGATGGGGATGGCAAAGGTGAACTCTCGACGGAAGTTCTGGTTAGAGCTTGGGCTAGTGGCTGGCTGTTTAGGAAATCCGCTATTGGGTCTAGGGGGTCTGGTGGCGATCGCCACTCTTTCGACCGTATCTCTAACGGCTCCAGCCACAGCAGCAACTCTAACGGCATGGCGATTTGATGCAAGCAGTCGGCAATTAGAAATCACGGTACCGGAGGGAAGCACACCCCGTTATTTTTTGTTGGCACAACCTGCCCGCATTGTGGTGGATTTGCCCAATACAGATATGGGGGCTGTGCCTGAACAGCAAAGTTATACCGGAGCAATTCGGCAAATTCGGGTCAATCAGTTTCAACCTGGGCTCACTCGGATTGTGATCGAACTGGCACCCAATACAGAGTTGCAACCGGAACAGGTGGCAATGCAACGGGTTGAGTCGGGCACCAGCGATCGCTGGGTGTTGCGTCCTCTAATTGCCGGAGATGTCGCGATCGCCACTTCCTCTAGTCCATCTATCCCATCCACTCCATCCGTCCCACCGACTCCATCTACCCCAGCCATCCCGCCCAGTGCAGCGATCGCGCCACAGATACAGCCTGTGCCATCCTTATCATCGGCTGTCCCTGTTTTAGACCCCAGCCCAGCCCCTGCGATCGCTACCCCACCGCCTTTGGAACCAGGAGCCACCGAAATTCCGATAGAATTGCCGACGTCAGAGACGGCGATCGCTCCCTCCCCCACGCCAACACCCACCGCGATCGCTCCAGCAGTGATTGAACCTCCCTCAAATCGATCAACAAGGGCTACGGCTACGACCTCGGAGGGACTCCCACCTGCCACGTTATTAAGCGATCGCCCTGTTACCGTAACGGTGCCGCCGCTGTCAGGAGCTGCAACCCGTCCCGCCCAAAACTCAGCACCATCTAGACCCACAACCGTTACCCCAACCGCGCCCAGTGCAGCCGTCAATCAATTTCCGCCGCGTTCCGGCTCTACTACGACAGATTCGACGGTCGTGGCTTTTGGGCAACCCTTGCCCGACCCGTCGGCGAATGGTGGTGATTTACCGGCTCTGGCACCCGCACCAGTAGGCGATCTCACAGTCAATGCAGCAGCAAATGTCTTGATCCCAGAAGGCACGGTCTTGAGCCTGCGTTATCCAGGTGAAACCCTGTTGGAGATAGAACCCGGAGAACCCTGGCAAGAAGTATTAGTCTTAAGCCAAGCCATTCGCGATCGCAGTGGCACTATCATTGCCTCGGAAGGTAGCCCGGTGATCGGTCAGTTTGAATTGGGTAACCGGGGCATTCGCTTTGTGGCACGGGCAATCACGATTCAGGGACGCAATATTTTGCTGAATGCGACGTCTGAACGGATGCATGGCGATCGCTATCGATCGCGCAATTCTGCCCGACAGGCGGCGGTCATCCAACCCAGCCAAATCGTTGAGGTGCGAGTGCTGCAAAATGTCTCCCCTCCCTAGAGGTCATACGCCCAGTGCCCATTGCGGCAATGATTTCAACCGTAACTCTTAGGGATCTGCTATTTAATAAAATCCTAGTTTTGTTGTGGCGCGGCTTCGCCGCGCCACAACAAAACTAGGATTTTATTTTATGTCTAGACATTAGACCAACAGATCATCTAATTCAGCATAATCGGGCAGGGTCGTATCGATCGGCTTGCCCTGGCGTAAAACAGTGCGATCGCTTTGAGGACGGGCGAGTAGCTCACTAAAATAGCGTGCCTTAAACAAGATCAGATCGGCAGGTAAGCCCACCCCAATGCGTCCAATTTTAGGTAAACCCATCAGGTCAGCCGGAGTCGTGGTCACAATCTGACACCAATCGGCGTAGGGTGTATCGAGATGGGCAATTCGTACCGCCTGATTGAAAACTTCTAAACCATCGTGATCCCCAAATCCGTAGAAAGGATCACGGCAGTTATCACTCGCAACGGCAACAGGAATACCACAGTGTTTTAACTCGTGCAACAGCGTCACACCGCGCCAGCGAGGTGTATGAGGTGCAACGCCTAACGATTCCGAGTTAGCAGCATCTGGGGTTGGCGCTAACCAGGGGGTACTGGCGTCCTGATTGCGGTCTTGCAGAAACAGATTGCACATCGGCAAACTGACAATGCCAATACGGGCTTGCTTCACCCGCTCCATCGTTTTCTGGGCTTCCGTTGGCGACTGGGCAGATAGGCTACAGCAATGACCGCAGACGATAGGCTGGGTAAACTCATGCCGTAACGCCGCATCGGCAATATACCGCAGGCTGATGGAGGTCGGATCGCCTGTTTCGTCCACATGGAAATCGAGCGCTAGGTTGCGTTCTTTTGCCAGAACAAAGGCACGATCGATCTGAGCTTCCAGGGCATCGTTCATGTAGGCAACGCCACCCAAAATCCCCCCCATATCGACTACTCGATCGGCAAGCTGCTCGGCGTCTGGGGTCAGCCAATAATCTAAAGAAACCAGAGAGACGGCCTGGAGTGTGACCCGATCTGCCCATTCTGCTTGTAAGGCTTTAAACACGTCAAAGCTAATCTTGCCCTGCTCGCCAAAGGAATCAAGATGGGTACGAATAGCCTGGGTACCATGAGCATAACTACAGCGCAAGCCAAACTCCATACGGCGATAGAGATCTTCTGCTGCCCAATGCTTTTCACTATCGGCTTTGACAAGCGCCAGCGCACTGTCAAAGGTATGAGCCATATTGGGCGATCGCTCCCAGATATGACCTTTATCTAAATGGGTGTGCATATCTACAAAGCAACACCAGACCAGACCTCGTTTTAGATCAAGAGTCGGCACAGATTCAGATAGGGCGACGTCAGCGCTAACAATTTGGGCGATCGCTCCCTGGCGAATCTCAATATCAACACAGACCAATCCATCGCGACTTTGAGACTTCAACCAGTGGGGTTCCGGTTGATCGATCAACGCCAGAGGAACATGAGCATTTTTGAGCCAGTAATGCTCAGCATTCAATGTATTAGAAGGATTCATTGGTTAGGATAGCAGGCAGCTTGCATTCTGGGCATGGCTTGATGGTGACATAGTTTTGCCGGTGACACTCAAAGTACCACCGGCAAAACCATCATCACAACCAGCAACGCCTAATTTTCTCGCCTAACGGCACTTTCATGCCAGTTCCTTAAGAGATAGTCAGAGAGGACGGTCAGTAGCGCAAAGATCAGCACCCCCAAACACGTTGTCATCAACAGGGCAGCAAACATTCGAGGAATTTGCAGATTAAAGCTAGAGATCAAAATTTGGTAAGCAATGCCAGAATGTGTTCCGCCAGTGCCAGCAACAAACTCGGCAACCACTGCCCCAATCAATGCTAAACCGCCACTGATCCGCAACCCACCCAGGAAATAGGGCATGGCACTGGGCAACCGCAGGTAGATCAGCGTTTTCCAGGGGGATGCTTTATAGAGTTGGAACAAGTTGAGAAGATTGTGGTCAGCGCTATTTAAACCCAGCGTCGTGTTGGAGAGAATCGGGAAAAAAGCCACGATCCAGGCACAAATGACTAATGAAATAAACGTAGATTGCTCACCCGGCACCAACTGCCGCACCCAGAGAATAATGAGTGGGGCGATCGCCACAATTGGTGTCGTTTGTAGCACCACAGCATAGGGGAAAAAGCTACGCTCAATCCATTTACTCTGAGTAAACAAAATTGCGATTAATAACCCTGAAATGACAGCCGCCACAAACGCCACAACCGTAATCTGAATCGTAATCACCAGCGACGGAAACAGCGTTCCCCATTCCTGAACCAGCGTTTGCAACACCAGAAGCGGACCTGGAAGTAAATAGGGAGGAAGATGCAACCATCGCACTAACACTTCCCAAGCAACCAGCATAATCACACCCACAATCAGCGGTGCAATCACATCCGCAGAAAACAGGCGCGACCAGTGCGAAGATGCCGACACCCCACTGCCGTCAACCGGATCCGTAACAGGGGGGCGATCGCTGGAGTTTTGAGAAAAACCACTAAACAAGTTAGTCACGATGGAGTCACGATTCATACGAGAAAACGAGAGTATTCATACAATGATTTTTTGTGGCGCGGGCGACGCCCGCGCCACAAAAAATCATTACTTTTTTAAGCCGCAGAATTAAATAATCTCTGAGCAGAGAGTTCAGTATCGGTTGTATCAAACGGGCGCTGACTGGCTTGAGACAGTGCCATTGAGATGGCTCGACAATATTCATTAAACAGGGGACTGGTGCGAAATTCCTCCGTACGCGGGTAAGGAGATTCGATCGCAATATCTGCCACGACTCGCCCCGGTCGCGCTGCCATGACCACCACTCGATTGGACAGATAGACTGCCTCATAGATATTGTGGGTGACAAACACAACCGTCCAATGCTTTTGGCTCCAGAGATTGAGCAAATCCGTATTCATCTTGCTGCGGGTCATCTCATCCAATGCCCCAAATGGCTCATCCATCAGCAAAATTTCAGGCTTCGTCACCAATGCTCTGGCGATCGACACCCGCATTTTCATACCGCCCGACAGTTCTCGCGGATAGCACTGTTCAAACCCCTGGAGATCCACCAGACGAATCGTTTCTTGAATCGCTGCATTCGCGATCGCCTTTGGCACGTTGGCTAATTTCAATGGCAACCGCACATTATCCCAAACCGTTGCCCACGGCATTAACGCCGCTTCTTGAAAGACAAATGCCAACTCTTTTTGAGAATGATGACCACACCAGTCAATCGTTCCCGCACTCATCTTTCCCAATCCAGCAACCAGACGCAAGACCGTGCTTTTGCCGCAACCCGACGGACCGACTAAACTAACAAATTCCCCTTCCCCAACCGCGAGGTTGAGGTTTTGCAAAGCAATTGTGCCATTCGCATATGCCTTGCTTACATCACTCAGCCTGATTGCTGCTTCATGCATCATCCTCGGCAGTCTCCTTATTGAGCATTACAGAGTCGGGCAACAGTTTTAATATGCCCCTAACCCTTATAGGCATCGACACCTTTATTCACAAATTGCAGGGTATAAGCCTGGGTGTAATCTGTATCTGGCTTATAAATTCCCTCCGACGCCATCGTATCGAAAAATTCTTTCCAGCGGGCATCCGACATTGCCCCAATTCCCAGAGTTTCCGCATCTCCCGACATCACAATGCCATATTCCTTGATTTTTTCAATGCCATAGGCGAGCTGGTCATCGGTCATTTCCGGGTTATCTTGCTTGATGAGCTGATTTGCCGCCGACGGATCGCCCTCTAAATAGCTGTACCACCCTTTGATAGAAGCATCGACAAAGCGCTGCACCAGATCGGGATTCTGTTCGACCAGGTCTCGTTTGCATTCGATCGTAGTGGAATAAGGACTGTAGCCAAAATCGGCTAACAAGAAAACGGCTGGATCAAACCCCCCTTCTTTTTTAATTGCCAGGGGTTCCGAACTCAAATAGCCCTGCTGAGCAGCGTTTTTATCGGCAAGAAACGGGCCTGGGTTGAAGTTATAAGGACGCTTTTGGTCATCCGTAAACCCAAATTTTGCTTTCAGGAACGGCCAGAACGTCACATTAGCCGCTGAGGAAATAAAGATTGGTCTGCCCTTTAGATCAGCTAATGTGCTTGCACCTGTATCAGGATGCGCGATCAAAATCTGGGGATCTTTTTGGAAAATCGAAGCCACTGTGATTTTAGGAATGCCTTCTTCGACTGCCTTAATGGCATCTGACCCATATCCCATAAAAAAGTCAATCGCGCCTCCCATCAACAGCTGAGTCCCGTTGACCTGAGGCCCTCCCATTTTAATGGTGACATCCAACCCATAGTCTTGATAAATACCCGTTGCCACCGCCTGATAAAACCCACCATGTTCTGCCTGGGCAAACCAGTTGGTGCCATAGGAAATCTTGACCAATTCACCCCCGGCGGCAGGGCTGGCAGAAGCATCAGGGCTCGTCGTCGGAGACCCTTCAGAAGTAGACTCTGATTCGCTACCCGCACAAGCAGAGAGAATTGTCGCTCCGGCTGCGATCGCTCCATATTGAATAAACCGACGCCGATTGATCCCGTACAGACCGCCCGAGGGATAACGCAGATTACTCATTCACAATGCTCCTTACTGTCATTCTGGTTTTACTCACCATAAATCATCTCTAGCACGATGTGCTCAGAACCTGGATGTTGATGTGCTGAAGAGCGGCGCTCCGCACCGCTCTTCAGCACATCAACTGCTCTAAAAAATGCTTCAACAACGATCGTGATCGTTGGTTAATATTGCCCTTTTAAGGGTGATAATACGCCATCTGCCAAATTGTAATTTGAAATATAAACCTTTGCGTATCGTTATGTATGGCTTAAATTCTGGTCATTTGTAAGGCGATCGCGGCATCCTTAAAGATATGCCACCCGCTTGCCAACCTGCATGACTCTTTCTCCGCCATCGCCGCCATCCAATTCTCCTAAAACGCCGCATCAAGACCTGATTCAGCAACTGGATCTGATGATTCGGGCACGATTTCCCCTGATATACATCGTGGCGGTCGAAGAAGAACCCGTTGAGGACGTCTTAGCCCAGGTAGCAGGGCGATCGCAACCACAACGCAAGCTGCTGGTGTGGGATACAGTACGCGGCTGGAAGGATAGTGGCGCAGACAAAGGCAGCATCATGGCAGCCTTAAGCCGGATTAGCAAAACACTGGCTGAAGATGCCAGTTTGTTTGTATTGCGAGACTTACATCCAATTTTCAAAAATCCTCTGAGCGATCGCAACGTCCCCGTAATCAGAGAACTCAAAAACCTGACCCGCGAACTGAAACAAAGCCGCAAAACACTGCTGATATTGAGCCATACGTTAGACCTACCAGCGGAACTGATGGAGGAAATCACGGTGATTGATTTTCCTCTCCCCGATATCCAGGAAATTAACTATCTGATTGCTCAACTCGTCGTTCCAGAGAAATTACAGTTGACCGGATTAGCCCGCGAACAACTGGTCAAAGCCTGTCAGGGTCTGAGTCGCGCCCGAATTCAACGAGTCTTGGCAAAAGCACTGGCAGCCAAACAACAGGTCAACGAAACCGATATTTTGAGCATTTTAGAAGAGAAAAAGCAAGCCATTCGGCAGACCGGCATTCTGGAGTTTTTTACGGCTCAAACCTCGCTTAAAAATGTCGGCGGATTGGATAACTTGAAGCAATGGGTCAGAATGCGCCAGGATGTCTTTACCGAAGAAGCACGCAGATTTGGCATTCCCAATCCCAAAGGCGTGTTACTGGTCGGCATTCAAGGGACGGGCAAATCGCTATCGGCAAAAACGATCGCCCATGAGTGGCGGTTGCCCTTACTCAGACTCGACTCAGGGCGACTATTTGGTGGCATTGTTGGCGAAAGCGAAAGCCGCATCCGGCAAATGATTCAACTGGTCGAAGCGATCGCCCCGTGTGTCTTGTGGATCGACGAAATTGACAAAGCCTTTGGCAATATCACCAGCAGCAGCGACGGCGACTCTGGCACCAGTCGTCGTGTATTTGGCTCACTGATTACCTGGATGCAAGAAAAGACCAGTCCTGTTTTTATCGTCGCGACTGCCAACAATATCCAGATCCTTCCTGCCGAACTCTTACGCAAAGGACGATTTGACGAAATCTTCTTTCTCAACCTGCCCACCGAAGCCGAACGGCAAGACATTTTCAAAGTGCATCTGCAAAAATTACGCCCCAGCCGCCTACGAGACTTTGACCTGGCAATGCTGGCACGGCAAACCAAAAACTTCAGTGGTGCCGAAATTGAACAGGTGATTATTGACGGAATGCACCGCGCCTTTGGTCAAGGTACCGCAGGACAGCGCCGCGACTTCACCAACGAAGATATAATCCGGGCGATCGAAGAAACTGTTCCCCTGGCAGCGATCGCCCATGACCAGATCGAAGCCCTCAAACAATGGGCAGCCGAAGCCGGAGCCAGAACCGCCTCTAAAGATGTGCAATTAATCGAAGAGTTGAAGCAATATACCCTCCAAAAAGGGATCCGATCATTAGACGTAGACTAGAAAGAGACGTGAGGCATCCACAGTCTTCAGGATCACACATTCAATCAAAATCGAAGATTGATGTTTGGCAGCGCGGCGACGCCGCGCTGCCAAACATCAATCTTCCTTCATCCCTTCATCCCTCTATCCCTTCATCTCCCCATCCCCTTCCCATGTCCCACTTCACCACGATCAGAACCCAAATCAAGTTGGTTGATGCATTGGTCAAGGCATTGGCTGATGTTGGCTTCAAACACGTTGAAGTCTACGATACGGCTCAAACGTTGTATGGCTACGAGGGCGATCGCCGTGCCGACAAAGCCGAGGTGATTGTGCGCCGTAAGCACATTGGCACCCTGAGCAACGATATTGGTTTCCAGCAGCAAGCAGACGGCACCTTTGCCGCCATCATTTCAGACTACGATCGCACCACCTATTCCCAGATCTGGCTCAACCGAGTCATGCAACGCTATGGATACCACGCGCTGATGGCAACGGCACCCCTGGAAGGGTTCACCATTGAGCAGGAAGAAGTCCTATCCGATGGCACAATCCGAGTCGTCGTTGGGCGCTGGGTCTAGCAAAGCAAACCCTACAACCCTTTCCACCAAACGCGACCTGCGTGACATCACTCACTACAGGTATAGACCGCATTGCCATTCACATCGGTCAACCGACAGCGACGGATTACATCTTTTGCGCCCACCATTTGGGCAAATTCACATTGCTCAATCTGTGCCAGGGTGCTAGCCGCTTCAAACGGCAGTAAAGTTTTCTGATATAGCGCGATCGCCAATTCTTTGCGGAGTTCTTGTTCGACTTGCTCGGTGGGTAAACGAATGGCGTTTAACACGGAGTCTGCGATCGTCAATTGAATGCTCATACTCACATTTCCCAGTTGAGGGCTCTTTCCTTGACTGTAGCTTTATCGTTCCCGTTTCATCGACCTAAGTGAGAGTGCTGAGCCAGAAAACGGCACCCTAGCCACTAATCTTAATAATTGCTGGGTTCAGCCTCTGTGGCAGGTGAGTATGAGCCGTTTAGGAAATAGGTAGTCTCCACAACTCGCATCTTGGAATTTATGGCGCACAGCGATACCCTGAGATTGGTGCAAGCAATTGAACGATATCAACACGGGTGCAAACACAATCGTAAATTTGACTAAGGATCGTAGATTAAATTAGAAGTGCGGCGTCGCCGCACCGACAACCATAAATCTGCGGTTTTATAAATCCACGATCCTAAAACTGTCATACGTTCGTTTCTTAATAATCTGTTCGCGGGAATTCTAGGAACGATACCCAATCGATTGATATAGCGCTGCGCGCTCAAAACTGGGAGGGTAGCGGGTTAAAACGATGCGCTTGCCGCTCAGAAGTTCAATCCACTACCTATCCCACCTCAAGGGCGTCGGGCATATCAACGAGAACCCCAAATTTCATCCCTGTATGGGGTACCGATTCCTATGCTTTAGATCACAATTGATTTGCGATCGCCATAGCCCATCTCCAGGATTGAACGTGCAAGATGCTAAATTTTTTCAAGCGTTTCCAGAATTTGTTTTCCCCCGCATCCGAGTCAACGCCAGAGCAAGACTCTGATCAATCGCCCCGCACCCTCAACCCCGAATATGTTGGGCAAGAAGCTGTGGTGTATGAGACCATTCAACCGGGACGAGTTGGACGGGTGCAGTTTCATGGGTCGTCTTGGTATGCTCGCTGTGATCAAGATGTTGTCTTGGTGCGCGGTAGAACCGTCAAAGTCATTGGCATCCGCAACATTACCTTACTGGTAGAAACACCCCCCAATAGTTAATTGGCTACGACCCAGGCTCTTGTAGGTTGGAAAGTTGCTGTGGCGTGCCCGAAGGGCACGCCACAGCAGTCCTTCTGATCCCTCTGTCACTAGTGCTGCAAACACGAAATTTTGCAACATGAGGTTTGGGGGCGGAGCCCCCAAGAAGGGGTTCTACCCCTTCACCCCTTACAAAACTTTCGTTTTGCTGTACTAGTGTTGCAAACACCAAATTTTGCAACATGGGGGGTTGGGGGCGGAGCCCCCAAGAGGGGGTTTTACCCCCTCCACCCCCTCTAAACCTTTTAAGTTGGTGTACTAGTAGACATAGTTAAACATTTAACAACAGGGTGCCGAGAAAAAACCTGCGTGGGGGCTGCACTCCCACACCCTATATTGCAAAATTGAGTGTTCGCCACACCAGTCTTTTCAGCCTTAGAAAAAAGACGGGTGAGCCAGCCGCGCAGTTATTAGCGATCGCCAGATTCAAGCTATACACTGGGCACAGGGTAAGACTTTCAATACCCTAAACTTCATTATCCTGATTCCTAAATAAAACTGAGCCTCTACCATGCTGGAGCAAGAAAATCGTCCTGTCACTCATATAACTCCCCCTATTGCAAAACAACAGCATCAGGTGCATTCGTTACACGACGACGACCGCATTGATCCGTACTTTTGGTTGCGCGATCGCCACAACCCTGAGGTGATTGCTTACTTAGACGCTGAAAATGCTTATACCCAGGCAATGATGCAACACACCGAAGCGTTGCAGACCAGGCTCTATCAAGAAATGTTGTCGCGCATTCAAGAAACAGATTTATCGGTTCCCTATCGCAAAGACAATTTTTACTACTACACTCGCACCGAAGCAGGCAAAGCCTATCCCATCTATTGCCGCAAGGCAGGCAGCCTGGATACCGATGAAGAAATTCTGCTCGACCAAAACCAGTTATCTGAAGGTCATGACTACTTCCGCGTCGGCGTCTTCCAGGTCAGTCCCGATCACAAATTGCTGGCGTATTCGGTTGATATCAACGGGTCAGAGTTGTATACGTTGTATTTCCTGGATCTAGAAACCCGTCAACTGTATCCCGAACATATTCCCGATACCTATTACTCCTTTGCCTGGGCAAATGACAGCAAGACGGTGTTTTACAACCAGGTCGATGCTGCCCACCGTCCTTACAAGCTGTTTCGGCATACCCTGGGAACCCCTGCCAGCAGCGATGTCTTGATCTATCACGAAACTGATGAGTCTTATTATCTGGGAGTGAGCAAGACTCGCAGTCAAGCCTATGTGCTGTTGAGCCTAAACAGCAAGATTACCTCAGAGGTGCATTATCTCGACGCGAATAGTCCGACTGGATCGTTTCAGGTCATCCAACCGCGATCGCACGGGATCGAATATGCCGTCGAGCATCACAGCGACTTCTTTTACATCACCACGAATGAAGACGCGATCAACTTTAAGGTGATGAAAGCGCCCATTACCGCACCGACCCAAGAGAACTGGCAAACGGTGATTCCTCATCGCGACGCAGTCATGATTACCGACGTCAGTGCGTTCGTCGATCATCTCGTGGTCTCCGAACGCCAGGCGGGTTTGCCTGTTGTCCGCGTCTGCAAATTATCCAGCCACGACGAACACTATGTTGCCTTCCCCGAACCCACCTACGAAGTCAGCGAAGGTACAAATCCTGAATTCCATACCAATATCCTGAGATTCAATTACACCTCTCTGGTTACGCCCAATTCAGTGTTTGACTACAATCTGGATACCCGCAATCGAGAGCTCAAGAAAGAAACCCCCGTGTTAGGTGGCTACGATCGCACCCAATACATTAGCGAACGGGTTGAAGCGATCGCCCCAGATGGCACAGCCATACCGCTGTCACTGGTCTATCGCAAAGGCACTCAGCGCAATGGTGCCAATCCTTTACTGATGGCGGGTTATGGATCCTATGGCTATAGCTATCCCGATTCATTTTCATCCAACCGCTTATCCTTGTTAGACCGGGGTGTGGTACTGGCGATCGCCCATATTCGTGGGGGCGCTGAAATGGGTCGCAAATGGTATGAAGACGGTAAGTTTCTCAACAAGAAAAATACCTTCACCGACTTCATTGCCTGTGCCGAATACCTGGTCAAAGAAGCCTGGACATCACCCGATCAATTGGCGATCGTCGGTGGTAGTGCGGGCGGATTGCTCATGGGTGCCGTCACCAACCTGCGCCCAGAGTTATTTAAAGCTGTGATCGCCCAGGTACCGTTTGTCGATGTGGTGACAACGATCCTGGACGAATCTCTACCCCTCTCGGTAATGGAGTGGGAAGAATGGGGCAACCCCAACGACCCAACCTACTACGAGTACATGAAGTCCTATTCACCCTACGACAATGTCGGGCAAAAAGACTATCCTGCCATGCTAGTCACGGCTGGGTTGAATGATCCCCGTGTCTCGTATTGGGAACCTGCCAAATGGGTCGCCAAACTGCGGAATCTCAAAACCGACAGCAACATCCTATTGCTCAAAACCAACATGGGTGCAGGGCACGGCGGAGCCTCCGGACGCTATGAACGCCTCAAAGAGATCGCCGTTGAATACGCATTTCTCCTAGACCAGTGGGGTTTGGCTGCATATTCTTAGGAGCATCTGTCACTCGGTTTGAGAGCGCGACAGCTTCGCTGTCGCGCTCTCAAAAATCATTAGGGCTTGAATAGAGATCATGGGTCACCTTTAGCGTTGACTCTCGGCATAGGCTGCATAGACTGCCCGCACGTTGTACCAATTGAGAAAAATCCGGGCGACTTCCAACGCCAGTTGGGGCTTGCCGCGATCGATCAACCATTGCAAGAACGGAGCCATGGTTCGCTCATTTAACCGACCCCCCAGAGACAAAATGCCCCAAAGAATGCGATGCAACCAGGTCATCTGGATCATCATGCGCACATCCCAGGTCGGGTGTTTTTGGTAAAACAGCACCCCCATACGACCCCGCTGAATTTCTCGATCGATCAAATTCGGGATGTATTTGAGTGAAAACGGCGGATGCCAGTGATAGCCCACCGCATCAGGACATTTCACCAGTTTGAGACCGATTTTTTTGAGTCGTACACCCAGTTCCAGATCTTCCCAGCCATATAACTGAAAGCGAGTGTCGAAGGATCCTGCCTGATCAAGCCATTTGCGGGCGATCGCCACATTGCCCGTCGCAAAGTAAGCTGCCGAGAAATCGGTCACTTTATAGGGTTCGCTGGTCGGATTCTCAAAATTACAGGTATTGATCACCCTGCCATAGGTAAAAATGCGATCGCTGCCAGATGCTTTTTTCCCAACCGCCAACCCATCGGCATGGGCTTGCAAAAACTGCGCTGTAACGACGAGATCACTGTCAATAAAAATAATCGTATCGCCACGGGCATGGTCTACCCCCAGATTTCTAGCAGCCGCGGGTCCTTGATGGTCTTGTTTGAGTAGGCGCACGTAGGGAAATTCGTCTCGTTGTTGCTGCAACCATTCCACGGTGCCATCGGTAGACCCATCATCTACCACAACCACTTCATACCCTGTGACCTGACTTCCCTGAGCAAGGCGCTGATATGCCAACGCCCTCAGACATTTTTCTAAAATAGGCTTGCGGTTGTAAGTGGGAATAATCACACTAAAAAACACAGACCCTCGCTCGCTTGCTGTTCGTTCTTCTCTAGCCTACATTGCTTCATCTCTAAACTTGAGCAGAAATTATAGCGCTTCGCGTCTGCATAGATTGCGGGCATTGTGAGAGAGCCTCGCTCCGCGAGGCTCTCACATCACACCTTGGGCTTCACGCTACTGAGAATTGCGATATGGAACAGCACGGCGGAGCCAACAAAAAATCCCCAGCATAGTGCCGGGGAATGAATACAGGGTGCATCTACCATTCCCTTCTTCATCGGTTTGGGGCGTGTTCAGGAAAAAGCATTGAGATTGTGTTGATGTGAATGGAGCCTTATAAAAATAACTTGAATAACTTTTTGGGAGAGTGCGGCAGAGCCGCACTCTCCCAAAAAGTTATTCCATAGTTATAGGTTTTAATTTTGTAAGGAGCTTAATGACCAAGAAATTTTTAGGAAATTATGGCTCCATGCAGGAACTCTTAATTCTGGCATTACTCTTATATAAGGAAGGTAAGAGGCGTTCAATGTTAGTGGTGCAGAGAG
The DNA here is from genome assembly GCF_055793305.1 of Calyptranema fuscum S582. NCBI lineage: Bacteria > Bacillati > Cyanobacteriota > Cyanophyceae > Oculatellales > Oculatellaceae > Calyptranema > Calyptranema fuscum. The sequence continues at coordinate 194,859 of NZ_JBSLYH010000007.1, forward strand.
GAACTCCCCATGCCGGATAATGACTACCTCCTCTTATTAGAACAGGGAGTAGATCGCTGGAATAGTTGGAGAACAGAACATCCCGACGTCAAACCCAATCTCAGCACAGCTTACCTGTTTCAGGCAAATCTGAGCCAAGCCAACTTGCAGGACGTAGATCTCAGTCGAGCCTGTTTGATTGGGGCAAATCTCGCAGAAGCCAATTTGTCAGGCGCAGATTTGGGGGGTGCTTACGTCAGTGGGGCAAATTTAGTCGGTGCCGATCTCAGCAACGCTGACCTGACCTGGACTAATCTGAGTGAAGCGAATTTAACCCAGGCAGATTTATCTCGTACCAGGGCATCAGCGACTAATTTTAGTGGAGCCAAACTCACGGGAGCCTGTCTGGAAGACTGCCAGATTGACAGTGCTACTCAGTTTGAGGCGGTTGCATGTGACTATGTTTATTTGCAACAGCACCAACAACAAAAGCAAGTGTTGCACACCAATGGGAAACTGACATCCGCCGATTTTGTCAAATTCCTGGGGATCCAGGCGATCGCCGACCCGTTACCCAAACCCATACCAACATCAGTTCCAACATCAGTTCCAACAGTTCCAACGCCAGTAACGCCAACTCCTCGTCCAGCCACCGTCAAGCGTTTCCCGATTAATCTCAAGGCGCTGATTGGAGCAGGCATCCTGGCGATCGCCATGGGTGCGATCGCAGTGGGGATCAATATCAATTCGGAATCTGCCGATTCATCCTCGGAGGCATCGCCCGATTCGATCGTTACCTCAGCCGCCCTGCCCTGTCAGGAACCGTCCCCATCCCCCATTCCCGATCAAGACCCCGATCATGAATATGAGGATGGCACTCGCTACTATGGCAAGTTTGCGGACGGTCTACCTGCCGATGGTCGCGGCACCATGGTGTTTAGTAGCGGCAACCGTTACGACGGTGACTACCGCAATGGCAAGCGCAATGGCTGTGGCACCTTCACCTTTGCCAATGGCAGAAGCTATATGGGGCAATTTCGTGATGACCAGTTCAGTGGACTGGGGCTATGGAGCATGGAAAACGGCGATCGCTACATTGGCGAATTTCGCGATAACAAATGCAATGGCAACGGAACATTCATTCTGGCAGATGGGTCATCCAAATCCGGTATCTGGGAAAACGGTGAGCTCATCGGTGGCACCCTATCCTGCGATCGCGATAATTCAGGTTTACCCCAGTCTCCCTCTAATGAGTCATGACGCAGCAATGAATTGCAAGATATTTTTGAATGTGGAAACCTCAGGTTTCCACATTCAAAAGTATGACCAAGACCCACCGTATCGCAGTGGCTAGTAATAGCCATCCCCCATGGGTTGTGAGAGGTGCATCCCAGAGGGATGCACCTCTCACAACCTCCTGATTTAACCGTCTCGACGGTTGCTATATCAGTTAGAAATCTTTGTGAGGCAGCAACGCTTTTCTACAAACGCATCGACGTTCTAATAAAACTGGTGACCGCCATATCACCGTGACACGGACTTAATGCCAGCTTTATACAAAACAGGAGAAAGAGCCCATGAACCGACGGTTATCTCAGAAACTAAAATTCATTGGACTTTCGACCACTCTCTCTATTGTGGGATTAATGACATTATCCCACCTAGCGTGGGCACAAGATGCACCCACCCCTACGCCAGAAGAAACCGCCCCAGAATCAACCCCCGAACCAGAATCAACTCCTGATGCTGATCCAACCGACACAGAACCAGCCGTTGATCCAGACTCAACCAACCCAGACTCAACCGATTCAGACTCAACTCTTGATCCAGAACCAACGCCTACCGCAGAAGACGAAACGCCCGCAACCTCCAGCCCAGACGTAGACTCCACACCCGATGGAGAAGACATCTCACCGACTCCCGAGTCAGAGCCTTCTACAACTCCCACTCCTGCGACATCGACTCCTGCGTCTGATTCAACACCTAACCCTACACAAGATCAAAATCCTCGCGCACTCTGGTAAATTCATCCGGCTTGAAATATGGGGGCTATTAGCCCATGCAGTGCATGAGCTAATAGCCCCATAGTGTTGTCGAACCCAGACAGGCTTAATACTCGACAATAACAGGCGTCCCTACTTCTACCATGTCGTACAGCCGCCGCACATTCTCGTTATACATGCGGATACAGCCGTGCGATGCCGCTCTCCCGACCGACTCTCGATTGGGAGTGCCATGAAAGCCGATGTAGTTGTTTCCATCTGTCCAAAACCCAATCCAGCGTTCGCCCAGGGGATTGTCAGGACCTGGCGGTACGACTTCGCCTGTAAAGGGGTTCGTCCAACCCGGATTTTCAATTTTAGAGAGAACGGCGTAACTTCCTAAGGGTGTTTCCCAGCCTTCTCTACCCACCGCAATAGGAAACGTTTCAACAACTGTATCGTCGTGGTAAACATATACCCGGCGATCGCTCCGACGAATGACCAATCGCACTACTGGAGCTGCCTCGGGCAACGTTGGTTGTAAAGGAGGTAACTCGGGTGGCGAGAAGATGGGATAAAATCCCATATTTTGTAAGGGTTGGGTCGAGCGATCGCCTACCAACACTTCTGGGCTTCCAGGTGGGGTTGCTGGATTTGCCCCATTAACCGAGCTAGTTGGATTCGTTGAGGTAATGGAATTAGCAGGATTAGCGATCGCCTGTGCCCAACTTTGGGGCTGGATAGACACCCAGACAAGAGTCGCACCGAAGAAAAACCTAAGCGAACCACGAAAGCGCAAGCAGCGTCTCATCTCGGTATCACAACTATAGATTGAACGAAGAGTTGAATCTGTTGACGCTAGCAACTGCCTGAAAGATTCCTAAGCAATCCTGAAACCAGAAGGGTTGGAGCGATCGCTCCTATCCACCGTTCCAGCGTCTCCTAGAAATTATATAGAAAGTTAATGGTGTGCGCCCTGCGGGCGCACACCATTAACTTTCTGAGCCTCTAGTAATCCGTTTCTTCCTCATACTCCACAACTTTTTTACGTTCTGGAATATTAACTTCGGGACCCCGGTACGGTTGAGGATTTTCGTCATCCTCCCAGGCATCATTGGTGACATCCCCATATTCGGGCTTCATGTACTGAGCCTGACGCGGAGGCTCGACATAGGCTTCCCGCTCAACATAGGCGACTTCTTCATAGTCGTCTTCGGGGGCGTCACCCCAGTTGGCTTCTTCTTTTTCGTAGTAGGGTTCTGGCTGGCGTTGTCGCAAGGGTTCTTGCAACTCCCGTCGCGATCGCGTATCAGACCAGTTGTCATCATCCCAGGTATCTCGTGCCGGAGCCACATTGCGCACGGGTTGAGTCTGGGTTGTCGGTAAGCCCGTACCTAACTGATTGGACACTGAAGTCGGCATGATGTAATCGGTCGCTTCGTCGCGATCCCAGGGAGGTCTACCAATGCCCAGGCGCTCTAGAACACCGACCGTTAACTGTCGCAATTTCTCTTCTGCACCTTCAAACACAATCAGGCGATCGGGTCCACTACTGACCACCTCATCCATAGAGAGTTCGTAGGTGCTAATCACCTGGTCGGGAATTTGAGGAATACCCACCGAAGCGATCACCAGAGAATCGACCTTGCCCGTGCGGACGTTGAACCGGAAGCCTCGGACTTTACCGAGCAATTCTCCGGTTTCGGTGATGACTTCGCTATTGATCACCACACTATAGGACTCAGTATTGAGGTCATCTTCCAGCATCGTGTCATCGTCTACTAGAATGACATCCCCAACCTGATAGATATCACTCAAAAGCATCATTTGCTGAATGCCAGAAAGCACACCAGAGAGCATATTTTCGCGGATGCCCAGGGCAACCACTTCTCTGCGATCGACATCGACCCAGAGTTGACTGATTACGCCCAAACGCTTTCCAGCGTCGCGAGTGATGACCTGTGTGCCTAAAAAATCAGAGCGTTGGCGATATTGTTCAGATGTCATTTTCGAGTCCTGATCTCGGAATCGGCTAAGAGATCGATATCAATAATAAATACCGTATCGATATGAATATGAATAGAATTACACCGAAGTATTCTTATTTTTCTGGACTATCCGCCTTAAGCGGCATCGGCTAGCTCCCACAAAAACGAGCTGCACCTATTTTTATCTCACGTTATGAGGTTAATATCTGTTTTCTTTGGCAAAATGGGGCAAACCTCTTTTTCGAAACCATACCGCGTCAATCCTGCAAAGCCAGTCCAGCTGGCGTCTCAGTCTACATCGGGTGGCAAGGTAACGTTCTTTACCTATAGCGAAGCACTTTGAGCCTGGAGGTTAAGCCCCAGTACCTGAGTATAGGCTCCACGGGCTTGAGTCACACCAATAGTGCGATCGGCAGACTCAATCATCGGGCGACGCAAACTAACGACGATAAATTGAGCCTGCTGTGCCTGATGTTTAATCATTCTAGCTAATCGCTCTACATTTGCCCCATCCAAAAACATGTCAACTTCATCAAACGCGTAAAAGGGCGATGGACGATAGCGTTGCAGCGCAAAAATGAAACTGAGGGCGGTCAATGACTTTTCTCCCCCCGACATAGAAGCCAGACGACGAACGGGTTTTCCCTTAGGATGAGCAATTAAATTCAGCCCACTGCTAAAGGGATCATTGCCATCATCCAGTTGCAGATAGCCATCACCATCCGAAAGTTCGGCAAAGATCGTCTGGAAGTTGGCGTTAACCGCATCAAACGCTTCTTTAAAGGCTCGTTGTCGCAAGGTTGTAAAGTTCTCAATACGAAGCAATAATTCCGTCCGTTCTTCATCAAGAGTAGATAGTTTTTGGCTGAGTTCTTCTAAGCGGGTTTGGGTGCGTTCATATTCTTCCAACGCCAACATATTCACAGGTTCCATTGCCTGAAGCCGCTTTTGTAGCGATCGCAATTCTTGTTGCAACTGTTCCAAACCCAAATTTTCTGGCACCTCGGGCAGGGGATCGGGCAATTCTATCTGCTGAGCCTGCACCTGCTCTTGCAACGTGGTCAGGGTCTGCCGTCGCTCGTGTTGGGTTTCTTGAAGTTTTTGCAGTTGCCAGTCCGTTTGTTGACGATGGGTCTGCTGATCGCGGAGCTGGCGTTCGATGCGATCGCGCTCCTGTTTCTCAGATGCCAGGGTGTGATCGAGTTCTGCCAAGGCGTGACGGGTTTGATCAATCTGCTCCGTTAAGGTTGCCTGCTGCTGACTCAGGGCAGCCCGTTGGTTGAGCTGATGGGTTTGCTGCGTCCGAGCATCTTGCAACCGCTGACGCTGCTGGCTGATCTTTTCTTGGAGACGCTGTTGCTGGGTTTCTAAATCTTGCAAGCGTTGCTCTGCCGTGCGTAGTGCCAATTGGCGATCGCCCAAGTCCGCTTCTTGCTGGCGAATTTTTGCCTGCATTTGCTGCCACTCGCTATGGGTTTGCGATTGCTCCAGGTCTGACAAGGCTTGCCGCTGGCGTTCCAGGTCGGCTTCCTGAAGCGGCAACGTTTGCTCCAACGTCTGAAGACGAGACTGAGCGGTTGCAAGCTCTTGCCTATGTTGAGAAAGCTGCGCCCGGATTTGACCTTCTTGCGTCACCCAGGTCGCTATCTGGTGTTGCAACTGCTCTGCCTGAAGTTGAATCTCGCGGGACTGCTGACGCGCCTCTAGTAACTGCTGGGATTGATCTTTAACGGTCACTGCCACTTTAGCGATCGCATTTTCACACCGATTTAAGACCTGATCGATCACCTGTAGCCGTTCTCTAAGTGCGATCGCCTCGGATGATTCACTCGCCTGCACCGTGCCAAAGCGTAGGGAATTCTGCCGTGAGGCAAGGCTACCTCCCGTCATCGCGCCACTGGTTTCCAACAACTCACCATCCAGCGTCACAATGCGATATTGCCCCAGATGCGGACGCGCCACATCCAGCCCCGTAAACACCACTGTGCTACCAAACACATAGGCAAAAATCTTTTGGTAGCGATCTTCGCACTCAATCAGATTGCACGCATAGTCCACAAAACCAGCCGGACGATTCCATGCTGGAATCGGCGAAAATTGGGGAGCCTTGATCTTATTGATCGGCAAAAAGGTTGCGCGTCCAGCCCGCCGCTGTTTTAACAACTCGATGCAGGCAGCCGCAATGCCATCATCTTCTACTACTAAATTGCCCAGTCGCGCTCCGGCAGCAATTTCTAGCGCCAGTTGATACTGCGGATCCACCCGCCCCAGTTGCGCCACCAAGCCACAGACACCGGGCAGTCCTGCTTGCAAAATGACTTGACTGGCTCCCGTACCCTGAGCCTCTCGCATGGCCTGGGTTTGGGCTTCTAGTTTATCCAACTGCCGTTGTTTGTCCCGTTGTTCTTGCAGCAAACGAGTCTGGGTTTCTTGCTGCACCTGCAATTCCCGTTCCGCTGCCGCACACGATCGCTGCAATACCTCTACCTGTTTTGTGGTTTCGGCATGGCGGGTTTCTACCTGCGTCCGTTGAGTTTGAGTTTCGTTCAAGGACTGGGCGATCGCCTCTAACGCCTGATTTTGCTCTCGAATTTTTTGTTGTAGTTGGTTGACCCGTTCTTGTAACCGCGCCTGTTCGGTTCGTTGTGGTTCCAGAGTTTGCAACAACGCTTCTATCTTATGGCGCAGGGCAGTCTGTTCTTGCACCCAGGCTTCCGAAGCAGACGCGATCGCATTAGCAGCTTCACGACTCTGCTCCAACGCCTGTTGAGCGCGATCGCGTTCCAGGTGCAGCGATGTGATCAATCGCGTTTCCATCTCCTGCTTTTCTTGGGAAATCTGTTCGAGCGTCTGAATGTGCTCTTGAATCTCCCGTTGCGTCCGATCCAAACTTTTGACCACGTCTTGACTGGCAGCCAATAGCTCTTGCTCTTGCCGTTGCAGTTGTCGCCGTTCGGCTTCCCGAGTTGCCAAGGTCGATTGCAGCGCTAATTGTTCCTCTTCTCCTAACGCCTTAACCCGGATATTGAGTTGGTCGAGAACTTGCGTCACCTGTTGAATATCGGTATGTACCGTCTGAAGCTGGGTTTGCAGGTCGGTTGCCGTGCGATCGCCCGTTTCAATTTGCTCCTGCAATTGTTGCACCTGGCGTTGTTGCGATCGCCAGTTCAACACTGCTTCCCACTGGTTTTTGTTCTGAAATTCGCTGCGCAGCCGTTGATATTTTTCAGCTTTAATCCGATCCTGAGCAAGGCGATCGCGTTGTGCTATCAGCTCTTTTTCTACGATGCGAAACTTTTCCTCGCGTTCCTTCACCGTATCGAGTTTTTCTTTCGCCTGACCAATTTTTCGATCAAACGCGGCAACCCCTGCCAATTCATCAATAATTTCGCGGCGTTCACGCGGATTCATCGAGATAATTCCTGTGACATCCCCTTGCAAAACCACGTTATAGCCTTCTGGATAGACGCGAAAGCGATGCAACTGCTCATGCAACTCATTCAGCGTGCAAGGCTGATTGTTGATGGAATAGGTCGAAGTATAGGTGCCCTGCTGAGTCACCCGCAGCTTCCGCGTTACACTCCACTCCATTGAGGTCACCAACGGAGCAACAACGGTTTCTGCCGTTACATTCTTATGACCATTGCCATTCGCTGCATCTGTATCAGCAACCCCATTACCGTGAGCTTCGGCAGCGATCGCGCCACTGCCTCGACGCTGTTCATCTTGCTCTAGATACGCCGCAACATCTTCCTCTTCCAGAGCAAACGTCACCGTTACGCTGGCCTCAACGGTTGCCCGTCCTCGACCAGCAACACTTTGGTTGACCAGATCAGGCAATCGCTCTGCCCGCATTCCTTTTGACCCTGCCAGCCCCAAGGCAAACAATAAGCCATCTAAAATATTAGACTTCCCCGACCCATTGGGTCCCGAAATCACAGTAGATCCGGGCAGCAATGGAACCTGCGTCGTGCCACCAAAAGATTTGAAATGGGAAAGGTCAACGCGCTTGATGTACACTAAAGCCCTTACAAAAGAGAGTTAATGAAATGATCCCCCAACAATCTGGCTGCATCAGCCCAAAGTACAAATATACTAACTAGAAAGTATACTCATCAACCCAGGTTCTTGCCCAGTTTTTCTTAGAAAAACTCTGAAAACCGGATTTATCCGACTGAAAACCTCTCTTGTAACATGGTTTCAATCCAAATGGAACCAATCTTCCCTAACCCGTTTTCAGCCACACGGTTTGAGGCATGGTATGAGAAAGTCTCTTGCGCATTATAGAGGATTGTGATCAAACCCTGATTGTCAGACTCATATCCTCTACGGGTTTTCTTAAGCATCCAGTTCACTATCCCCTGTGGGGGGATGTTAAGCTGAGAGCAATGTCAACCCAGAAATAGATGAAATTCAGGTTGACCCGATCAAAACTAAGGATCACACATTAAATAAAACCCGGACGTTTACTATTGGCAGCGCGGCGCACGCCGCGCTGCCGTAAATAAGTCCTCGGTCTTATCAGATCCACGATCATACGCAAGAAAACTTGAGCATTAGAGGTATCTAAGGGTGGTTGCTACTCCTGAAAAACTCCAAAAAGAAGTGACTCCTTCACCTGTAGTAGGCGATCGCGTTGCTGTTTTGCTGATGGGCTATGGTGAAGTCGAGAGTTACGATGATTTCGCTAACTATAACGAACAAGCGCTCAACCTACTCACTGCCAAATTTGCTCCAGTGCCCACATGGATCTATCCCCCCCTGGCAAAATTGTTGGCAATGTTCGACTTGCATGAGTGGAACCACCAACACGGCAATTTTATTTCACCCCACAATGCTATTTTTGAGCGCCAACGAGCTGGCATCGAGCAGTGTTTGCAACAAAAATGGGGCGATCGCATCAAAGTTTTCAAAGCGTTTAACTTCTGCGCTCCTTTCCTTCCGGAACAAGTGTTAGCAGAGGTCAAAGCCCAGGGGTTTGATAAACTCTTGATCTATCCTTTGCTGGTGGTAGATTCCATTTTTACCAGTGGCATTGCTGTCGAGCAAGTCAACAAAGCATTGATGAAGCTCTCAGATCAGGCGGAATATTGGGTCAAAGGACAGCGCTATATCCCGTCTTTCTATAACGAACCAGACTACATCGACTTGATGGCAAATCTGGTGGAAGCGAAAATTCGTCACGATTTAGCCGTTGCTCATCTTCCCTCCCAAACCGGGATCATCTTGATGAACCACGGTTGCCCCCACAAAGCCAAGGGGTTTACCTCTGGAATTGACGAAAGCCAAGCCCTTTACGAATTGGTCAGACAGAAACTGATCCACCGTTACCCTCTAATCTCCGTGGGTTGGCTCAATCACCAAACACCGTTGATTGACTGGACACAGCCCAATGCCGAGCTAGCCGCCAAGAACCTGATTGAATTAGGTGCAACTGCCCTCGTCTTCATGCCCATCGGGTTTGCTACCGAAAACCATGAAACGTTGTTGGATGTAGACCACATCATTCATGATCTGCGGCGACGGCACCCTGATGTTACCTATGTACAAATGCCCTGTGTCAATGACCACCCAGAGTTTCTTCAGATGGCAGCACAATGGGCTGATCCCCAAATTGAAGCGCTATTGTCAGAACAAGCCCTGGCAGTCAATCCGGCTTTAGCGATCGCTCATACATCACATGAACATCATGGCCATGGACACGATCATGGGCATAAGCATGATCACGGGCACGACCATGGACATGATCATGGTCACCACCATCATCATTGATAGGGTGTAAGACAATGCCGTCATAAACCATATCCCACTGATAGGGGGCATTTTCCGTCTGGAAAATGCCCCCTTCTGGTTCGCTTATCTCTACATATCGATACCTACAGCGCTTCGCGCTCGGCTAGACCCAGATTATGTTTCGGAAGCCATGCTCCGCATGGCTTCCGAAACATAATCTGGAACTCCACTCGATTAAAAATCGCTACATAGCGCTTCGCGACTCAATAGATTACGGTCCTCTCACGACAACGTGTACTTCACACCATTAAGACTTGCTATAAAAATCGTTCGCTACTGACATCCAGGCTCTTTCCGATGGGCACGATCAAAGTACCTAGTCATCCTAGCAGCACGATGAATCAACCTAGCCCCATAGACTTAGCAAAACAGGGAGATGCCAGTGCGATCGCCTACCTCATCCAACGTGTCCTACAGAACCCTAAGATCAAGGTCAAAGTTGCCTTACGCCAGCACCAACTTCACGTTGTTTTAGCATCGCCCAACCCCCTCAACCAATCCGATGTCGTTACCCTCCTGCAAGGAGCGTTATTTAATTTGCAAATTCCATCCATTCAGGTCGTCAGAATTGAATCATGGCAACCCGGAAGTGGACACTCTACCTGGAACCACACGTTCGGAGTGGTGCTTCCTATAGAAGAACAAGAAGTCACCACTGGGCAAAATTCATTCAAACCCAATCGGCATGGGTCAGAAACACCTCAGGCAATCAATCTCAACCCCCAGATTTCGAAGCGTTTATCTCGACCCAGATCTCGTCCGCCTGTTTCTAAGAACCAAGATTTAGGATTACTCTTTTTAGAAAAATTCAACCCATTTAAACTCGCCTTACTGGGCTTACTGACATTTCACACCCTATTTAGTTCGACCCATTACACGCTTCTAGGATTTTTAGAAGGTTCCGATTTTTTCATGATGTTCTTGCACAACGTCAACCTCATCTTTCATGAGGCAGGACATACAATTCTGATGTTTTTTGGGCAGTTTATCCATCTTGTTGGCGGGTCATTGATGCAAATTGCAGTCCCGGTAGCCCTCTGCGTTTATTTCTTTATCACTCAGCAACGGTATAGCAGCGCGATCGCTCTTTGGTGGACTGGACAAAACTTTCTGGATGTTTCGATTTATATAAAAGATGCACAGGAACGATTACTCCCTCTACTCGGAGGAGAAGCATCACTGCATGATTGGCACTTTATTTTGTTAGATCTACGGCTTCTGGTTTACGACAATATTATTGGCAATATTTTCTACAGCATTGGCATTCTGATATATATTGTGGCGATCGCTGCCGGACTTTATTACTCTCAAAATCTAGAGTCTCACTCGTCCTCTGCTGACTAAATCAAAAAAGGACAGTAGATGGAGTTCATCAACTGT
>NZ_JBSLYH010000008.1:0-202094 GCF_055793305.1 Calyptranema fuscum S582
CGCGCGTCCCATTGCTATGGTCATTTCATATCCCCGTTAATATTGCGTCAAATCCTTACACTAAATTATGTAGTCAGCAATTGTTCGGTTAATACGTGAGGCTGAGTCGAAAGTAAAACTTTCATTAATGGGATCGTACAGTGAAATACGCACTTTAACGTGGTATCGTCGAATAGGTATTTTTACTCACCCATATAGCCCGTTAACGCTTAGAAATGCTGGCGATCGCAGAATGTAAGGATTCAATGTTTCTATATGATAAGGAGAGATGAAAAATTTTACAATCCGATACGTAACTTCTCAGGGTTTTGTTTTCTGCGAAATTGGGGAACTGGCTATATCTAATCAGCCTTAGAGCGACAATTTTGCCTTAAAAAGTTGTGCAATCTGGTCTGCTAAAGATGAGATGCCTCGATCTGAGCAACCTGTTTACGAATTTCTAATTTTGCCACAGAAAATTGGTTAAGCCTTAACTGGTAACTGATTTCCAGGCTTGTCAACTCATGTCTGGCATTTTGTAAGAGTTGCTCAATTTGAAGATATTCATCAGAATTCATCAGCTCAAATCGTTTTGCTTTACGCTGAAGGTCATTTTTGAGTTCGACATCAAAGGCGATCGCATAGTCAATTTGCCCCAGTAAATGGCTTAATTCAGCTTGCAAGTTAGAAATTTCTTTTTCTTGTTGCAGCATCAGGTATCGGGCATTGGCGATCGCCTCGGGATATTCATGCAATTCCATACAGGCTGTCGGTAAGGATCACACATTAATTAAAACTCGGAAGTTTATTTTTGGAAGCGCGGCTCTGCCGCGCTTCCAAAAATAAATCTTCGGTTTTATGAAATCCACATCCTGAGCATTAACAGTTGAATTAGATTCGGTTGAGTCTCGAATGTGCTGGTAATGGGTTCCCAACCCATACTCTCCCGGCTCCAGGTGCATAGCACTATAGCCTAGTCCCTCCGGTTTTCGCCCAAAAATCATAGGGGCGTACCTCGATTCTCTATATTCACTGGGTAGGCATCTTACTGAGGATCGGGGATTCAATCCAAACCAAATTCTTTTGAGACGGATGGCGATCGCCCCCATCTATCGCCTACCCAGAGTGGCTATACCAACGATCCAATTCGTAACGGGGATCAAATTTTTCAAAAAATGCAGAATCTCTCAGTTTTTCTGCGTCTAACCCCTTGCAAACGGATACCTACAGTCGGACACTGGATGTGGGAGTAATTGGCTAGTTAAAGAAGCAGTTAAGAGGTCATTGTGAAAAGAGTATTAGCGATTATTTTGGGTGGGGGTGCTGGCACCCGTCTTTATCCCTTGACCAAGCTCCGTGCTAAGCCTGCTGTGCCACTAGCCGGGAAGTATCGACTCATTGATATTCCAGTGAGTAATTGTATTAATTCAGATATTTACAAGATTTATGTATTAACGCAGTTTAATTCTGCTTCTCTTAACCGCCACATCTCCCGCACCTATAGTTTTTCAGGATTCCACGAAGGGTTTGTCGAGATTCTAGCGGCTCAACAAACGCCGGAAAATCCCAACTGGTTTCAGGGAACTGCCGATGCTGTGCGTCAGTATGTCTGGTTGTTACAAGAATGGGATGCAGACGAGTTCTTAATCCTGTCCGGCGACCATCTCTATCGCATGGACTATAGTGATTTTATTCAACGGCACCGTGAGACCAACGCCGATATCACGATTTCCGTCATCCCTATGGATGAGAAGCGTGCTTCAGACTTTGGTTTGATGAAAATCGATGACAACGGGCGGGTAATTGATTTCAGCGAGAAACCCAAAGGGGATGCGTTGAAACAAATGCAGGTGGATACCTCGACTCTGGGGTTATCGCCAGAAGAAGCCAAGCAAAATCCCTATATCGCTTCAATGGGGATTTATGTGTTTAAGCGAGATGTCTTGATTGACTTGCTGAGAAAGCATCCAGAGCATACTGACTTTGGTAAAGAAATTATTCCTGCATCCTCTAAGGATTACAGCATTCAAGCGTATCTGTTTGATGGCTATTGGGCAGATATCGGAACCATCGAAGCATTCTATGAAGCCAACCTGGCACTGACCCAGCAGCCTCAACCGCCCTTTAGCTTTTACGACGACAAAGCGCCAATCTATACCAGAGGGCGATCGCTCCCGCCCAGCAAGATTTTGGATTGCAAAATTGCCCAAGCCATGATTGGGGAAGGCTGCATTTTAAAGAGCTGCACGATCGATCATTCGGTTTTAGGAATTCGGACTCGCATTGAATCCGGATGCACAATCCAGGATTCCTTGATCATGGGAGCCGACTATTACCAACCCTTTGTCGAACGTCGCAGTAACGCCAATATCAGCAAGATTCCCATTGGCATTGGAGAAAACACAACGATCCGGCGAGCCATCATTGATAAAAATGCCTGCATTGGTTCGGATGTCAAAATCATCAACAAAGACAATGTTGAAGAAGCCTCACGGGAAGACGAAGGCTTTTATATTCGCAATGGCATCGTGGTCGTTTTGAAAAATGCAACGATCGCAGATGGCGTAATTATCTAGAGTTTTTGAATACCTAGATCATCCATTAGACCTCTGGCGAATTAAGGTTTTGAAATTAGTTTGGGCGGGGGCTTCGCCCCCACCCAAACTAATCTGCAAGAGATCTATTAAACATAAAAGCCTAAAAGCCTAAAAGCCTATGCTGACCGCGTTGCGGTCAGCATAGGCTTTTTATGGAGTGTTTGGTTCGGGTAAGTCTTATAGCGGTGTGCAAGCTCTTGTGTGGGAGCCGCACTCCACATGACTCCCATACAATCACCGTTTCAGCTCAAAGGGTGGGAAAAAACAGGTTCAAATAAGCCGACAAAAGCGCATTGCCATAAAACGTGGCAAGCACAGCACCCAATGCTAAAAATGGACCGAAGGGCATCGGCTGCCGCCGACTCAGCAACCCCAAAGCGATCGCCCCACCTCCCACAAATGCGCCCAAAGCACAGGCTAAAAACCCTGCTAACAATAGGTTTTGCCAACCCAACCAGGCACCCATCATGGCAGCCAGTTTGGCATCGCCGCCCCCCATCGCCGTTTGTCCGAACACCAGTGAACCCAATAAGGAAATCGCATCCAATAACCAGATGCCAATCACCGCTCCTACAATTCCGGTCATCAGGTAACTGGCAACCCCCGAAAGTTGATGGCTGACCGACCATCCGGCGATCGCCTGAAACCCTAGCCCCACCACTAAACCCGACTGAGTTAGCGGATTGGGTAGCGTCATCGTATCTAAATCAATGAGCGAGAGGGCTAACAGCCAACTAAAAAATGCCCAATAGCCCACAGCCGGTAACGGCATCTGAAATGACCAGAACGCTAACACAAACAATAATCCCGTCGCCGCTTCGACTAAGGGATAGCGCACTGAAATTGGATTGCGACAAAAGCGACAACGACCCCGCAGCCACAGCCATCCTAAAACAGGGACATTGTCATAGCTTTTGAGGGGACGAAGACACTTGGGGCAACGCGAGGGTGGATACAACAGCGATAGCTTTGCCGGGAGCCGATAGATGACCACGTTCAAAAAGCTACCGATCGAGGCACCGACCAGGAAAACAACAAAGGTATTGATGGCTGAAACAAGCAGTTCCATTGCACGTTAGGGAATGCGATCGCAAAAATAGTGTCCCCTTGTTATATCCCATCCCACTAGAATTCCCGCAAGGCATTGCTTAAACCAGCGATGAAATGGGTGTGGGTGCCGCACTTCGCCCGTAGTACTGGTGAGACGGAAGATCCTATCCGTGCGCCTTGCTCTAGCCAGAAAAAATGGTGTCATCGCCTCTACTTAAGAGCTGAACTCCTTGCCTCATACACTCTGGAGCTAACACGGTTCAAAACCCATCCAAGATCGCTGTATAGTAGTAAGCTGTTTCAATAATTTCCGAGATTCTTTACTTTAGATTAAGAAATTCCAGGCTCCGAATTCGTTCTTTCCGGGTTGCTTCCTCAAGGAAGTTGAACATTTCCACACTATGGCTCTGACTTATAGTTCGCCAATTGCTCAACAAGCGACTCGCACCGTTGGGCGCAAATACCAATCCTTAATTGTCATGCTGATGGTGACATTAGCGTTAATCGGAGGGATCGGCAGTCGTCTAGCGTATCTGCAATTAGTTCAGGGTGAAAGAAATCGTCAACTTGCAGACAACAACCGAATTCGGCTGATTCCTAGACCCCCAGAGCGAGGCAAAATTCTTGACCGAGACGGCAGAATTTTAGCTGGAAACCGCCTGTCTTACGCGGTGTTCCTCTGGCCGATCGCCAACGAACAGGCAGAATGGACACCCATTGCCCAACGCCTCTCAGAAATTCTTAAAATTCCTGCCGCCGATATTCAAGCCCGTCTGGAGCAAGCAGGCTATTATTCTCCCTCTTTGGTGCGGATTGCTCGGGGGCTAAGCCCGTCTCAACTGACTGCCCTAGCAGAATTTAGCCAAGAGCTAAAAGGGGTACAAGTTCAGGCAGAAGCCGTGCGCAATTATCCCAATGGGGATCTGGCAGCGCATGTCCTTGGCTATACGGGTGAACTCAATCAAGAAGATTTGGCAGAACTGGAAGCTCAGGGCTATCGCATGGGCGATGTGGTCGGGCAAATGGGTGCAGAATCTGCGTTTGAATCACAATTGCGAGGAGAATGGGGCGGGCAACAAGTTGAAGTCGATGGCATGGGGCGAGTGCTGCGGGTCTTGGGAGAAAAGCCCTCTAAGGCAGGGCACGATATCACGTTGACCATCGATTTGGAGTTGCAAAAAGCAGCCGAACGGGCGCTAGGAAATCGCAAAGGGGCGATCGTGGCGATCGATCCGAGAAATGGGGCAGTTCTAGCGATGGCAAGCCGTCCAGCGTTTGACCCCAACTTATTTTCAACCAATATTACAGATGCCCAATGGCATCAACTCCAAAGTTTAGAGTTTCCGTTTGTCAATCGGGCACTTCAGGGGTACCCGCCTGCCAGTACGTTTAAGATTGTGACAACAACTGCGGCGATAGAATCTGGCAGTTTTTCTCCGAATACAGTGCTGCAAACCTATCCCTATGTGGATGTTGGTGGACATCAGTTTTGGGATTGGAACCGAGCTGGATTTGGACCATTAGACTTTACGGGGGCAATGGCCTGGAGCAGCGACACATTTTTCTATCAAACGGCTCTGCGCATGGGTGAGATCCCGCTGATTGAGTGGACTCGGCGCTATGGGTTTGGTAGCAAAACTGGAATCGAAATCTCGGCAGAAGAGGCGAAAGGTCTGGTGCCTGACGAAGACTGGAAAGCGACCGAGCTTGAAGAACCCTGGTATGTCGGCGATACCGTCAATATGTCGATCGGGCAGGGGTATTTGCAAACGTCACCGTTGCAAGTTGCTGTGATGTTTGCGATCGCCGCCAATGGGGGCGATCGCGTTCAACCTCATTTACTTAAAAGTAATGAGGAGGCACGCAACTGGCGACAGTCGATGAATATGCAACCCAGTACGATCGAAATTTTGCAACGAGGGTTACGCAAAGTCATCACCTCTGGCACAGGCAAATCACTCAATGTCCCCAGTTTGCCTGACATCTCAGGGAAAAGCGGCACAGCAGAAGACCCACCCCGACCCACGCATACCTGGTTTGGGGCATATGGACCGACTGATAATCCTGAAATTGTCGTCGTCGCCTTCGGTGAAAATTCTGGGGGTGGAGGTGGCTCCGTTGCTGCGCCGATGGTACGGCAAGTGCTAGAGGCTTATTTTAATGGGGTACAGCCTACAACGGAAGCCAAACCTGAGTCCGTCGTTTCAGATTAGTCCACAGGCGAACGAGAGGGTAGTGTTGCATACACGAAATCTTGCAACATGGGGGTTTGGGGGCTACGCCCCCAAGAGGGGGTAAAACCCCCTCCACCCCCTCTAAAACTTTTAAGTTGGTGTAGTAGTGGTATTTATGTAATGATTTTTTGTTGCGCGGGCGTTGCCCGCGCAACAAAAAATCATTACTTTTTTTAGGATTACTAACAAGAGAGCCGCGCAGAGCACGGCTCTCTCGCTTTAACTCGGACTCCATGCCCGTGAGAATAGTTATAAATTGGTTGAAATTGCCTGCACTGGGCAGGTGGGAATGCATTGTTCGCAAACCACACACCGCGATCGCGTAAAGGTTAACTTAAAGGTTTGTGGATCGAGACTCAACGCTTCGGTAGGGCAAATTCCGGTACATAAGCCGCAGTGAACACACACGTCCTCATCGATCAAAATTTCACGACTGGCAGTCGAAATGCCGATATCTTGCGATCGCAACCAATCGAGGGCGGCATCAAGTTGATCGATATCGCCAGACAATTCCACTACCAATGTGCCAATTTGGTTGGGCGCGACCTGTGCCCGAATAATATTAGCTGCAACATTAAAATCTTTCGCCAGGCGATACGTAACGGGCATTTGCACCGAGCGTTTGGGAAACGTGAGAGTGACGCGCTTTTTCACAAAAGTTAGGGGTGAGGGGTGAGAAGTGTGATTAGACTAGTAATCATGCACTGTATCGAAGCACTTGGGTTATACCGTTTCTGTAGGAAGATGCGTTGAGTTGAAAGGGGGGATGAAGGGGGCGTTGCCCCCTTCGTGGGGGTTTACCCCCACACCCCCTGCTAAAACGTTGCAGCTTCATATTGGATTGGTATTACATACAGGTCATTGTAGAAATATTGCCTCCCATTAAGCTAACGATTGATTATGACTGGACGTTCTCCTGACGCTAACTCTCCTATCTCAGACCCAACATCAGAAAAAACGATCGCCACTCAAGTTAGAAATTTGCTGATTGTATTGGTTGCGATCGCATTGAGCACGGCTGTCTTTTTTGGATTGCGAACTGAAGCCACAGGAGGGTCTCTACAAGCGCTTGCTGCCTCTGCAACCCCTCTGGAAATTGCCCTTAAGAATAATAAACCGTCGCTGATGGAATTTTATGCCGATTGGTGTACCTCTTGTCAGGCAATGGCAAAAGATATGACCACGTTGCAAGAAGAGTTTGGCGATCGCGTTAACTTTGTCATGCTCAACGTTGACAATTCCAAATGGCTTCCCGAACTCATGCACTATCAGGTCGATGGCATTCCTCATTTTGTCTTTCTCGACCAGACCGGAGATGCGATCGCCAGCACCCTGGGCGAACAACCCAAACTCGTCATGGCAGCCAATCTAGAAGCCCTGCTAGTCGGCGATGCTTTACCCTATGCCCAATCGAAAGGTAAGGTTTCTAACTTCGAAGCCGCTGTTGTGCCCAAAGCCAGCAACGATGATCCCCGCAGTCACGGCAGCCAGGTAGTTAATTAGGAGGTAAGGAACCTGGTTTCAGGAAGCGCACGGCGTGCGCTTCCTAAAACCAGAACGATAGTGCTTTACGACTGGATCAGTTGCGGGACTTGAGGGAGCCACGCTCAATGAGACTCTTTCAATATCCTGTACTTCACACCAGTGAGAATAGCTATAAGCCAGCCAGACCCTTAGGAATGGGAATCAAATAACTCCAATGATTTATTGTACGGGCGAACGGCCGTTCGCCCCTCCAAACGATTTAATGGTCATCTGATTTAATCCACGATCCTTACCGTTCCGGATACGTGCCGATGCGTTTCAATAGTTTTAAGACAACATCGGCATCTTGTGCCAGTGGTGCCCGCATCAAATAATTTTCTAAATCCCGACTGGCGTCCTGCCATTTCCCTAACTGATAGAGCAGCAAACCGCGATCGCGCACTTCCATCAATGTATGGGGAAACAGTAAGAGAATTCGTTCAATTGCAGCCAGCGATCGCGGTAAATCGCCTTGATTGAGATAAATAATTTTCAAATTTCCTAACATGCGTGCCAGGAAATGTTTGGGACTCACTGCCTCCAAAAACTGTGGCTCCAGAGGAACCGATCGCCCATAAATTTGGTTGAGTTTTTCCTGACAGTCTTGCAAAAACAAAACATCTCCCTGGTTAAACGGATCGACAAACACTTCCATGTCATCCTGGGCAGGGCGAATCAAAAAGTGACCCGGAAACCCGATTCCCACCATCGGAAAATCGATCCGTTGAGCAATTTCTAAATACACCAAAGAGAGTGTAATCGGAATGCCAATCCGCCGTTCAATCACTTGATTCAGGTAACTATTACGGGGGTCGTAATAGTCGTCTGTATTACCAGAAAACCCCAAATCATGATAGAGATACTGATTAATAGTATTGATCACTCGCAACGGATAATGCTCTACAGGCAAGCGTTCCATCACATCCGTCGCCATGGTATCGAGAGCGTTTAAGTATTCATCTGGATCTAACTCTGAATACTCTTCTTGGGCAAGATACAGAGCTGCTCTTGCCAGATTGATCTGGGCATCGGGCTGATGAATCTCTTGATAAAAGTGTTGCCGTGCGATAGAAAAATCCATGTTCAATGAACAGTTTTAAGGCGGCTAAGTAACCAGTCTAATCGGGCTTGAGCTAACTCTAAATTGATATTTAAATTGGGATTGAGATCATCTTCAGACTCATCTTTTGTCGCCATGTGCTGATTTTTTTCATACCCTAAACGACCGACCGTTTTTCGCAAACGATCAGACAAAAAGACAGCCAGAGACTTATAAAAATGAGAGGAAAAAGCAATATCTTGAGATAGTTTAATTGCCAATTGTGACCGAGGGATCGACCAAACGAGAGAATCTTCAACAGCCCGAACGGTTGCAGCAGGTGGACGAGAGTCAATAAAAGAAATCTCTCCAACCACTTCACCATGCCCCAAACGGGCAATTTCTGTATTGCCAACGGACTCTACGTAAACCGCCAGGGTTCCTTCCAGAATGATGTACAACGCATCAATAGGCTCCCCTTCTGAAATCAGAGCCGTGCCCGCCGAAACTTTGCTGCTTCTGCCGACATGAATCAGCCACTCAAAATCGCGATCGCTAATTTCTGCCAAAATATACAATGCTTTTTTCATAACCATACGTGTCTTCTCCTGACGATGATGAAGTTGTATTCACGTTGAAATCAGTGAATCCCAATTCCTATCAATCTGGGCAAAATCGACAGTGGCAGAAAAAAAGCTGCTATCAGATGGATTGAATTGGGATGAAATATATCTATAGCAGCCGAAGAGTTGGTCAGAACAGGGGCGCGGAGGCTATGCCCCCGGACAGGGGTTCCACCCCTGCACCCCGCCCTAATAAACCATTCAATTGCTATATCTTTAGGATCACAAATTAAATAACGCTTGGAAATTTATTTTTCTAGCGCGGCGACGCCGCGCTAGAAAAATAAAGCTTCGGTTTTATTAAATCCGCGATCATTCACGATCATTACTGGAGCACCTAGCCCAAGGTTTCTACTCCAGGTTTAAATCCGGGCTTGAATGGGTAGGGTTGACCTGCACATTCATACCTCAAACCAGCACCGCCAACCAAGATGAAGTTCCCATTATTCCTCATAATCTGCACCCGATCCATAGTGCCAAGCATCGAGCCAGCGAAATAGAAAATAACGCTGAGAGGGCGATAAACCTTTGAACCACGGTTTGAAGAACTGACCGATTGCATTAAGCACGGTGTAAACGCCTAGATTAACATAGTGAACCAGCCATTCCAAAAGCGCCGGAATGCCAACCTGAGGAATAATTTTAACGACGAGTAGAGGATACGTGATCGAGGTTTTGGCTAAAGTGATGAACAACGCCGGAAACTGAACGATGTCTTGCAGAAAGGGCTTAAGAACGGGGTCGCCCAATGTGGACATAACGTGAAAGACGCTGGAAAGTAACTGGTTGATCTGGTCGGGTGCTACGGTTTGACTAATCCCGACGCTCATCGCTCGTTGGAACAACCAGGTGACCGAAAGGTTGGGTTGGTAGGGTTGCAGCCAATATAAGGCAGTGCGATCGAGTTGATCGGTTTCCAGGGCAGCGTGGATGCCTTGCGTTAAACGGTTGAGATGGCGCAGCATCGCGCCAAAGCCGCCAAAACTCAATGGAGATTGGTTGCCACTGCTATCTCCAATCGCCAGAAC
Organism: Calyptranema fuscum S582; assembly: GCF_055793305.1. Lineage (NCBI taxonomy): Bacteria > Bacillati > Cyanobacteriota > Cyanophyceae > Oculatellales > Oculatellaceae > Calyptranema > Calyptranema fuscum. The sequence continues at coordinate 10,075 of NZ_JBSLYH010000008.1, forward strand.
CCGATCCCAGGGCGATCGCAAAGGACTGTTGCGATAACACGGGAAAAACCCAAACAAAGCGCGTTTAAACTGCAATTGCTCGATCTCAGCTCCCTGGTATTGGGGCAAGAGCTGAAAATAGTCAGCGAACAACGTTTCTAGACTGGGGCGATCGGGATGAGCATCGAGATAGGTAAACAGGTATGTGGTTCTACCCTCTCTCGCCGGAAATGCTTCCCAAAAGTATTGACATTGATTGGTTAGTGGCGTGAAAGACGCAAATAAATCCCCCGTTTCGTTAGCCGGAAATCCTTCAGCGCAGGTGCCTACCACCAGGCAAACCGCATCCGGTTTTTGTCCTTGCCGAGCTTGACGGGCGATCGCCGAAAAATGACCCATGACATCTAACACCAGTCTGGCGCTAAAGTCTTCACCGGCTTTCACGCTGACGCCATTGGGATGCACCGTCACCGACTCAAATGCTATGTTTTCAAACAGGTGTCCGCCTGCCTTAAGAAACTTAGTTTTTAACGTTTCTAACAAAAAGACCGGATCAACCCCCACATTTAAGACATCTCTGACCGAAACCTCTACGCCTTTATGAAAGCTGATGCGAGCCGGGTTGTATTCGGTGGCGATCGCCTGTTCCACCTCTGCATCTGATAGCAAATCCAGTTCGCGAAATACCCGTAGCTCTTTACGAGAAATATTCCATTCCTGCTCTCGCCCGCGTAAGGCTCCTCGTTCGATCAGGGCTACTCGCCAGCCCCGTTGTGCCAGGGCTGCGCCAATAAAAATACCCAGGGTACCTCCGCAGATCACCACATCCCATTGCACTTCTGACAATGGAGTCGGATCGTCATGCACCACAGTGGGCACCGGAACAGTGCCCTCTCGATAGGACTGCCACAGCTGATCGGCGCGGCGCAACCCCGCTAAAACATCTCCGGGAAGGGAGGAAAGAATCTGTTCAACAACCGTCATGGCGATCGCGGGGAAATAGGGGTTCTCCTTTGATCCTATTACCCGATCCTGGTTTTGCGCGCCTTTTAGTCTGGCAAAATTATGTTGATCGAGCTTCGCGCCTGGCTAGAAACAGATTATTGTTTGCAAGCCATGCAAAGCATGGCTTGCAAACAATAATCTGTACTTGACTCGATTTAATAGGACGCTCCTCGATATTTGCGAATTATGTTGGGTGGCGCGTCTGTCGGAGTGGATGGCTCACCCGCCGGGGGATGAGGGGGCGGAGGCGGTGAAGCAGATGAAAGTGTCGGTGCGATCGCCGTCGGAGGATCTGCTTTTTTAGCCAAAGTCGTAGTTTTGGGGGTTAACGGATTGGATGAAGCCCCGGTGCGATGGGTAGACAGATCGCCACTACCATTGCCATTGCCGTTGCCATTGCTATTAAAGGATGAAGCGATCGCGTCTGAATCAGGCAGGTCTTGCAGAAACACCATTGCTTTTGCCCTCCCAGTCCTATTCGCGGCAGTGTCATGGGACGAGGCGATCGCAGATTGCCCCGACCGGCGAGTTTCAAGCTCTCGTTTCATGGATAGTAAAACCGAGACCAGTGCCCCGTTGTCTAACGCATGGTCATCCAAAATCTTTAAGACAAGACTCACCCGCGAAGACACACTACTCACCAAATTGTCGAGTTGGAATCCGGGAAACAAATCCATCGCCCCCTGGTTCATCGCCCATTGTCGTTCCGGCGGCGAAATTTCTTTTTGGGCAGCATTCACCAAAATCACTTTAATACCGGGGTGATGCTCACGGCACCACCGGCAAAAAGCATAGGGATTGAAATTATTAATGCGAATATCAACCAGTAGGAGATTGGGTAGCGTTAAGCCTGCGGCTTTCAGTTGATTCAGGTTGTCAGCCAGATCGGCTTCTGGTGATTCCCAAATCACTGAAATTTGCTGCGATCGCAAAACTGCCTGCCAAATCAACCCTTGCAATCTTGTAGGTTGAATCATCAAGACCAGTTTCTGAGAGTCAGCCATCGGTCTAGAGCAACAAAGAATAGTAAGTGATTAAAGAATAGGTAGTGGCATTCATATAATGATTTTTTTGTGCTGAAGGCGTCGCCCACGCCACAACCAATCATTACTTTTTCAGAACTACCAAAACATAAAACAAAACACCCTGTCGGCGATTGGAAGATGCCCCAATCTCAAGCGAAACGTTTCTTCTACGTCCGGATTGGAGATTAGATAAGCCCCAGGTCTATTTGAGAAGAATTTAATGGCTCCGACACAAAATCCGTCAGAATCAGGTTCATCCATCTGCACGAGTTTTAGGGATGAAATTATCAGCTAAATCTTCGGTTTCACTAGCAAATTCATACCCGGATTTAGCACTGCTCAACCCAAAGGTTTAGCTTACTCAACTTTAAGAAACTAAGTTTTGCGCCCAAAGCTTTGTCAGCTAAATCTTGAGAAAAAGCACCAATTAAATTTCGCTCAAGACTAAAAATATCTGGTAGATGCTGACTTCTTATATCTCAGAATAACTCTAAATCAAACCGATGGATGTTCACTACGATCAATCACAAAATCTGGAACGTAGGATTCAGTGGCTTTTCTGATACCCATTTAAATTGAGGATGTGACGGATGCAGTAAGGATTTGGCAATGCCAAATCCCTACTGAAATTAATGTGCCTAAAAATCTATTTAATTTGATATGAGTTCAAAGAATAGTACATGAAGTACAGGTTATTGTGTGAGAGCCTCGCTCCGGGAGGCTCTGCAATAACTTGATAACTTTTTTGGAAGAGTGCACTCTTCCAAAAAAGTTGTGGGTTTTAATTCTGTAAAGATCTCAAATTTATCTCGGGATGGGGGTGGCTCACTGAGGCGAACCACTCCCATTTGCTTTTTCAGAGATTAGTCTAGAATTGAGCCGTTGGGGGCAAGTAACCCAATGCTTTTTTGACGCTTCATAGATATTTATTCCCCATGGCTGAATTCCGTTTGTTGGTGCAAAAATATCGGAAAGAATTGTTCATTGTTGGCGGTGCAGGGTTAGCCGCCTTGATGATGGGCGCAATGGTCGCGGCAGTGCGGCAAGCGTCGCCGTCGCTATGGGGGAGCAATGATGCATCTCAGCAGATTCCTTCAGAACTCAATTTGAGTGGAGATGCCACATCGGCAGTGCTGCCCCTGGTTGCCCTATCTCCCGCCGAAAGAGCGGCACAATTGCAGAGTCTTGCCAAGTCCAATCCGTCCATAGATCAGCGGCGGGCACGGTATCTATTGGCAGTTGATTTGATTCAACAAAATCGCGGGGGTTCGGCAATTCCATTGCTGGAAGGTTTAGAACAGGAGTATCCGATTCTAGCCGCTCAAATTCTTGCTAAACGGGCACAAGCCTATGCAGCTATGGGTGATACGGCAAAGGCAGACGCCACCTGGAAAATGTTGATAGAGCAGTATCCCAACAATCCTGAAACGGCTGAGGCGCTGTTCACCTTAGGGAAAACCAATCCGCAGTACTGGGATCAGGCGATCGCTCAATTTCCTGCCCATCCCCGCAGCATTGAGATTGCCCAAACCCGTTTGCAACAAGACCCCAACCAACTGTCTCTGCTCCTGGTGCTGGCGCGATATGGCTTATATTTGCCTGACATTGGTTCCGTTCTCGATCGCCTGATGAATGAGTATGGCACCCAGCTTCAACCCGACGACTGGCAAGCGATCGCCTTTGGTTATTGGGAATTGGGACGCTATGGCAGTGCCGGTTATGCCTATGGTAAAGCCCCCAAAACGCCGTTAAATCTCTATCGCACGGGTCGTGGCGCACAACTGGGCGAACGCTATACGGATGCCGTTAATGCTTATAAAGAATTAGTCCAAACCTTTCCCGAAGCCGAGGAAACATCTCTGGGACTGCTGCGGCTATCGCGACTGGTCAATTCTCCCGAAACGGCGATCGCCTATGCCGATCAGATTATCCAACGATTCCCTGAGAATGCTGGAGAAGCCTTAGTAGAACGAGCCACTCAGCTCGATAAGCTCAACAGTCCGCAATCGGCATCGCAGGCGCGGCAATCGGTTTTAACCCAATACAGCCACTCAAATGCAGCCGCGGAGTTGCGCTGGACATTGGCAGAACAACGGTTTCAAGCCGGAGATATTCAAGCCGCCTGGGAACTGGCACGCCAAATCGTCAAAGACAATCCCGATAGTGAGTTGGCTCCGGAAGCTGCCTTTTGGATTGGCAAGTGGGCAAATCAACTAGGGCAGACCCAAGCCGCCCAACAGGCGTTTGAGTATGTGTTGAGCCAATACCCGGATTCTTATTACGCATGGCGGTCTGCCGTCTACCTGGGCTGGGACGTGGGTGATTTTACAACTGTGCGGAATAAAATTCCCACTGTGCTCCAGGTCAGCGATCGCCCCCACCTGCCAGCGGGTTCAGAGACCCTGAAAGAACTCTATGTATTGGGACAAGATCGGGATGCCTGGAGTCTCTGGCAGATCGAGTTCACAACGCGAATGCAGCCGACGGTGCCAGAACAGTTTACTGATGGTGTGTTGCGGCTGGGGGTAAGCGATAATCTGGATGGCATTTTTATGCTGTCGAGTCTATCGCAACGCACCAAACCAGAAGATCTGACAGAATATGATGCTCTCAAACAACAGGTGTCCTACTGGCGATCGCTCTATCCTATGCCATATCTAGCGCAGATCGAAACCTGGTCACAACAACGGCAGATCAATCCGCTTCTGGTCACAGCACTGATCCGTCAGGAGTCTCGATTTGAACCCAAAATCGTATCGGTGGCGGGTGCAACCGGGTTAATGCAGGTTATGCCAGGAACCGCCGACTGGATTTCGCAACAATCAGACCTGACCGACTACAACCTGAATAATCCCAACGACAATATCAAGCTGGGAACCTGGTACCTCGACTATACACACTCGGAGTATGCCAACAACTCCCTATTTGCGGTCGCCAGTTACAACGCAGGTCCCGGCAATGTTGCCGACTGGATTAGCCAATATGGCTTTACCGATCCCGATGTTTTCGTCGAGCAAATTCCTTTTTCGGAAACCAAAGGCTATGTTGAGTCCGTGTTTGAAAACTATTGGAATTATCTGCGGCTATATAACCCCGACGTGTCACAACAGTTAGCCCAACATTCCGCCAAACACAGCGCCCTGGTCAGCACCACACCTTAGGGATCTGCGGTGTAATAAAATCCCAGTTTTGCTGTGGCACGGCGGAGCCGTGCCACAGCAAAACTGGGATTTTATAGGATTGCTAGTCCCTGAATGTTTAAAATCACACAGGATCACGTTTCCAACACTCCTTGAGACCTCCGAGGTTTGCAAACCTCGGGGGTCTGACGTTTCGTAGGCACACCGCTACATTTGAGTGTTAACGAAACGACCACCTTTAGGGTTTCATTCTTCAACGGGCAGGATTTCCGGTGGAATGATGGGCGGGATTTCTAGGGGAATGCTACCCAAGATGCCTTTGCGAAAATCGTTTAGCAGATGGCGAGCCGTGCGTTCGACATCGCCTTGATAAGACTGGTGCGCTAAATTTTCCAGATAGCTTTCGCCCGTCAGATCCAAGGGATCGAGGCTATAACGCGATCGCACAATCTCTAACGACACCAGCTTGGCAGATTGGTGATGCAATTGCTTCAACTGTTCGATTAAGGCAGCCGCAACGCGTTGATTATCATAGGACGCTTCCCCAATGTCATCGCAGATGGCGAGTTTGATCGCCGCGTCCTGGTCGATCAACTTAGAGGGCAGCACACCGGGGGCATCCAGCAATTCCAACTGGTCAGAAATCCGAATCCATCTGAGCTGACGAGTGATCCCGGCACGACGGGCACTATCGACCACACGACGGTTGAGCAACCGATTAATTAACGCAGACTTGCCCACGTTCGGAAACCCGATCACCACAGCTCGCACGGGACGAGGTAACATCCCGCGATCGCGACGGCGACGATTCATTGCTTCACCTGCCGCTTTAGCAGCTTCAGCCAGGGGCGTAATTCCCTTGCCGAGATTGGCATTGGTAAAAAACGGTTGGTCGCCCTGCGCCTGAAACCAGGTCGTCCATGCTGCTTGTACAGCCAGCGGGATCATGTCCATGCGGTTGAGCACCAAAATTCTTTCTTTGCTGCCAATCCACTTGGCGACCTGGGGATGATGAGTCGAAAAGGGGATGCGAGCGTCCCGCACTTCCAAAATCACATCGACTTTTTTGAGTTGTTCGACCAGCGCCTTCTCTGCTTTGGCGATGTGACCGGGATACCACTGAATTTGAGGAGTTGTCATAAAAAATTTCGGTAAGGCTTGGCGCTGGAAGGAACGATAGTTAGGATTTGGGAGCGGTGCTAGTACCGCTCCCAAATCCTGATGAGTCTTTCGAACCATTCCGAATTGCTATATACGGTAAACCACATTGGGCAGTCAAGATTTAAACTGATAGGATGAAACATTGAAATTGTATTTTTGTTAAGTCCAGTTCAATTAGGCTGCTTATGACCCCGGTACTTTCAACGGCAACGACGGCTATGGCGACTGCGTCCACTGCGCCCACAATCGCTCCAGAGAAGTCCAGTCAAACGACTCGCAAGCCCTATCCTAATTTCAAAATTATTGTCCTCAACGACGATTTCAACACATTCCAGCATGTCGCGGAATGCTTGATGAAATACATTCCCTTGATGACAAGCGATCGCGCCTGGGATTTGACTCACCAGATCCACAACGAAGGGCAGGCGATCGTCTGGATTGGTCCGCAAGAGCAGGCAGAGCTGTATCATACCCAACTTAGCCGCGCAGGGCTAACGATGGCACCTTTAGAAGCCGCATAAACGTTTTCCGTTGCCAGCAGAGATCATCCCTTCTGTTCGCAATCACCCACCCACCTTGCAAACCTATGAACCCTTCTTCAGGCAGAATCGTTTGGAATCATTCAACCCACCTTCCGGGACTCATTCCTGTGCTGGAGAAGTTGGCTCAAAAGTCAGGCATTCAGACCATTACCCCCGCCGTCATCGGGCACACTCGCGCTAATGCGCCCCACCTGAAGCTCAAGATTTCGGTGCCTGTGCGAGGTGGGTTTAAGCTCATCGCCCGCAAAGGGAAAACCTTTCAAGAAGTCTTTATCATCACCAGCTTGCCACAAGAAGAATTAGAAATGGCGATCGCCCAATTGTTGTAAGGCGATCGCATCTAACCCTAAACCCTGGTTTCGGCTCCGCTCAACCTGCTCACGCCCTGAGCGAAGTCGAAGGGCAATCAAACAGGTCAAGTCTCTGAAGGAAATCGCCTTAGCAATAGCTGATGGATGGGGCCGCGTTGCGCCCCCATCCATCAGCTATTGGAATCAAAGTAATTCCTTCTGCTCGATTCGGCGAAAATCGCGTTCCACTTCATACCACAGCGATTTGTTATGCGGATCAGTTCGCAATGCCTTCTTTAAGTACAACCGCGCTTTATCTGGCTGATTTTCGTTGACCAATTGCCGCCCCCATCGTTGATAGGTAATCGCTTGCCACTGACGCACCTCAATGTCATTGGGCATCCGCTGAGCTAACCCTTCGACAAGAGCGATCGCCCTGGGAAACCGATGATCGCGCAAAAACTGTTGCAATTGCTCGTAGGCACCCTGCTTCAGTTGCTGATCAGTCTGCGACAGATCAGGGGGGCGTGTCGGCGTTGCCGGGGAAGGAGTTGGCGATGCCGGAGGCGTCGGCTTGCGCGTCACTTTCACCCCTGGCGGCGAACCGGGCGATCGATAGGATGCCGAACTAGACGAGGATGCCGAGGGTTTCGGCTGTCTCACATCCGCTGACGGCTTCGAGGACGATGCCTCTGTTGCAGAAGAGGGCTGCACTTTAGCCATTAACTGCTTGTAGGCTTCGGTGAGCTGGATAAATTTTTCCTTTGCCCGTTGCTGATTTTCTGGGTTGACGTCGGGATGATACTCTCTCGCCAACCGACGATATGCCGTCTTAATCTCCTCGTGAGATGCTCCCGTCCTTAACCCTAGTAATCGATAGCAGTCGGCAAGATTCATTGCTGTAAAAAGATGGCAGAACTAGAACATAATCCTGCCATCAGAAAGATAGATTTAGCAAATTTACCCAAATGGAGATGACAGACAATCTCTATGGAGTAGTTTCTACCACCCGATCGATCAATCCATATTCTCTCGCTTCGTCCGCCGACATAAAATAGTCACGGTCGGTATCTTTCTCTATCTGCTCAACGGGTTTACCCGTATGCTTTGCCATCAGTTCGTTTAGTTCTTTACGAACGCGCAAAATTTGCCGAGCTTCGATTTCAATATCCGTGGCTTGCCGACGACCCGTTCCACCTAGCGGTTGGTGGATCATAATCCGTGCGTGGGGCAACGCCAGCCGTTTTCCTTTGCTGCCGGCTGCCAATAAAAAGGCACCCATTGATGCTGCCAACCCAACACAGATCGTACAGACATCTGCTTTGATGTGCTGCATTGTATCGTAAATCGCCATGCCAGCCGTGACCGAGCCACCGGGCGAGTTGATGTACATATAGATGGGTTTAGACTGATCTTCTGAATCCAGGTAAAGCAACGCTGCAATGATAGAGTTTGCCAGCGAGTCAGTCACTTCTTGACCCAAAAAGATGATCCGCTCTTGATTTAAACGAGTGTAGATATCAATCCAGCGCTCATAAGAGCTACCCGGAAGACGATACGGAACACTGGGGATACCGATAGGCATAGTCTTTAAAAGGATGAAGGATGGAGGATAAAGGCGATTGACTTACGTTAAGGCTGGCACAGGGGTTGGCAGCTCTCTGGTGCTTTCGAGAACGCGATCGATCACCCCATAGTCTTTGGCTTCTTGTGGAGTCAGATAAAGCATTCGATCGGTGTCTTTAGCCAGCTTTTCAGGCGTCTGACCTGTATTTTTTGCCAGAATATCCAGCATGGTTGTTTTATTCAACAACACTTCCTTTGCCCGAATCTGAATGTCAGTCGCTTGACCCTGTGCGCCTGTGCGGTGCTGGTTCAACACGATCGTGGCGTGAGGTAGGCTAGCCCGACATCCTTTGGTGCCAGAAGACAGGATCATGGCAGCTGTTCCCATTGCCTGACCGATACAAATGGTGTGAACTGGCGGCTTGATAAAGTTAATGGTGTCGCAGATAGCGAAGGCTTCGGTTTCATAGCCGATCGCATCACCGTCATACCAGGACGTGCCAGTTGAGTTGATGTAAAAATAGATTGGCTTCTCTGGATCGTCAAACTGTAGATAGAGCAACTGGGCAATAATCAACTCAGTTACGTCTATGCCCACGCGCCGCTTAATGTCGTCTGATGAGAATAAGGGCATCCCCAGATAAACGATCCGCTCCTTCAGCAATAACGAAGGCAGATCCGGTGGAGGAGTGCGATAGTAAGCATCTCCGTAATATGGAGCTTGAACAGCGGTAATCGGTGAACTCATTGCAGTTGCTTTGCAGTTGCCTTTAAGGATTGGGCTATTTCATACCATAGTAGCGTGTTCATGAAAACACGAGGGTGACTTTCGGGACAATGGTGGACAACATCAACTTTTTCAACTCGTTTTTGGCTGGAAGCGAAGCAATATAGCCATAATTGAGTTGGGTTACGCTGATTTTAATGTACACACTAAATGTTGCACGATCGTGGGTTGGGGACTACGCCCCCGGAGAGGTGAAAGTCCCTCCACCCCCTGCAAAACTTTTGATTTGCTGTACTAGTTTTGGCTAACTTTCGGAAGTATGGGGGAGTGCCGGTGTATTGAATCTTTAATCTCTCTGATCTCCCTCGTTCTATGTGGCAAGTGGCGTGTTCCCCTAAAGATCGTGGATTAAATGAACCCGAAGATTTAATGATTTTTCACTATTTACCAAGAATTATCTAACAAATGCTTCGCCTCTACGATTCGCTGGTATAAGCTTTTCTAGAAATCGCCTAACCTGAATCTTACCTGTTGCAACCTTTCACCTCTTTAAATCTTCCATCCCTACCCTCTTCCCTGTCCCTGTTCAAGGAGCGTCTGAAATCATGAAAGTCGGTCTGCAAGCTGCTCTCAGTGATGCCAATTTGGATGCAAATCAGCCATCCAGTCAACGGCAGTTGGCAATTTCAATTTCTGCGATCGCCGAGGCAATGAACCGTACTGCCCCGCTGAACCTGTGTCTGATTTTGGATCACAGCGGTTCGATGAATGGACGCCCCTTAGAAACCGTCAAGCAGGCAGCCCATCGGATTATGGATAGCCTATCTCCAGGCGATCGCATTTCCATCGTGATGTTTGACCACAAGGCAAAAGTGCTGGTGCCCAACCAGGTCATCGAAAACTCTGCCGGGATCAAAGTCGAACTCAACAAAATCAAAGCCAGCGGTGGCACGGCGATCGATGAAGGGATGCGAGTGGGCATCGAAGAAATGGCAAAAGGCAAACAAGATACCATTTCTCAGGCATTTTTGTTGACCGATGGCGAAAACGAGCATGGCGATAACGATCGCTGTCTCAAATTGGCAGAACTTGCCGCTAACTACAATATGACCCTGACCACGTTGGGGTTTGGCGACCATTGGAACCAGGATATTTTAGAAAAAATTGCCGATGCTGGCGGGGGCACCTTATCCTACATCCAGTCGCCCGAAGAAGCGGTGGGTGAATTTAGCCGCTTGTTTAGCCGCATTCAAACCGTCAGTCTCACCAATGCCCATCTGCTGATGAAGCTCGATCCTAGAGTCCGTTTAGCCGAACTCAAACCGATCGCCCAGGTTGTCCCCGAAACGATTGAACTATCGGTGGCGCAAGAGAGTAGTCAGTATGTGGTGCGCCTGGGCGATTTGATGATCGATACGCCCAGAGTGGTCATTGCCAATTTGTATGCCAATCAGTTTCCTGAAGGCATTCATACGATCGCGCAACTTCAGGTGCGTTACGATGACCCGGCGCTAAAGCAAGAAAAATTATTGTCTGAGTTCATTACGGTTGAAGCCAATGTTCTAAACGCATTTCAGCCCGATGTTAACCCGCAAGTTCAGCAGCAAGTGCTGGCACTGGCAAAATATCGTCAAACTCAAATTGCTGAAGCCAAGTTGCAAGTGGGCGATCGCGCTGGGGCAGCAACCATGCTGCAATCGGCAGCAAAAACCGCTCTCCAAATGGGCGATCAGAATGCAGCCACCGTCTTGCAAGACAACGCCACCCGTTTGCAATCGGGCGAAGATCTATCAGAAGCCGATCGCAAGAAAACCCGCATCGCGTCCAAAACCATTCTTCAGTAAAGCCGATCCAGACGGTTGATTTTTTCTGCCCTTCGGGCAGAAGAAATCAACCGTCCCATCGCGTTTCGGATGGAGTCTCAGTAAAATACTGCAAAATCAGATCGCCAAAGTTGCTCGTGAAGCCAGAGGTTTCATGGGCAACTTTGATCAGGATGAATGGCGATCGCCGTCAAACAAACACCCTATTTCACCACTCGCCAGGTAACAAACGCCGCCAGCCCGATATAGCTAAATACCGCAATCCAATCTAACCACACCGACGGAATCGCTGAAAGTGGGTTATCCATTGATCTACCCCAGGTCGCAATCACAGCAGCATTACCTTACCATCCCAGCAGGACTTTTTGAGAGCACGACGAGCGGACAAGCCAGTTCTGTGCTTTTCTATACAGCCGATCGCCTTGATCGTCACGGTTTAATCAATCATAAGACTTCACTCAGCAGGCTGGAACAATCAACGCATGGAAACGCTAAAAGTCATCATCATTGGGGCGGGAATGGGTGGTTTGACCGCAGGCATCGCTTTGCGTCAGGCAGGGTATGAGGTTGAAATTTACGATCGCGTCAGCGAACTGCGTCCCGCCGGGGCTGCGATTTCGCTCTGGTCAAATGGGGTCAAAGTCCTTAACCGATTGGGCTTGGGTCAATCAATCGCCCAAATTGGCGGGCAGATGCAACGGATGGCATATTATCGCTCGACCGGGGAGTTACTCACCGACTTCAGCCTATCTCCCTTAATTGAGCAGGTGGGGCAATGTCCCTATCCTGTGGCTCGAACTGATTTGCAACAGATGTTGCTGAACGCATTTGGTGCAGACAACGTCCAACTCAACTCAAAATGTGTGGCAGTCGAACAAGATGGCAAAAGTGCTACGGCAGTGTTTGAAGACGGACGAAAAGCAACAGGAGATCTGGTAATTGGGGCAGACGGAACCCACTCGATCATTCGCCAATATGTCGTAGGACATCCGGTTGAACGGCGTTATGTCGGGTATATCAATTGGAATGGTCTGGTGCCTGCCAGTGCCGATCTGGCTCCCCTGACCAGTTGGGTGTTGTATGTCGGTAACTATCAACGCGCATCAATGATGCCCGTGGCAGGAGAACGGTTTTATTTCTTTTTTGATGTGCCTCTGCCCAAAGGAACGGTGAGTCAGCCCGAACAGTATCGCGAAGAACTGGCAGGTTTCTTTAAAGGATGGGCAACGCCAGTACAGAATTTGATTCAGCAGATTAATCCGTTCAAAACCAACCGCATTGAGATTCATGATGTAGAACCGCTAGACACCTTGGTTCGCGATCGCATTGTCTTGTTAGGCGATGCCGGACACAGCACCTCACCGGATTTGGGACAGGGAGGCTGTCAGGCACTCGAAGATGCCTGGGTGCTGACCAACTATTTGTTAACCACCAATGTCAGTGTTGCAGACGCCCTGAAGCGTTATGAAGCAGCCCGCAAAGATCGCACTGCCGATATTGTGCTAAAGGCGAGAAAGCGATCGGATATGACCCACGGCACAGATCCAGAAAAGACTCAGAAATGGTATGAAGAACTGAAGCAAGAAGACGGCAGCAATATCATGTCGGCGATCGCTCAAACCATCCTGGCGGGCCCTTTGCATTAAACCTCTTGGGATGAGTTGGGGCGGGGGCTTTGCCCCCGCCCTAACTAACCCCGATCTTAAGATATGCCCATGATGTGACTATCGTTTCGGATCTGCGTTTGCACAAACCTCTATGGGAAAACTCACAACCCACGTCCTCGATACGGTTCATGGATGTCCGGCAGCAAATTTGGCGATCGCCCTCTGGTCAATCGATCCCCAGTCTGGGCAAAAAACAATTATCAAAACCCTGACTACCAACGCCGACGGACGCACCGACGTTCCCGTCCTCAGCGATCGCGAACTCAAGACGGGGACGTATGAACTGGTCTTTGCCGTCGGAGCATACTTTGCCCAAACACAACTCGACCTCCCCGATCCGCCCTTCCTCAACCACGTTCCCATCCAATTCAGCATTGCCGACGTCACCGCCCATTACCACGTTCCCCTGCTAACCTCACCGTGGGCATACAGCACCTATCGGGGAAGCTAGAAATCAGGCATTGCTGGGTTTTGAGGACGAATTGGACGATGACACCGAGGAATAGAAATTAAATAACTTCGATGATTTGTTGTACGGGCGAACGGCCGTTCGCTCCTTCAAACTATGCAATATTCGATCTTATTTAAGCCCCGATCCAAGGTGTCACCGTCCATCCCCATTCCGCTCAAAACGTCACCCATCTACCCCTCTATCCCCCAGTCCCATGCCAACCTTACTTGTTAAAAATATCCATACGTTAGTAACAATGGACGCAGATCGACGCGAGCTGCGCAATGCTGCTCTTTTCGTTCGTGATAACGTCATTGAATCCGTCGGAATAACGTCAGAACTACCGCAAACCGCAGACGAAATTTTAGACTTACAGGGACGCCATGTTGTGCTTCCTGGATTAATCAATACACACCATCACTTTTACCAAAACTTGACCCGTGTAATCCCGGCAGCACAAAACTGTGACTTATTTAATTGGCTCAAAACGTTGTACCCAATTTGGGCAAATCTCACGGCAGAGGGGGTATATGTCAGTGCCCAGATGGCAGCAGCAGAGCTGATTTTATCGGGTTGCACGACGGCAAGCGATCACCTTTATCTCTACCCCAACGACTGCACATTGGATGATGAGATCCGGGCAATGCAAGACATCGGCATGCGATTTCATGCCAGTCGCGGCAGTATGAGTGTCGGTGAAAGTCAGGGTGGGTTGCCACCCGATGCACTGGTGGAACAAGAAGCCGATATTTTACAAGATTCTCAACGGCTGATTGAGCAGTACCACAACAGCGATCGCCATGCGATGTTGCGCATGACCCTGGCTCCCTGTTCTCCGTTTTCGGTCTCTCCAGACTTAATGCGTGAGTCGGCAGCTATGGCGCGTTCATATCCGGGGGTACGGTTGCATACCCATCTGGCAGAAAATCAATCCGATGTCACCTATAGCCTGCAAAACTTTGGCATGATTCCGGGTGACTATGCCGAATCGGTGGGATGGGTAGGCAACGATGTCTGGCACGCCCATTGCGTGCAATTGAGTGATGCTTCAATTGTGAAATTTGGCAAAACCGGAACGGGGGTGGCTCACTGTCCCTGTAGCAATATGCGCCTTGCCAGTGGCATTGCCCCCATCCGCAAAATGCTCAATCATGGCGTTCCTGTGGGGCTGGGTGTGGATGGCTCAGCGTCGAATGATACGGGCAATTTACTGGCGGAAGCCCGCACAGCATTTCTACTGGCGCGGGTACGAGAGTGCGATGCCAGTGCGATGACGGCACGGGATGTGTTGGAGTTAGCCACGCTGGGGGGTGCCAAGGTCTTAGGACGAGACGATGTTGGTTCTCTAGCACCAGGAATGTCAGCCGATTTTATTGCGGTGAATGTCGATCGCCCTGCCTTTGCTGGCGCGCATCACGACATAGTAGCAGCCCTAATTTTTTGTCAGGTCGATGCGGTCGATTACAGCTTTATTAACGGTAAAAAGATCGTTGATCGGGGACAGTTGACGACGCTAGAGTTACCTCGATTGGTCGAACGACACAACAAACTGGCGCTACAAATGGTGAATCAATAATGGCTTATGCGATCGCTCAACTGAATGCGATGAGTCAAGAAGAATGGGTTGCCGTGTTGGGAGCTGTGTTTGAACAAACGCCTGCGATCGCCCACCAAACCTGGCACCGCCGTCCCTACGACAGCCTTACGGATCTGCATGACGCCATGGTGGCAGCAGTCAAAGGACTTAGCGACGAGGAACAACTGGCACTGATTCGTGCCCATCCTGACCTGGGCAGCAAAGCCAAAATGGCAGATGCCTCCGTGCAAGAGCAAGCGGGCGCTGGGTTAGATCGGCTAACGCCCGAGGAGTATGCGCGATTTAGCCACCTCAACCAGACCTATCAAGCAAAATTCCAGTTTCCCTTTATCATGGCTGTCCGCCAGCAAACCAAAACCAGCATTCTCGACGCTTTTGAGCAACGACTCCAGCACTCGGTTGAAACAGAACGGCAACACGCTCTCACAGAAATTGCGAAAATTGCCCGGTTTCGGTTGTTGGATCTGATTGAACCCGTTTAGGATTACCCATTCAATAAACCTGTCAGTCTGTTTGAGAGAGCGGCGGCTTCGCCGCCGCTCTCTCAAACAGATGCTATAGACCTGAGGACAAACGCAGGGAGTTTGATCATGCTCATTCGCAGTGCTACCGAGGCAGATGTTCCAACGCTGGCAGAGCTTTATACCGATTCGATTTGGGCGATCGCCCATGAAAAGTATTCTGATCTACAAGTGCAAACCTGGGCAGCGTTCCCATCCCAAACAGAGTCTTTCAAAACGTTCATCCTATCCGCCCACACCTTCATTGCCGCAGACACCGATGAGATTTTAGGATTCTCTGGCATTGCCACCGATGGGCATGTCACAGCACTCTATGTGAAGGGCGATCGCCAGCGACAAGGTATTGGCTCTTTTTTACTGACAACAGTATTGGAGTACAGTCAAACACACGGCATTTCAAGACTGTATTCCGAAGCCAGCGAATTTAGCAAACCGTTATTCGAGAAATTTGGCTTTACGATCTACGCCACCGAAGATGTGGCAAGAAACGGCGTCATCTTTCACCGCTATCTGATGGAAAAACCACTCCCGGTTTAGGGTCGGAGTAGCAGCAACACGGAAGTAAAAGGGGGTATGAGAGCCGCGCTCCGCGCGGCTCTCATACCCATAATCTATCCAGCCACAAAACGCTGGAGAGAGTCTTGATGTGAGCTAAAACCATTGTCCACCCCGAAATCGCGATCGCAGAAAGATGACTCGCATCATTGTTTGTGCGATCGCAAAGATGGCAACCCAGACCAGACTGTAATGCAGCCAAAACACATCTAAGGGCATGGCACGATCCATGCCAGGTAAGCCAATTGTCTTAAACAGAAGGGCGATAAACAGTGCTTCCCAGATACCCGCTACCAGTTGAAAGGCAGCAGGCCAGTCTCTATCCCAGCGAAACCGTTGCAGGTAAATGTACAGACAATCCCACCCGATGCCAAACAGGGCGACATACCCCAGTACCCAAAAGAAAATCGCATGGGAGCCGGGACCGCTATAGGTTAGGGCAAAAGGAATCGTTATCCCCACGCCTACTGTAGCCAGAAGCAGGAGGCGAGATTGCCAGCGACCAAATAAAGTGGGTGTCATCGCTACGGTAGGCAGCCCCGCCGCTATTGACGTGCGCCGTTGCTAGAAGGATTGCAAGAAGGGCTACTGCAACTTCAAGACTGCCATAAAGGCTTCCTGGGGCACATCGACCGTCCCGATCGACTTCAGCCGTTTCTTCCCTTTGGCTTGTTTCTGCAATAGTTTTTTCTTCCGGCTAATATCCCCGCCATAGCATTTTGCCAACACGTCTTTACGCAATGCTGGAATGCTCTCACTGGCAACGATGCGACTGCCGATCGACGCCTGGATGGGAATCTTAAACTGGTGTCGAGGAATCAATTCCTTCAGTTTTTCTACCAGGGCTTTACCTACGTAGTAAGCTTTATCGCGATGGACAATGGTTGCCAGCGGATCGACCCGATCGTTGTTGATCAACACATCGAGTTTCACCAGTGGATTTTCGCGATAGCCGATCAGGTGATATTCCATGCTGGCATAGCCTCGCGATCGCGACTTCATCTGATCAAAAAAGTCAGTCACCACTTCTGCCAGCGGAATCTCATACATCAGCGTTGTCCGCCCCTGGGTGAGATATTTCATATCTTTGAACACCCCCCGGCGGGTCTGACTGAGATCCATCAATGCCCCGACAAACTCCTCCGGCGTGATCATATCGATCTGCACATAGGGTTCTTCAATGCTTTCACGATATTGCGGGTCAGGCAAATGGCTGGGGTTGTCGATGTAAAGCTCTTCTCCATCAATCAGCTTGACTTTATAAATTACCGACGGGGCAGTCGTAATCAGATCCAGGTTATATTCCCGTTCCAGCCGTTCTTGCACAATTTCCATATGCAATAAGCCCAAAAACCCGCAACGGAAACCAAACCCCATAGCGCTAGAGGTTTCTGGTTCATATTGCAACGCCGCATCATTGAGGCGGAGCTTCTCCAGGGCTTCCCGCAAATCTTCAAACTGATCGGAGTCCGTCGGAAACAGACCACAGAACACCATGGGTTTTGCTTCGGTATAACCCGGCAGCGGTTCTGTAGCCGGTGATTTTGCCAGGGTAATCGTATCTCCAACTCTGGCATCTTCAACGGATTTAATTGCAGCCGCGATATAACCCACTTCCCCCGCGTGCAACTCGTTTACCTGAATCTGATTGGGCGACAGCACACCAAGTTCATCAATTTCATATTCCTTGCCCGACACCATCAAGCGAACGCGATCGCCCTTCTTCACCGTGCCATCCATCACCCGGAAATAGACAATCACCCCTCGATAGCTGTCGTAATAGCTATCAAAAATCAGGGCACGCAACGGTTTCTCGATCGTATCTTGAGGCGCAGGCACCAGATAGACAATCGATTCTAAAATTTCGTCGATGCCGATCCCTTCTTTTGCCGATGCCAAAATGGCACCGCTACAGTCCAACCCAATAATTTCTTCGATCTCACCTTTAACCCGTTCCGGGTCAGCACCGGGCAGATCAATTTTGTTGAGAACAGGGATGATCTCCAGGTTATTTTCCAGCGCCAGATACACATTTGCCAGCGTTTGCGCTTCTACCCCCTGCGACGCATCCACCACCAGCAGCGCCCCTTCACAGGCAGCCAGCGATCGCGACACTTCATAGGAAAAGTCCACATGACCGGGCGTATCGATCAGGTTTAAGACATACTGTTCGCCATCTTTGGCGGTGTAGTTCATCCGCGCCGCCTGGAGCTTGATGGTGATGCCTCGCTCTCGTTCCAGATCCATTGAGTCGAGGAACTGCTCTTTCATATCGCGAGCGTTAACCGTCCCTGTCACTTGCAACAAGCGATCGGCCAGGGTGGATTTGCCATGATCAATATGGGCAATGATAGAAAAATTACGAATGCGAGAGACAGGAGCGTCAGTCATAAATCCAGAACTAACCAGACCAAAGTTTTAAAGAAATGTATCAATTTACCCGTACCCGTACCCGCCTCAGGGATTTGCAAGCCAATACTATCCCTGTCTATTGGGTGTGTCAGGCGATCGCCATAACCTACCCCGGCATTTTATCCCAGGCATTTTATGGTGAGGCAACTCCCTTACCCCAGGCGACAACACCGAGTATGAAACCGATGGTTTTATAGTCAGCATCATGCCGTTATCAAGCAATGTCAATGACCTGATCAGGAGTTAGATAGGTTGCCGTTCTGCAAAAGCAAGGAGCAACAGGGTTACCCGAACAATAATTTTAGGCGATCTTAAGATATTGTAATCGTTTCGTAGTTGACCCGGAAAACTCTTGCCCCACGTCGGCGATGACGATACCCTTTTAACCAACCCTGGCGCAATGACCGACACGTTTTGTTAACTTTCCTTGACGTCCGCTCACCAAATTTATGCAGGCTGGGAAACCTAAACATACAATTGTATTGATGCCAATTGTGTTGCTACGTCTTGATCCTGACGTTTGAGGTCGTCCTAACAACGTCATGATTGTTTACGGGTAGACTCCATCAAAAATTTTGCACCGGGTGCAGGGGTCACCCCTTGCGAGGGAGCTCAGTCCTACCCCGATGTCGCAAAATGTAGAATCTGCAACACTGGTGCAGTAACGCCGCACCAGTAAAACTAAGGAATGGGAATTAAATAACTCCGATGATTTGTTGTACGGGCGAACAGCCGTTCGCCCCTCCAAACCATTCAATATTCGATCTTATTTAATCCATGATCCTAAACATCCGGGGTTTATTAGACCGCTTGCGGATAAGTTTGGGCGGGGGCAAAGCCCCCACCCAAACTAGCCTAAAAAACTTAATGTGCAAGAGGTCTATTGATGAATGGACGATCCTGCATCTCTTTATTCAAGTTAACAATTTAGCCCTTCCAGAAAAGATTTGTGAGAGGATCGGGATTGCCCTCGGGTGTAATTGTAAAACTGTAGAGCTGCGACGTCTGGTATTTGTTCACTGTTGCTCAATTGATAACGCTTAGTATTGCTATGAATGAACCCCTTGCTCATCCAGAGTTTCTTGTCGAAGAGGCTCCCGCCTCAGAAGATAAAGTCAGCCTTGCCATTCAAATGGATGCAGATCTGTTAGAGCAGATCAAACATTTGACCAACGACCCCAGCAAGGTAATTGAGGTTGCGGTTCGTCAGTGGTTAAGAACAGGGTCTCGGCGAGATGATGAGTTAACTCGGAGTCTACGACGCAATCCGCCCGTCCCACCCCGAGGTGAGTGGAACGATTAATTTAACTTCACAATTTGGGCACCGGACGCGATCGCTCTATTTGCTAGTTATAAGTTAGATTAGAGCGGGGAATTCTAGAATTGGCATCAGGCTTAGGATATTATTCTTTAGCCAAGTGCCTAACCGCAGCATCTACCTGTCCTGGCTGAGGCGAGTGTTTGAGAAAGGCGCTCATTTTGTATAACCGTAGTTTGCAGTTCCATGCGAATGACTCCGTCTAGCGATCCTCCACTTTTAACTGAACCTGTAGACTTGGCAGCTTCTCAAAAACTGGGTGGCGATTTGTCAACTCAACATTCAAATCTGGTTTTTACACAAGATAGAACCGGCCGATTTTTATCTTTCTCCTGGTCTAGCGCCGCTGACTACGACCTCCAACCCAGTCAGATCATCGGTCAACGCATCGGTGACCTGACGTGTCAAGCCATTGTCCCCGTTGCTGTTGAACCGTACCTGAATCGAATTCAACAGGTTCTGGATTATCAGACTGGCGATCGCTTCAACTATCCTTTCCAATGCAATGACCAATGCCTGGTTTTTGAACTGAGCGTTAGCCCTATCCTGGTGCCCCGAGGGCTTGCCGATAGCGTCGTGGTCATCGCCAGACCGCTCTATCCTTGCTCTGATCTTCAAGCCCAAGAACTCGTCAAAACGCTTACCGCTCCCCTCTATCCTTCCAATACCAGCCAATACCAAAAATCGTTAACCCAAGTTGCCTGGGATATTCGCCGCACCCTCAACCTGGAAACTATTTGGCAGCGCACCGTCGAAGGACTGGGCGAATCTTTAGAAGTGAGCCGTTGCCTGATCTGCCAATACTCTCCCAATCATCCTTACGCCAAAGTAGTCGCCGAATATCGGCAACCGGCTTTTGAGTCGATGCTAGGGCTAGAGTTAGAAATTGACCCCGAAACCTACCTCAAGCAATCACTCTCGTTACTAGAACCCGTCACGCTTACAGTTACCAATACCGATGACCAGCAGCAATATGCGCTCCTGGCGGTTCCTACCTGTTACAAAGATCAGCCCAATGGTGTGATCATCTTGCACCAGTTTGATCGATCGCGGGTGTGGAACCAGGCAGAAATCGGGCTGATCCAGGAATTGGCTGATCAGGTGGGCACAGGGGTTGCCCATGCCACGTTGTTTGCCGAAAGCCAGAATATGGCAACCGAGTTGCAACGTGCCAACGACAACTTGATGCAGCAACATAAAGATCTGGAAGAGGCGCGACGTCAGGCAGAAGAAGCTTCCCGTCTGAAGAGTGAATTTCTAGCCAATACGTCGCACGAACTGCGTACGCCCCTGAACGGCATGATCGGCTTTTTGAAGCTGATTATGGATGGCATGGCAGATGACCCGGTCGAGCAAGACGAGTTTATCCAAGAAGCCTATCGATCGGCAGTGCATTTGCTCAGCATCATCAACGATATTTTGGATATCGCTAAAATTGAAGCCGGAAAAATGTTGCTGGAGCTTGATCCAGTTAAATTAGATGATCTGCTGAGTGATGTGGAAAACTTTACCAGCACCCTGGCACAGCAGAAAAGTTTGAGCTTTGAAATTCTTACGCCTGCAACCCGTGATGAAGTCATTCTCTGCGGCAACTATCAGCGATTGCTGCAAGTCATGCTGAACCTGGTCGGAAATGCCATTAAGTTTACCCACGAAGGCGGCATCACAATTAGTGCAGAAGTCATTCCCAAAAAGGTGATGGTGCAAAACCAGGAACTTCCAGGGCTGGTAAAAATTAGCGTAGCCGATACAGGCATTGGCGTTTCGTTAGAAAAACAAGACAAACTCTTCCAATCGTTTAGCCAGGTGGATGGCTCTCGCACCCGGCAATATGGTGGCACTGGCTTAGGTCTAGCGATCTCTCAAAAGCTGGTCGAAGCCATGGGTGGAATCGTCAACTTTTACAGCATGGGCGAAGGGTTGGGGTCTACAGTCACGTTTACCATCCCGTTGTACCAAGATCCCGTTATGGTTGCCGTCGAACCAGACGTCTCCGATTTGCTGATTTAGGTAAGTGTCTTTTTAGACTCACAGATACAGCAGTAGAGGGGTTGATCAGGACAAGGGTCGTGTGAGACCCCGCGCTCTGCGTGGGGTCTCACACAACCTCCTGATTGAACCGTCCCAACGGTTGCTATAAATTAACGCGGCATTGTGTTTGAGGGAGCGGCGGCTGCGCCGTCGCTCCCTCAAAATATTAGAGTCCTAGAATTGGTAAAATGCCGGGACTCTTAACGACTACGGATTGATGACAGTGCTATAGACTGGGAAGGCTGTTATTTCTACTGCTTCCATGTCTAGCGATCGCATCATCAAAGATATCTATACTGACGGAGCCTGCTCTGGTAATCCAGGACCGGGGGGCTGGGGCACGGTGGTATATTTCAGCGATGGCTCAGTGCATGAGTTGGGTGGGGCAGATCCCGCCACCACCAATAACCGCATGGAAATGCAAGCCTCTGTAGCCGCCCTACAGTATTTCAAAGAATCTGGGCAGCAGCAGCCCATTAATCTTTATACCGACAGTGAATATTTAAAGAACGGAATTACCAAATGGATTCATGGTTGGAAGAAGAAGGATTGGAAAACGGCTGCCGGAAAGCCCGTACTCAACCAGGACTTGTGGCAAGCGATCGATCGCCTCAACAGTCGCCTTGTCAGCTGGCAATATGTCCGGGGTCATGCGGGCAATGAAGGAAATGAACGCTGTGATGCGATCGCCCGTGCCTTTTCATTGGGCAGAAAGCCGACGCTTCGCCAGGCCAGTCCCATGCTCTCTCTACCCACGCCAACAGTTGATCCCGAATTGCTATCAGATAACACCGACACGCCAGAAGCAAGAGCGATACAATCCAATTTCAGTCGCGATCGTCTTGAACCCGAGCCTGACATGATGGAAACCACCAATCATTCTGCTATCGATGTCCTCGATGAGGTGCCCCGTGAAGTTAGGGTTGCCCAACTTCGCAATATGGTTGAAACGCTCCACGTTGCAGATGAAGTCGCCAGCCAGGGATATCTGATTACCAGTTCTGAACTGGCAGACCTGATGGATATCAATGCGAGTGCCGTGACCAGTCGCGGAGATAACTGGGTGTGGCGCAATTGGGTTGTGTCGCGGGTGCGCCGAGAAGGCAACCAGATTCTCTGGCAACTCGAACGCGTCGATTAGTTGAGTTAGCAGGATGCTCCGACGGAGCATCCTGCTAACTCAGCACACTAACGTGGGCAGGGTTGACGCGCCAGAGTTGCTCCAAGCAATTGGCAGGCATGGTGAGATATAACACGTCTCCCACATCCAACGTAAAGTCCAATAAATCCCAGCCATGAATCATCTGACGGCTGGTTTCCAGATAAAGCGGCACAAAATCAGCATCCATAGCGGCTTCCCTCACCCGTCTGCCATAAAAAGGATGCCCACTGGTGATGATGGTTGCCAGTGCTACCCACAAACTATTGGCCGTCATGCCATTGCCTAAAATCCGCCCGCCCAGCGCCGCTGCCGCAAACGAAGGTGCCGCTAACTCAATGGGACTGAGGACAGCTTCAAATTCAAACACCTGTTGCGCCAAGGGCGCAAATTGAGCATCCTGGCTGCGCACGATAACGGGGAGTTTGGCAGCCATGCCCTTTGCCGTCAGAGCAATTTCAAGATTGGCAACATCACTACTGGTGACACACAGTAACGCAGACGCCTGATGAATATGGGCAGTGTTGAGAATATCAGGAATGCTGGCATCTCCCTGAATAACAGGAATTTTCAGGTTATGAACGGCACTAAGAAATCGATTGTTGGGATCTGCCTCAATCACGACCACTTCACAGCCATGATCATGGAGTTGATGGACAATTTTGACGCCAATGCCCCCCAAGCCGCAGACAATAAAATGTTGCCGTTGAGGGACTTGATTGGTGCGCCACAGTTGCTTGATGCGAGTTCCCAAAATCAAATCATTGAGCAGAGCATAACAAATACCCACGACCCCGGCACCGACCAGCATCATCACCACCGTAAACACTTTGACGCTGGCAGGGGCTTGTTCTGCCACTCCTTCGTTGCCCCCTGCGCCGGTAATCATGCCCACCGAAAAATAGAGCGAATCGACCACTGACACTTTTTGATCAATCACTACATAGGTCAATGTGGCAATGAAGATGATGACCATCAATGCCAGCAGGACAGCGATCGTCGGTTGAATATGTTGGTGCAACTGACGCAGACGTGTGACCCAACTGGCGAACTGTTTCTTTAAGGATCGCTGGACATTTTGAAATTTGGGTTGGGTTGCAATAATCAGGCGATCGCCCACTTGTAACCGTTGTCCGCGTGCCACTGCCGAGATCAAATCCATATGGTTGCTGGCAGGCAGGTAGTAGATCAACATTCGCCCCCGGTCATCCCATAAATCAGATAGCGATCGCCCCAGCCAGGGATGATCTTCATCCACATATTCCTCATGGATCGGCCAGGTTTGCTGAAACAACCGCAACTGCCCGATCGCTCGATTGCCCAACGCGGCAAAGGTAAATACGGGTGCCGATAACGATGCCACACTCATACTGAAATGATCGGGCAACACACTATCAAGGCGATCGCCCAGACTCGAATTAAACAGTCGATTGATAATCCGAATTTTAGGATTGAGCACCCGCGCCTGCGTCAACACTGCCAGATTCAACGCATCATCGTTACTGGTCAGTACCAGCGTATTCGCCTCTCTCACCCCCGCCGCCAACAGCGTTTCAGCTGCTTTCAAATCTCCGATCACAACATCCGCATCGCCACCCGCGATGGGTCTAGCATTGATGCCGACAACCCGCGCCCCCTGCTGTCGTAGCAAAGAAAAGATCTTATATCCGGTCCGACCTAAACCACAGACAATGATCCTGGGTTTCATACATCATGCCTATATTTAAACCCCCATCTTCAAACACAGATGAATTCAGAACTGTAGCCCAGAAAACGGTGTAACAATTGTTTGGGTTTACATCGAGATGATGGCAGCAGGCAAAGCCTGCTGCCATCATCTCGACACAGTTGCGAAGTATTTCAAAACGCGGGTTCATCCGGATAAAGTCGCTGAGAGCAGGGAATACTAAAAATGATCTCCAGTTGGTAATGCCCCATGCGTCGTCGCACTCTTGCTCAAGGAACGATCCGCCCAAAAATCAGCACGATGCCCCGCCAGAAAACTGAGGCGGCAGCATTTCTTGATATCTACAAGCTGGTGATTGAGAAGAAACGCTTGAAAGAAGAATTGGAAAGCATTGAAGCCCGCCGCGAACAAATTCAACAACGGATTTTGGTGCTCGATCAGCAAGTGGCAGGTCTGGAAGGCAATGTGAAAAAAATGCGCGAAGACGGCGAACCTGCGGCGGATGTGCCCCGGCGTCTTGCCTCACCGAAACCCACGTCAGACACCTTCGACACATTATTTTTGGAATACTAGTGTTGCAAACACGAAATTTTGCTGGGGGTTTGGGGGCTACGCCCCCAAGAGGGGGTTTTACCCCCTCCACCCCCTCTAAAGCTTTTAAGTTGGTGTACTAGACCCAATCAAGTAGTCCTAGCATTGTGATGATTTTTTGTTGTGTGCCGCGCTCCGCGCGGCACACAACAAAAAATCTGTAGCTTATGCAATTGAAAATTGCTGTAATTTCAATCTCAAAAACACTCTAAGGTGTCTCGTGTGGCTCGGCGAGTGACGGGATTGGTTCCCCTAGCCACCTCACAAAGCATATCTTGCACGTCTTGCCGCAGCAGCACATCGGTAAAATCGGCACCATCGATCGTGGCACCATCAAATTTGGCATTAAAGGCGAACGCCCCTTCTAAAATGGCGTTGGTTAAGTTGGCATGAACCAAACGAGCCGTATCTAAGGTGGCGTAGCTGAGGTTTGCCGAACTGAAATTAGTATTTTCTAAATTTGCACCAAAAAAGCTAACCCCCTGGATGTCAGCATTGCTGAAGTTGCTATTGCGCAGGTTAGCTTTGGTGAAGCTGGCATCCGTCAGGACTTTGCCAGAAAAATCGGCGTTTGCCAGAAATTCTTTGTTGTAATCTTCTGCCCAGGCGGTTGTATGAGGCAGCGGTGCGATCGCCCCCACTATCGTCAAGCCGCACACCAGGAGCATGAGAATCGCGAACTTCTGTGCCATTGAGGTTTGTGCCATGGGGGTGAGATGCGGTTGACTGCCCTGAGGATGAACACCCTCTCTACGCCCCGAGAAATAGAGGGTTTGCACAGTCCACAAGCGAACCCTGCCCGCCTGTGCCAACGCGTGCGCCAATAACTGCCAGAAAGACGATCGTAGCCTGCAAATCATGCGAACTGAGGTGATGAAACTCAAGTGGACAAGGGGAGTAATGCCTATCCTGATACTACCTGAATGTGTTTGCCATCCTCCGCAGTAGACCCCCGATTGCAGCTAAACTTCAATTACATGTTGTAAATTTCGACTTCATGGGTGAAAAACGTCCGTCTAAGCGTCGTTCATCGTCATCGATTTCCCATCCATCGGCGCAACACCATCTAGAGGTGGGTCATCTAGCCGAACGACTGGTTGAGCAGTGGTTGGTAAACCAGGGATGGCAGATTTTACACCGTCGCTGGCATTGTCGCTGGGGAGAACTCGATTTGGTCGCGTATGCTCCCGCGATCGCCCTTAATCCGCAAGCCCAACGCGATCGCCCAATTCGCTTACAACCCTCATTAATTTTTGTGGAAGTCAAAGCTCGCAGTCGGGGCAATTGGGATAGTGACGGACGCTTGTCGATTACACCCCAAAAGCAAACCAAGCTGTGGCAGGCAGCAGAGTTGTTTCTGTCCAGCTTTCCTCAATGGGCAGAGCATCCCTGTCGGTTTGATGTGGCTCTGGTCTATTGCCAACCGTTAACCGCCAGTTCTCCGTTAACCACTAGTTCCCCGTCAGATAACCCTGAACCAGTGTCGCAGACGGCTGTGCGATCGCCCCTACCGAGTCACACCATCAACCCGCCAAGCCAGCGCCCCCCATTTTCTACTATAGAAATGGGGCAACCCGTGATTATGTGCGGCTATCGGCTGACGTTGCAAGATTATATTCCAGGTGCATTGGAGCAATCGTAAGGGCGACTGATTCAGGAGCAAGGGTGGGGTCGTCTACCCAGGTGTGTCCGAATTGTTCTGCCCCTACAACCCAGCTTACGACCCCAGGCAAATGCCCAGTCCGCGTGCCGTTTTAACCAGGGTGCCATTGGGATCAACCATACTGTAGTTGGCGATCGCTTCCACAATCGGCACACTGACCACCTGCCGATCTTGCCACGTCACCATACGATCAAACTGACCGGCGGCAATCAGATCGACCGCAGCCACACCAAAGGCACTGGCAATCAAGCGATCTAACGGTGAAGGAATGCCGCCCCGTTGGACATGTCCCAACACGGTGACCCGTGTTTCCGCACCACTACAGGCAGAAATTTGATCGGCTAAGTATTGCCCAATCCCCCCCAGACGGCACTGCCCCAATGAATTCGTATTCATCACAGGGTCACCCGTCTCGGTGCGCACCGCTTCTGCCACCACCACGACCGAGAAATTTTTTCCCTGATCCTGGCGTTCTTTTAACTTCTCGCAAATATTAGCGATGGTATAAGGAATTTCTGGGATCAAGATCACATCCGCGCCACCCGCGATCCCGGCACTCATGGCAATGTGTCCGGCATCCCGCCCCATCACCTCTAAGACCATGACGCGACTGTGGCTGGCAGCAGTAAAGTGAAGCCGATCCAACGCTTCAGCCGCAATATTCACAGCCGTATCGAAGCCAATGGATCGCTCAGTAATGCCGATGTCATTATCAATCGTTTTAGGAATACCTACCAGATTCCAGCCACCCTGCTGTGCCAGTCGGCGCAAAATTGCCAGACTCCCGTCACCGCCAATGCCAATGAGGGCACTCAAACCCAATTCGTGATAACCCTGGATAATGTCTTCTGAGCGATCGCACACCGTTCCATCGGGCATGGGAAAGGCAAACGGGTCGCCTTTGTTGGTGGTGCCCAAGATCGTTCCCCCCACGGTTAGAAGGGGGTCTACAGAAGGAATGTCAAACGGTACGAACTCTGGAGGTTGGTTCATCAACCCCTGGGTGGCGCGGCAGATCCCCAAAACTTCCCAGCCATAATGACCCACCGCCCGGTAAACAACTGCCCGAATCGCGGCATTTAATCCGGCACAATCTCCACCGCTGGTGAGAATGCCGATGCGCTTATGTTCTCCCATAATATTTGTCAGTGATTCTGCTTAATCCCTGGAATTGAATCGCTACTCAGATTAGCAGTTGCAGACGATGAGACCGAACCATTGCTGACTTTTCTTAACTGTTTTTTGTAGTAGTGCAAACATTAATACCAATTTGGATGAAGAGCACGACAGATCTCTTACGGGCTTGGCAATGCCAAGCCCCTCCTGAACTTCGATGTGCCCAAACATTCTTTAAATTGGTATAAACATTGCACCATCGGGACTTGAAGGCTGCACCCTCAAGATCTCAAGATCTACCGTAGACACACCAATCTAGTACACCAACTTAAAAGTTTTAGAGGGGGTGGAGGGGTTAAAGCATCTGTGATCTGATGGGCTAAAAGAATGGGCTGAGAGAAATGGTGAGGTTGGAGATGTCATCTACAACACAGACAATCGGGCTGAGGGCTTCTCATTTCTGTAGTTGATCTAAAGTTAAATCCCGTTCTGGCAATGCCTTCCTAAGATAGGAAATAGAGGCTAATAGCGATCGCCTGATTATGGGGCTGCTGCTGGGGTAACTCATCGCGCCAAATCGAAACATCACTACAACCCAAACGGGAAGAGAGGAACGATATGGACGACATGGAGCAAGTACTCGCTCATAAATTTGCCTTAGATCGCGACTGCACGACTTTATCCCGGCATATATTGCAACAGCTTCAAAGTTTTTCGCCAGAGGCACAAGATTTAAGTGCGCTGATGAGCCGCGTTGCCCTTGCCGCCAAATTTATTGCTCGCCGTTTGACCCGTGCAGGGTTAGTCGAAGATGCCCTGGGGTTCACCGGACGCACCAACGTCCAGGGTGAAGCAGTGAAAAAAATGGATATTTATGCCAACCAGGTGTTCATTTCCGTATTCGAGCAAAGTGGGTTAGTCTGCCGTCTTGCTTCGGAAGAGATGGAGAAACCCTACTACATTCCAGAAAACTGCCCGGTAGGTCGCTACACGCTGTTGTATGACCCGATCGACGGATCATCCAATCTCGACACCAATCTCAACGTGGGTGCTATTTTTGCCATTCGTCGCCAGGAAGGTGAGGATCTGGATGGCACTGCCCAAGACTTGCTGCAAAGTGGACGGAAGCAAATTGCAGCAGGATACATTTTATTTGGTCCTAGCACAATGCTGGTGTATTCCATCGGCACAGGGGTTCATGCCTTTACGCTCGATCCCAGCCTGGGTGAGTTCATTCTCTCTAGCGAAAATATTCGCGTCCCAGAGCATGGTCCCATTTACAGCGTCAATGAAGGGAATTTCTGGCAATGGGATGAGTCGCTGCGCGATTACATTCGTTATGTTCATCGACATGAAGGTTACACAGCCCGCTATGGTGGGGCGCTAGTGGGAGACTT
This sequence comes from Calyptranema fuscum S582, assembly GCF_055793305.1. Classification (NCBI taxonomy): domain Bacteria; kingdom Bacillati; phylum Cyanobacteriota; class Cyanophyceae; order Oculatellales; family Oculatellaceae; genus Calyptranema; species Calyptranema fuscum. The sequence continues at coordinate 39,498 of NZ_JBSLYH010000008.1, forward strand.
CCACCGGATTTTATTCCAGGGTGGCGTGTTCCTCTATCCCGGCACGGTCAAAAAACCAGAGGGTAAATTGCGACTGCTGTATGAATCTGCGCCTCTCGCCTTTTTGATTGAGCAGGCAGGTGGCAGAGCCAGTACCGGCACCCAAGATATTTTGGATGTCGTTCCCGACCAGTTGCACATGCGCACCCCGTTGGTGATTGGCAGTGTCGAGGATGTGGCGCTAGTGGAATCTTTCATTCAAGAACGCAAACGCGAACAGCAAGAAGCCGAAATTTTTGCCTCGCAATCACAGAGTTAGGAGTTGATTTGCCCATGGCTATCAATCATTTGCTAGAAATTAAGCAGTACGGTCAAAGTATCTGGATGGATAATTTGACGCGCGATCTGATCCAATCGGGAGACCTGAAACGGTTAATTGAAGAACAGGGCATTTCGGGGTTGACGTCAAATCCAGCCATTTTTGAAAAGGCGATCGCGGGCAATGCCACCTACGATGCGGCGATCGAAGCCGGAATTCGGGCGGGGCAACCCACCGAAGCGATTTACGAATCGTTGATTTTTGAAGATATTCGCAATGCCTGCGATTTATTCCGTCCCGTTTACGAAGCCAGCAAGGGCTTAGATGGCTTTGTCAGTATTGAGGTGCCACCCACGATCGCCCGTGACACAGAATCAACCATCCGTGAGGTGAAACGATATCACCAGGCGATCGCCCGTGATAATGTCATGATCAAAATTCCGGGTACTGCCGAAGGTCTACCGGCGGTCGAAGCTGCGATCGCCGAGGGCATCAGCGTCAACGTCACCCTGTTGTTCTCGGTTCAGAGTTATATCGACGCCGCCTGGGCATACATTCGGGGCTTAGAAAGCCGAGTTGCCAAAGGCGAAGACATCAGTCACATTTCATCAGTTGCCAGTTTTTTCCTGAGCCGCATCGATTCTAAGATCGACGACCTGATCGACACCAAACTTAAGGAGATCGATCGGATTGAGAAACGAGCCAAACTCGAAGCCGTCAAAGGGAAAGTGGCGATCGCCAATGCCAAACTTGCCTATCAGGAATACAAAAAGATCATTAATTCTGACCGCTGGCAAGCCCTCGCGGCTAAAGGGGCAAACGTCCAACGGCTGCTGTGGGCAAGCACTAGCACCAAAAACCCCACTTACAACGATGTCATGTACGTCGATGAGTTAGTAGGCAAAGATACAGTCAACACGCTTCCACCCGCTACAATTCAAGCCTGTGCCGACCATTGTGATGTGGGCGATCGCGTTGAAAGCAATATAGATAATGCCTACCATCTGATCGAAAATCTCACCGATCCCGATATCAACATTGACTTGTCTGAGGTGATGGACGCCCTGCTTGCCGAAGGCATAGACAAATTCATTCAACCCTTCAACTCCCTGATGACGTCTCTTCAGGGCAAGGTTAACGTCCTCAGTCCAGTTAGCTAATGGCGATTAGCAGTTCTTACACGCGTCCTTAGAAATCGGTAGAGACGCGATGCATCGCGTCTCTACCCCAATCCCGACAGCTGACCTTAAGAGGCGACGAACCCGTCTCTATCTTTGACCCAGCACCGCATCCCCGATTCTTATCCCCAATCTCTAACCCCTGATTCTCCAGCCTATGATCTCCCTGCTCGAAAACCCTCTCCGCGTAGGTCTCCAACAAGACCGCATCCCCGAACCTCAAATTTTGGTGATCTTTGGCGCATCCGGTGATCTGACTCAGCGCAAACTCGTTCCAGCGCTTTACCAAATGAAGCTAGAACGCAAACTCCCTCCCGAACTGACGATTGTAGGAGTTGCGCGCCGAGATTGGAGTACCGATTTCTTCAGACAACACATGCGCGAAGGGATTGAAAACTATGGCGGCGGTCTGCGGCAAGAAGAAATTTGGAACGACTTTGCCAAAGGCTTATTCTACTGTTCGGGGGATATTGACAACCCCGAAAGCTACCAAAAACTAAAAACGTTTCTGAGTGAACTGGATACTCTACGCGGCACGCGAGGCAATCGCGTATTTTACCTTTCGGTTGCTCCCCGTTATTTTGCCGAAGCAACCCAACAATTGGGCAACGCAGGCATGCTGCAAGATTCCCGCAAACAACGTCTGGTGATTGAGAAACCCTTTGGTAAAGACCTGAGTTCGGCACAAATGTTGAACCATGTGGTGCGGCAGGTTTGCAAAGAAGAGCAACTCTATCGCATTGACCACTATTTGGGTAAAGAAACCGTACAAAACCTGTTGGTATTCCGGTTTGCTAATGCGATTTTTGAACCTCTGTGGAACCGCCAGTTTGTCGATCATGTCCAGATTACAGTGGCTGAAACCGTTGGTCTAGAAGGACGCGCCGGTTACTATGAAACTGCTGGCGCACTGCGAGATATGGTGCAAAACCACATCATGCAGTTGTTTTGCTTGACGGCAATGGAACCCCCCAACGCGCTAGATGCCGACAGCATTCGCAATGAAAAAGTGAAAGTGTTACAGGCAACCCACCTGGCAGATATTGAAACTATCGAACTTTCAGCAACCCGTGGACAATATACCAACGGCTGGATGGGGGGCAAAGAAGTACCTGCTTATCGGCAAGAAGACGGAGCCAACGCTGGCTCAACAACCCCCACCTACGCAGCACTGAAGCTTTATATCGACAACTGGCGCTGGAAAGGCGTGCCCTTCTACATGCGCACCGGCAAACGCATGCCGAAAAAGGTAACGGAGATCGCCATCCAGTTCAAAGAAGTACCCTTTTTAATGTTTCAGTCAGCCGCAAAGCAGGCAAATCCCAACACGCTGGCAATGCGCATTCAGCCCGATGAAGGGATTTCACTGCGATTTGAGGTCAAAACACCGGGTGCATCGCTACGGACTCGTTCGGTAGATATGGATTTCCGCTATGATGCGGCATTTGGTCAGGCAAATACAGACGCCTACAGTCGTTTGTTGGTTGACTGTATGTTGGGGGATCAAACGCTGTTTACCCGAGGGGATGAAGTCGAAGCCTCCTGGCGCATTCTGACCCCTCTATTAGAAGTATGGGATGCTCCGGCACCCCCAGAGACGATTCCCCTCTATGAAGCCGGTGCCTGGGGACCCGTCGAATCTGAACTCCTACTGAACCGAGATGGTCGTAAATGGAGGAGGTTGTAAACAGGAAAATCCCTAGGGTTTGGGGTTTATGGGTTAAGCTCTCCGTTAAACATGCCACTCCAACCTAAACCTCAGACCGCCAAATACTCTGTGAGTCTTCATCTGCTCTTATTCTGATTCGGGTTTAACACAACCCTTAATATTCAAAGCACTTCTACCCTTTCTTCGTGATCCCTTCAATCTTAGGATCACAAATTCATTAAAACCCGGACGTTTATTTTTGAAAGCGCGGCTCCGCCCCGCTTTCAAAAATAAATCCTCGGTTTTATTAAATCCACGATTCTTACAGTCCTAACCCTGACCCTCTAATCTCTACCCTCAATCTATGAACACCCCACTTGTTGCACTGCAAAAACCTAAAGATATTTCTCTCAGTGAAATTGAAGCTGAATTGAGCCAGATCTGGCTGAGTCAGGCGGGAGGCACTGCCAGTCCGGCGGCGACCCGTGCGACCACCTTTAGCATGGTGGTTTATGAGCCCGAAGAATTTCAACAATTGCTGGCAGCGTTAGGGTTTTACAGTGGTCCGATTGATGGCATTCATGGACCACAGACCAAGATGGCAGTCAAAGAAGCCCAGAAAGCATATGGGTTAAGAATTACAGGACGAGTCGATCCAGAAACGCTGGCAAAGCTAAGAGAAGAATATGGAAAGCAGCCTGCGGAACGAACTAAATTTTCGAATATGAATATTCGGGGGTTTAGCGTCAGTGATGCGATCGCCGCTCAAAATCCCTGTCGGATCATCACCCTCTGCCCCATCTTAGGAGAAGAAGATACAGGCGTAACCGCTCAAGTTTCTGCCTACTGTCCTATTCAAAAAGGCGGCACAAGTAGCAGTCTGATTTGTTGTGAATACATCACCTTGCGCGGTACCAAATCAGCCCTACAACGCGTGGGTGATCTGGTGGTGGGGCTAATGATTTCTGACTTACCTAAATTTGTCTGGTGGAAAGCCACCCCCAACCCCGAACAGGGATTATTCAAAAAATTGGCAGAAAACTGTCACTGCGTCATTCTAGACTCGTGCTACTTCAGCGATCCAGAGTCCGAATTTCTCAAGATGCAGGCGTTAGTCGATGACGAAACCTACGTAGCAGACCTCAACTGGCATCGCCTTTCACCCTGGCAAGAGCTGGCAGCAGCTGCCTTTGACCCGCCTGAACGCCGAGCATCTTTAGTCGATCTTGATCAGATTACGATTGACTATGAAAAAGGAAACGCAGCCCAGGCACTGATGTTTTTGGGATGGATTGCCAGTCGATTGGGCTGGGAACCTGTGTCGTATACCCTGACAGGGGGCGACTACGAGCTCAGACACATTCAATTTAATGGTCCCAAACAAAATTTAATTCAGGCAGAACTGGCAGCAATCCCGGTTGCAGATGCGGGTGAAATTGTCGGTGACTTGATTGGGTTGAGCCTGACCTCGACCAATCCCAATGCCAACTGCGCCACCATTCTCTGTTCTGAAACCACAGGTTGTATGCGGATGGAGTCGGGTGGCAATGCTCAGTTTAGCCGCACCGAACAGGTCACCGCATTGCCTGACCAAAAAGCAGAATTTCTCATGGGGCAACAACTCCAGCGATGGGGGCGCGATGTGTTGTATGAAGAAAGCCTTGCTGTTACCGCACAAATTCTAAAATTGCGATCGCATTAGATCCATCTCTCTTAGATCCATCTCTCTTCAGGGTGAGAGCTTCGCTGTGCGCGGATCTCAGATAACAACTGCTATCCATTCAAACGCGAGACGCGATCGGATACTAAATAACCGCCGGAATTGCGATCGCAATTCCGGCGGTTATTTTTCTATCGGACGCTACCGTATTCCATCTTGAGAATCACGCTGTGCAGTTTATTCAGTACAGGAACGGTGTTGTGGGGCGCGGGACGCCCCACAACACCGTACACAATCACCCGGCACAGCGCTATAGATCTGTTGTTAATGTTTGGGAAAGGCGCGCGGAGCGCGCCTTTCCCAAACATTAACAACAGATTTGAAACACTACCCAGCATCTCTTGTTAGAGTGAGTCCAGGTAATCCAGATCCCTCTCAGCTTGCACGTATGACAACTCTTTGGCGAAACGCGATCAGCGCCCCTCAAACTTATTTTTTAGTCGCTGGCGTTGCCCTGGGATATGCCTGCTTCATTGGGTTACTACGACCCCGTCCGGTGGTCTTGGGAGTGGGTGGTGCGATCGCTCTCGGCACCCTGGCTACCTGGTTCCATGGCTTTCGACCTCAACCCCTGTCAGCCGATGCCCAGACCAACTTGCTAGAACGACAACATTTTATGAGCCGTCTAGCACAATTGGAAACAAACATTCCCAATTTGCCGCAAGCCCAATGGAGTGAAACCCGGCAATGGGCAGAACAAAGTCAACTCTTTGCCGAACGCATTGCCCAGCAGGAACCCACCTTGATCCCCGATCTATTAGAAGCCCTGCATACCGTCTTAGACTTATCGGGGCAAGTGGCAGAGGCACTTCAGGTGATCGGACAAATCCAGACCTCCACCTACCGAGAACTGGCGCAGCGAAGTCTTCAGGCAAGTTGCGATCGCCTGCAACAAACCTATACCCAATTGCAAGCACTTCAAGATCAAGTATCTCTGGCTAGCCTCGATCGAAGGACGGCGGATGCGAGTCTGCCCAGTCGGTTACAACTGTTGATTGCAGAAAACAAAACCATTCTGCAAACCCCACCCCATTCTTCCACCTGATGACACAGCTTATGAACGTATTTCTGCGCAAACTCCGACTGCGGTTTCCTCACTGGTTAATGCTGGGGTTTTGTCTGGTGGTGCTGTGGAGTTGTGCTGGCGATATTCCCTCGATCGATTCGTTTGAACAGGCAGACAAAGTGCTGCAAGAAACCATCTTGCCGGATATTGAAGTCGAGAATAATCCCGTACCCGACCAAGTTGCTGCCCGCTATAGCGTTGACCAAATTGCGGAACCATTGCCCCAGCTGGCAGATTTCCCGCTGTATGCAGCTCAGCCCAGCACCGACCCCAACACGGTCTATATCGAAATTTTTGCCTCTTCCGAAAAAGCCAACGCTGAGAAACAAGATGAACGCTGGCTGGTGGATGTGGCAGATGCATTTAACCAGCGGCAGCAAAAAACCAGTTCTGGGCAGGTGATCCAGGTGGGGGTGCGAAATGTGGCATCGGGTCTGGCAATCCCGTTACTCACCAGTGGAACGGCTCAACCTGCGGGTTATACACCGGCGAATGGACTCTGGCTGAAAATGCTTCAGACCCAAAACATTGAACCGATTGCCGTTGCCCCGTCGCTCGTGCCCAATGAGGCAGGGTTTGTGGTGCAGGGTGCGGTCTATCAGGAATTAGGCAATGGCGGTGCCGTTTCGTTTGAGCAATTACTCAATGCCATTTTAGCCGGCAAGCTCAAGGTCGGCTATCCCAATCCCTACGCCAGTTCAACAGCATTGAACTTGCTCTATACCTTGTTGTGGAAAGGGGCAGGTCATGATCAGGATGGACAATCGCTTACTGTAGCAGAGCTGCAATCACCGCAGGTCAATTCTTTATTTGAAACCTTTCAAAATCAGGTGTTAGTCACGACTCGGACAACGCTGGATTTGAAAGAGATTTTCATTCGCGATGCCCAAAAGCTTCAGGCATTTCCGCTGGAATACCAGAGCTACGCCACGTTAAAACAGATTCCGGGATTCGAACAAACGAACTTCATCCCCTTCGGCGTGCCTCACGACAGTCCCCTGGTCGGGTTTGACTGGAATACACCTGCCCAACAAGAAGCCTTGAAAGCCTTTGCCACCTTTGCCACCTCGTCAGACATGCAACAATTGGCAACCCAACAAGGGTTTGAGTCAACCGACTATCTCAAGCAAAAGCAGTTTCCACCGTTGCCCGAAGGTGCGGTGCTACAAGAGGCACAGTCGTTTTGGAAGCAGCGCAAAGATAGTGGGCGAACGGTCTATATGTCGGTCGTCATTGACACGAGCGGCTCAATGGAAGGCGATCGCCTCAAATCCGTGCAACAGGGATTGCGCCTCGCCAGTAAGACTATTAATGCCGGAAACTATGTCGGGTTAGTCACCTTTGGCGATCGCCCCGTGAAGCGGCTGGCATTGGCTCCTTACAATACCTTGCAACAGCAACGTTTACTGGCAGCAGTGGATGACCTCGTTGCCGATGGTGCGACGGCAATGTATGACGGTATGGCAGTTGCTTTAGCTGAGTTAATGGAACAACGTAAAGCCAATCCGAATGGACGGTTTTATCTTTTACTGCTCTCTGATGGCGAAACCAATCAGGGGCATACCTTCGACCAGGTGAAAGACGTTATGGCATACAGCGAGGTGCGGTTTTACCCGATCGCCTATGGTGAGGTCAATCAGTCGGAATTACAAGCGATCGCCAGTTTGCGCGAATCCACCGTTCAACAAGGCAACCCCGAAAACGTTCAAACCCTACTCAAAGACCTCTTCCAAACCAACCTCTAATCCCCCATGTCCTCTCTTAACCAACGTCTGCTCAAAACGCTTGGACTCAGTTGGCTACTCTTGCTGGTATCGGGATTAATTATCCACTGGGTCTTTGCCATTCCCACCCAGGTTGTGCTGATCGATCGCAGCTATTGCCCTGATCCCCAATGGCAGCAGGTGATGCAACAGTATGAAGACGTATACCAGCAGCATCAACAAAATCGTCTGCATATCACTAACGTTGTTTTCTTCAGCGATCTGGGTGAAGAAGCGATGACTACCCCCCCAGTACCCGAAACGCTACGCACCATGCCCCGCTATGGTCGATCGGAACCGCAACGGCAACAGCAGTTAAAAACGCAGTATCCCGACGCGGTGGTATTGACCTGTCCGTAAAGGGTGGAGCAGGCGATCGCACTATTGCACCTCAGTCCCTCGACAAAATAGATATCGCAATTGAGTGGATGGTTATGATAGTGGGGGTGTGGGGGCTGCACCCCCATGCAGGGGTTCCACCCCTGCACCCCGTTCAACCAGACTCTCGGTTGCTATAGCATGATTACAATCTCGATGATTACAAAATATAGGTCACCGGATAATTGGGATGCTCTGGATTAGGAATTAGCCGTTGATTCTTGCAATCCACCAGTAAATCTAGTTTTTCCAGCACCACCTGCCCGATCAAGACTTCATCCCCGGTTACCAGAGCATCTTCAATCGTTCGACGCCCTTCCCATGCAATCACGATAGGTCCCGTCACACCTACAAATTCTTCTCGCCCGTCCGCATATCGAGCAAGTTGCTGACCCACAATCCGTAAACCCAGATTTTGCACAATCGCATTCGGCAAAACAAGATAGACGGCACCCGTGTCAACTAAGGCAACTGCGTCATATGTTCGTAGAAGTCGAGGAGCCAGTAATCCACGATTAACAAGTTCTTCGTCCACAGCATTGGTGAGTTGGATAGTTGTGCGAACAGCACCCATATTGGTATCCATAGCCTTGAGAATGGTTGGGATTAACGCAGTCTGTTGTATTTAGACAGTAACATTTCTGAGATTTTGCAATTGGAGCCTATCCCAGCTGTGATGAAATCCGTTGATTTTGCCCACTATTGACGCGCAACATCGAGTTTCCGGATAGGCTTTAAGTGTGAACTTGCTAGCGACGGGAAGTAACCTGTGGTTCCTTTAAACGACGAAAATCCCACCCGTATTACGCCTTACGTAACCTATATCCTGATTGCGCTGAATGTTCTGGTCTTCTTATACGAACTGACGCTATCCCCTGAAGGGCTTAACCGCTTCTTTCAGATGTGGGCAGTGGTGCCCAAAGAACTAACGCTGAGCTTTAACAGTCCATTTTCTCCAGAAACATTACGAGAATGGTTGACCCTGATTACCTCGCAATTTCTCCATGCCGGATTACTCCATGTGGGCGGTAATATGCTCTATCTGTGGGTTTTTGGCAATAATGTCGAGGAAGAATTGGGACGGGTCAAGTTCATCTTCTTTTATCTTGCCTGTGGCATCCTGGCAGCCTTAGCCCAATGGTTTTTTGGGCATTTGTCTACGATTCCCTCCTTAGGGGCAAGTGGGGCGATCGCTGGAGTCATGGGTGCTTATATCATCCGCTATCCGCAAGTCCGAATTTTAACCCTGATCCCCTTGGGCTTTTTCTTCACAACCTTTCGCATTCCCGCAATTTTCTTTTTAGGATTTTGGTTTGTTCAACAAGCTCTATATGGGTTGCTGAGCCTCAACGTTCAAGCCAATGTGGGCATGGAAGCCGGTGGGATCGCTTACTGGGCGCATGCAGGCGGCTTTGTCTTTGGCATTGTCCTGGGTCCATTGCTGGGATTGTTTCCTGGCAAATCGACACCGGATCGCTATTAACACCGTTTCTATAGCCGTCCCAAATCAGGTGTAAGATCAGCGGTTTGTGAGAGGCGCATCCCTTTGGGATGCGCCTCTCACAAACCCAAGCGCTACAGAAGAGTTGATTTTCGTGTCTAAGGACAAGTTCTCTGTGTACGGTTTCTTAAATCTCGATAAACCCGTAGGGTTCACCTCTCACGATTGTGTGGCTAAGGTGCGGCGATCGTTAAATATCAGGCAGGTTGGGCATGGAGGCACCCTCGATCCGGCCGCAACGGGGGTCTTGCCCATTGCCATCGGTAAAGCGACCCGCCTGTTGCAATACTTACCGCAGGGCAAGGCTTATCAGGCAACCGTTCGCTTTGGGGTGCAGACAACGACGGATGATTTAGAGGGTGAAATTTTGCGATCGCAAGCAGCCCCAACTCTAACCCTGGAACAGATCACAGATGTTTTAGACCAGTTTTTGGGCAGCATTCAACAAATTCCCCCCAGCTATAGTGCGATTCAGGTACAGGGCAAACGGTTGTATGACCTGGCCCGTGCCGGAAAGGCGGTAGACGTGCCAATCCGCACCGTAGAGGTTCATCGTATTGACGTGCTGGATTGGCGACCGGGAGACTTTCCCGAACTGGATTTGGCGATCGCCTGTGGACCAGGAACTTATATTCGGGCGATCGCCCGTGACCTGGGCGACTTGATGTTAACGGGTGGCACCCTGGCAGCTCTGCGTCGGACTGAAAGTTGTGGCTTTACCCTACCTCACAGCCTTACCTTAGAAGCATTGTCAGATCAGGTTGCTGCCCAAACATTTCAACCCATTGCTCCTGAAATAGGATTGGCACATATGCCCAGTCTGGTGCTAGATGCCGCGATCGCCCGTCGCTGGTGTCAAGGGCAAAAGGTTGCTCAAACGGCTTTAAACCAGCCTTTAGAACCAGGTACATATCGCATTCACAACGAGCTAGAAAAATTTTTAGGCATGGGTCAGGTTCTGCAAACTCCTGACGGCTTCCTGCTCGCACCTCGATTAGTCTTCGCAGTCGATCCGCTTTAGGATCACAGGACAATTGAAGGGAGCGATGGCTGCGCCGTCGCTCCCTCCAAAAAAATTAGGTTTGAATCTGAAGCGTTGACGTTTGGGGTCTGAAAGACCCCAAACGTCAACGCTTCTCAGCTCTTTCAAGACCCTAAGGCTGAGGCCTGGCTATTGTCCATCGCCACAATGACCACCGTAATATTGTCTCGTCCACCCCGATCTTTGGCGGCATTTACCAGCGCCGCTGCTGCTTTATCACAGGCACGAATTGACTTGAGGTGGGCAGCAATCAAATGATCCGACAATTCTTCAGTCAAACCATCGCTGCACAACAACAGGCGATCGTTCGATTGAATATCGAGTGGATGCACGTCAATCTGACGCAAATCTTCTCGACCCAAACATTTTGAAAGAATATGTCGCCAGGGATGACTACGTGCCTGATCGGCAGTCAAGTCACCCACTTTCATCGCCCGTGCAACCCAGGTATGGTCTTCCGTAATCTGGTCAAGCTTGGCACCCCGCAGTCGGTATAGCCGAGAATCACCAACATGCGTGTACCAGGGTTCATTTTTCCTAAAAATAATGACTACTGCCGTTGTCCCCATATCTGAGCGTTCGGGGTGTTTGGCTTGGTCGAGCAAAATTGACTGATTTGCCTTCAAAAATGCAGTTTCCAGAAGCTGTCTGGAAGATTCAGAAGAATCCCAGTTTTCGTCCAGATAGACTTTAATGGCTTGGGTCGCAATGCGGCTGGCTTCTTGCCCACCAGCATGCCCTCCCATCCCGTCCGCTACGATGAAAAAACGTCCATCCGGGTCGATATAATATGCATCTTGATTAACAGATCGTACGAGTCCCGGATCTGTGAGACCCGTGAAGAAGCATTTCATATCGTGACCGTGTACATCAAAACTAGCTATGAACTAAAACATACGCTCAAACCGATCGAGCCGCATCAGCAGACGAATCAACGCGATCGCAGCGATCGCCGCCGCAACAGCTGATGCCACTGCCAACCAAACATAATGGTTGACTAACAAGATGGTGGCAGATAGCGTAAATGCTCCCACCAACAACGTGTAATTAGTCCCCATATTAACGCTACTTAGGCGACGTAAGACCCTATCTGTTTCGGTAGAGCGTACTCGAATTCTTAAATCGCCACGCTCTAACTTATCAATCGTATCTTCAATTCGGCGCGGTAAGCCTAATGCCGTACTACTCATTTGCGCCGCCTGACGACCTAATTCCGACAAAAGACCACTATTATTTGTTTCTGAAAGATTGCCATTAGACATAATTTGCATTGCAAATGGTTTTGCAACCTCCATAAAGTTAAATTCTGGATCTAATCCTTTACCCACCCCTTCTAACGTAGAAAAAGCTCGCATGACAAACGTAAACGTTGCCGGAAACCGAAACGGTTGGTCATACGCAACTTCATATAGATCATCACTAATGGCGCTCACCGATTGGTTTTCAAACGGTTTGTCCATAAAATGATCCAGCATGTATTGGATGGAGCGCCGCACCGGCCCCATATCGTCTACCTGAGCCAATGCGCCCAATGCTACTAACGAAGTCATCACGCGATCGGCATCTTTTTGGGCAATGCCAAAAAAAGTATCTAACAACCGTTCTCGCGTAACTGGTTGTACCTGACCCATCATGCCAAAGTCATAAAAAATTAACTCGCCCCCATCTGGGCTAACAGCAATATTTCCTGGATGTGGATCGGCATGAAAAAAGCCATCGTTCAATAATTGCTGGAGATAGGCTCTGGCACCCAGTTGAGCCAGATTTTTTCGGTCTAACCCAGCCGCTTCGATCGCTTCGTAATGGCTGATTTTGATCCCCGGCAAATATTCCAGCGTCAAAGCCCGAGGGGAAGCATACCGCCAATACACACGCGGCACTTTCACCCAGTCTTCACGACGAAAATTGCGTCGGAAGGTATCGGCGTTTTTACCTTCATTTAAATAGTCGATTTCGAGCCACAGGATGCGGCAGCATTCCTCATAAATCCCCAACCAGTCTCGACCTCGACCCCAGTCTGGGTGGTTTTGGAAGTAGCGGGCAATGCCTTTGAGAATTGCCAGATCAATCTCAAATAATTTCTTGAGACCGGGGCGTTGCACTTTCACCACAACCTCTTCGCCAGAGTGCAACTGCGCCCGATGCACTTGTCCTAAACTGGCAGCAGCGAGAGGAATTGGGTCAAAGCTGCGGTATAGATCCGGAATCGTTCTGCCAAAGTCTTGTTTGATAATGATTTCAACTTGTTCATAATCAAACGCAGGCACCTTGTCTTGCAGTTTTGACAGTTCTTCAACAAATTCGACTGGAAATAAATCCGCACGGGTTGAAAACAGCTGTCCGACTTTAATAAAGGTGGGACCTAAGTCGAGCAAGGTTTCTCGAATCCAGATGGCTAAAGCACGACGACGGATTGCTTGTTTTTCATCGGTTTTGCCGCCTCGATATGTCCAGTTTTTGTTATAAGACCACTGCGCTGCCAACAACTTCAACACGAACGCCCAGATGTCGATAAAGCGACGCTGGCGAGAATAGCTTTGACGATTCCAGCGGTAGGCTTTGCTGCTGTAAGACTGAATCACTTCTTCTTTAGCAGATTGTTGCGACGCCTTAATGTAATCAAATCCATTACGGCTGTCGGAGTTGAGATGTGCAGAAGCTGCGAGGCCATCTCGTCTCGCATCTGATTTAGATAGGGAGGGATCATCCGGAAGAACAGCCACTCGAATCCTTAAATAATGTCAGGGATCAATCCTAAAGGGGCAAACGGGAAGGGAAACTCATCCGTACTCAATTATACGGAGCGACTTCGATATCGCTGCAACTCTGCTCGCAGGTGGGCTGTTTCTGCTCGCAGCTCATCGATAGTGGCTTGCAAATCGTCTCCCTGAGCAGGGCTCCAGCTAGAAGTAGCTGCCCCTGACTGCCCTTGAGCAGCCATGTTTTCCTGGTTTTTAGCGCGTTCTAGCACGTCTTCAGTAAATTGTCTGAGACGCTCTCTTTGTTCTGCATCAAATTTACCTAAATCGCTTAAAGCGTTGGTAAATGTGCTCTCAACTTGCTCACCTATGGCTTCGGCAAATGCTCTGCCCACAAAGAAGGCATGAATTAGGGGATTACTCATAGGAAAACTCATGAAGAAAAATTACATGTCTCCTCATGAGGAATTATAGCTTGCTTGTCCGGTGAATGCCGTCCTCTAATGGCTGATCTATGGGGAATAGGTTTCAGAAGCTGGGGCTAGGGGTTAGTCAGGGAGCGTAGGATGGGTTAGGTTAGCGATAGGGATGAGTATTTGAGGGAATGCGATCTTCTAGGAATCGCCTTAGCTCATCATGAGCCCTCTCACAAAATTAAGGTTTTCAGATGGGTTTGGGCGGGGGCAAAGCCCCCGCCCAAACCCATCTGAAAGAGATCTAAATACAGATCTATATAAACTAAATTCCAGGACTATGGCTTTTTATCGTCGTCTGACAGATTGGTTAGAAACTCGTTGGGTACTGCCTGCCTACAGCGGTTGGCTAATAGTGGGGTTAGCGCTGTTCTTTTTTGGTGCCGCTACTAACACAATGGCTGGCTGGCTTTATGTCATCAGTGGTGTGATGTTGGCATTGGTGGCGATCGCCGCTGTATTGCCAGAGCGATCGCTGCGAGGAATTCGGGTCACGCGTTACCCGGTCGAACCTGTCAGTGCGGGTGAGCCGTTGCAAATTGGGTTGGCACTAGAAAATCAAACCCGTCAGGCTAAAACATTACTAGCCATACAGGATAGTTTGCCGGAAACCTTAGGTGCACCGGCTCGCGTTGCGATCGAAACAATTCCGGCGGGGGGATGCTATCGCTGGTTATACGAATGTCCTACTCGCCAGCGGGGTATCTATCATTGGCAATCCATACAACTGAGAACGGCTGCCCCTTTGGGGTTATTTTGGTGTCGTCGCCTCCAGGAGGTCAGTGCCAAAGCAGTGGTTTATCCGACCATTTTGCCGTTAAGCCGCTGTCCGTTAATTGATGAAATCGGTCGAGAAACCAATACCCGAGTCCAGAGTGCTTATCGGGCACAGGGGGCAACGGAAGGAGTCACGCGTACGCTGCGTCCCTATCGGTGGGGTGATCCAACGCGGTTAGTGCACTGGCGAACCAGTGCCCGCTATGGCGAGTTGCGGGTGCGAGAGCTGGAAATCTTTACAGGGGGGCAAGAGTTAGCCATTTGTCTGGATAATGCTTCGACATGGAACCCGGATAATTTTGAGCAGGCAGTGAGTGCGGCAGCGTCGTTTTATTTTTATGCGCTCCACCAAACGTTACAGGCGAGCGTCTGGACAGCTCGTACCGGACTGTTGAAAGGCGATCGCCTGGTATTGGAAGCACTAGCCGCAACCCAACCTCAAGAAGCAGGGCAAAGCAGTCCTCCCGCTAATGTGCCGCTAGTCTGGCTCAGCCAAAATCCAGATAGTCTGGCTAACTTACCCTCTGGCAGTCGTTGGGTGCTGTGGTCAGCTCCATCGTTAACCGCCAACTCAAACAGTCAGCCTTCGGCTATGCAAAGTCACTGCCCCGGTATTACAGTTCATCCAGATGACACCCTTCAACTTCAGTTGCAGGCATCGTTGAGGTAAATTTGCAGCCCATGGTGGACGATGACATTCCCATTGAGTTTTGGCAGGGTGTCGAGCAGTTTAATCAGCAGCAATTTTATGATTGCCATGACACGCTCGAAGCCTTGTGGATGGAGGCAATGCAGCCCGACAAAACGTTTTATCAAGGAATTTTGCAAATTGCCGTTGCCCTTTATCATTTGGGTAATTGCAATTGGCGCGGTGCCGTCACGCTTTTAGGGGAAGGTGTGCATCGCCTACGGTACTACCAACCGATCTATGCAGATATTGATGTTGCTCTATTGATTGAGCAAAGCACTGAACTGTTAGCGATCTTGCAAGAGCAAGGAGCCGAGCAGGTTACAGACCTGGCGCAACAATTGCAGCAGTCTATTGGTCAGAATGATCTGGAACCAGGATCAAGTCTACAACTGCCCAAAATTCAGCGATGCAGAGCTATTTAACAAAACTGAGATTTTGGAACAAAGTCTGCCAATGGGGTAACTCTTAGTAAAAACGCTATGAATCGTGTCTTTGCGATCAACCAAATGCCATAAATTTGATATAAAACATAAAATCTGTCAGGAGCCATCCAATCTTGTAAGGGCGTGGCATTTGGGCAAGAATTTTCGAGGTGAACCAAGGATTTTTTACCAAATGCTGCGCCCCTACGCTAAGGCAACACAAACTGGGTTGGAAACAGAGTTTTGCAACATGGGGCGTAGGGGCTGTACCCCCATGCAGGGGTTCCACTCTTGCACCCCGTTGTCAAACGTTTAATTGCATCTACAAAGCAACAAATAAGTTTCATAAACTGTCCGGATATGAGGGGCAGAGAAGTTGAAATCATGATCCAGCCCTTGATCTGAAACACCTATAAGATCACAGATTAAATAAGACCCGGACGTTTATTTTTAGAATTGCGGCGTCGCTGCGATTCCAAAAATAAATCTTCAGGTTTATCAAATCCACAATCTATAAACTGGTTGGGCATGAAAATTGAAATCGGTTCAGGTAGATGCGCCCATCGAGCGGCGATCGCCACTCCAAATCGCCATTCCAGATCCTGACTCGATTGAGAGGACTTTAAGTTTCCGGTAATGTCCTAAAAGTTGGGTAAACTACGCTCATGCGGTTTGTTTGAACAACGAAAGCACAGGTTAGAATCGTAATCCAAGACCTTAAATACCGATACGAATCGGGTTGGTGGTTAAGTCTATGTTATTTCTTATGAAAATGTGTCGTACGTTTGGGCGGCAAGTGGGCAAGAGTCTGATTCCTGTTGCCACTATGGTTGTGGCGATCGCGCTCCCGACTCCCATTGCACCTGCGATCGCCCAGACGGTGACCAGTGGGCAACCCCTGACCCTACGGTCTGATATTCAAGAAGCCAATGCTGTCACAGGCGTTATCACCGCTCGCGGTAACGTTCAGATCAACTACCCCGCCCGTAATATTCAAGCAACCTCCATCCAGGCGCAATATTACAGCCGCGAACGACGCATTGTCCTGAGTGGCAATGTCTATGTCTTGCAAGATGGCAATAGCTTACGGGGTGAAACAATTACTTACTTAATTGATGAAGGACGGTTTGTTGCCACACCGGACACAAACGCTCAGGTCGAGTCTATTTATATTGTTCAAGATCCCAATGCCCCTCTCACCCCTACAGGCGCACCTGTAGCCGGAACGGGTGATGAGTCTACCTACAACCCCAAACCCGAATTTAAAACTCCTCTAAGTCCCGATACACCTTAGAAAGATCGCTTCGTGGCTAGATCGAGTCCGCTTTTGAGTGAGTGCCGCGCAAAGCGCGGCACTCACTCAAACTTTCACAGCAGCATTAAGCCATGCTTGAATTCTGTTTAAGCTGCTATTAGATAATTACAGCTTATGTTTGAGGAAGGGATCAATTTTTGGATGCGACCGCCTCTGATAAGATCAAAACCACCCCTTCCTAGTTTGTGGCATTGAGAGTGAGCTTTTGAAAATTGTCCTGGAAAACATTCATAAGTCTTACAAGCGTCGTGTAGTCGTCAATCGCGTCAACATCTCAGTCTCACGAGGAGAGGTTGTCGGTCTTCTGGGACCCAATGGCGCTGGTAAAACCACTACCTTCTATATCGCTACGGGCTTAGAAAAACCTGATCAAGGCAAAGTCTGGTTGGATGATGATGAAATCACACATTTAACCATGTCTGAGCGTGCCCGCATGGGCATTGGCTACCTTGCCCAAGAACCCAGTATCTTTCGCCATCTGAGTGTGCGAGAAAATATTCTTTTGGTACTTCAGCAAACCCACATTCCGCGCTATGAACACGCAGATCGGTTGCATGAACTGCTGAAGGAATTTCGCCTGGAGAAAGTTGCTTCTACCTTAGGAATTAAGGTGTCTGGGGGAGAACGCCGCCGCACGGAACTGGCTAGAGCACTGGCGTCAGGTGCCGAAGGTCCTAAATTTCTTTTGTTAGATGAACCTTTCTCTGGGGTTGACCCCATAGCCGTTGCCGAAATCCAGGCGATCGTTGCTCGTCTCCGCGATCGCCAGATGGGAATTTTAATTACCGATCACAACGTCCGCGAAACCCTTGCCATTACCGATCGTGCCTACATCATGCGAGATGGGCAGATCCTGGCAACCGGAAGCCCCGAAGAGCTATACAGCAATCCCCTGGTACGGCAATATTACTTAGGTGACACGTTCCAACCTTAAAGCCCCAAATAATTTTTCTCACGCATAATGACCGAGAGAACACCCGTTCACCCCCCCAGCCATGATGCAAGCTCTGCAACTCGACTACTTTAAGTAAAGACCATGAACTCCGGATTCTCTCAGTCTTCTAAATCCCGATTTGACCCCTGGTTTTGGGTGCCGCGCTTGTCGGTCATGGATCGTTACATTGCCACAGAACTAACTCTGCCATTTCTGTTTGGCGTTGGCGCATTTTCATCGATTGGGGTTTCGGTAGGGGCGGTGTTTGATATGATCCGCCGCATTGCTGAATATGGCTTGCCCATCTGGCTAGCTCTACAAATCGTCGTTTTGAAGCTACCGGAGTTTATTGCTTACTCCTTCCCCATGTCGGTTTTGCTGGCAACTCTGATCACCTACAGCCGTCTGTCCAGCGATAGCGAACTGGTGGCGCTGAGAGGCTGCGGTGTGAGTGTGTATCGCCTGGTATTACCCGCCATTGTGTTGTGCTGCATTGTCACCGGGATGACCTTTGCGCTTAATGAAGTCGTGGTTCCGGCTGCCAACTATCAGGCTGCAACGACATTGGCAAGAGCATTTGATGAAGTTAAACCAACCTTTCGAGACGAAAATATCGTCTATCAAGACTACGAAAAGGTCAAAGAAAGGGATGGGGATGACGACTATGAGCTGAAGCGTATTTTCTACGCTCGGAAATTTGATGGCTCCACGATGAGAGGCTTAACAGTCCTGGATTTTTCTCGGCAAGGGCTGGCACAGATTGTCAGCGCCCAATCAGGAAATTGGGATTTTGACAAGGGGCTATGGAAATTTTACAACGGCACAATTTATGCGGTTTCAGCGGATGGCTCCTTTCGTAGCATTGCTACTTTTAAGGAGCAAGAACTCCAGTTACCTCGGCAGCCGCTCGATATTGCATCGAGAAATCGCGAACCTAGCGAAATGAACATTGCCGAGATGATGGAGTATTTGCAGCTAATTGAACCCACGGGCAATCAAAAGAAAATTTTAGAGTTTCGGGTGCGTCTCCAGCAAAAATTTGCCATTCCTTTTATTTGTGTTGCATTTGGGCTGGTCGGTGCAGCGTTGGGTACACAATTGCGCAAAACGGGTCGAGCAACCGGGTTTGCACTCAGTATTGTTATTATTTTTGGTTACTATCTGGCGATTGTAACCACCGGAGCGATCGCCCAGGTCGGTTTAATTCCGCCCTTCTTGGGTGCATGGATCCCGAACTTGTTTGGTTTGTTGTCAGGTGTGTTTTTGCTAGTTAGAGCTGCCCGATAGAACGGACACGCACCTATAGCAATATTTGCCGTGAAATATAAACAGTTTGCTAAATTCTTAAGGCAAAAGCAGACGAAATCTCGCTGAAACCGTTAGGATTGAGCAACCGTCGATATTAACTAACGTCGGACAGACGATTCAACCTTACGTTCGTCTATCTTGTGGTAATCATGGCTGATCAACATCCGAATCAAGAATCCTTCTCAAAGCGATCGCCTACCTCATTTCGCTATCTCAAAGCGCGCTTTAGAATTCTCAAACGCCCTGCCGTTTGGGGTTCAGCAGCATTGTTAATCTTGGGCATCATCGTCTTCTTTGAGTATTGGAAGAATTCCGATAAATTAGGGTCGGCTGTCGCTAATCGTCCTCCAGCAACAGGTGTCGCCAGTTTAGATGGTCTACCCACTACCCCCTCAGACCCGACCTTGCCATCCCAGGAAGACAGTGCTATTGGGGCAGACATAGACACGTTGCCCTTGCTGTTGAATGATTTGAATTCACCACTTCCAGCCGCAGAAGACGACAATAACAATCGGCGTAACCAAGAGCAATCCAGACAAAATCGTGGCTCTACCGGCGATGCGCAAGCCAACACTAATGATGGGTCTGGGCAGAACTCTACAATGCCTTTGTCTTCGCCAAGCTTTAGCCTGTTTTCATCTTCTAATACCCAGCAAAATTCATCATCGATTTCCGGCAATCCCTTCTTACCCAACGCTCAAAATTCTGTACCATCGGCAGCGTCCAATTTGAATTTCAACGTATTGCCAGGGCAGTTGTCATCATTACTCAGTCCGTCTAATGCAGGCTCAACCGCCACATCGCAATCCGGGTTATATTCACCGAGTGCCTTATCAAATGCTCTCAATAACCAGAGTAGTACGACAACTGCGACTGACCCACTAGGACGAGCGCTTCAACGGTATTCGCCTAGCAATGTGAGCAACACTACATCCCCGTCGCAAACAACCTTTAGTGCTCAGCAACCTTTTACAGGGCAAACCACGACGCCTGTACCGCTGATGCAACCGGGTCAAGGGTTAGCGATTCAGCCAGCCCCTGTGCCATCTTCACCGCCGATGGGTTCGACGGGTTATACGATGCCGAGCGTCTTACAACCCGTTCCGTACAGTGTGCCTGGTACCTCTACCACAGGTCGATCGTCCTATGTCGATTCGTTCCGTCCCAGGACGACCGCTTTACCGGCTGCACCCCAGATCGCACCCAATACGCTACCGTTGCAACCAGGCAATTATTCAGGGCAGCCCTCGCTTACCAACCCCAGTTACAACGCCAATCCCGCTAATAATGGGAATGGGGTTGCTCCTCCGCTGTCACCCTATACTGCGCCTGCTCCTACCCAGCCTGAGGCGGCGTTTTCGGTACCCAATCAAGTACCAGGTCGCTATATCGGCAACGGAGAAATTAACACATTTGGAAATCCGTAAGAATCGCCCACTAAACCAGTTTAGAAGCGGATTGACCGACAAAATTCTCAAAAAGCGCATTCTATCGTAGGGACAGGTTTCGCCAAAATGCCAACTGCAAAGCAATCAGAGACTTGCTAAATCTGCCTTTACAGAGATTCGTCAGTTCATCAGGTTCAGAAGTGTAACGACGCCGCGCATTCAACCATAAATCTTGGGTCTATTAAACCTCGGATTCCCAGAGAACTGCTGTCTAAACTAGGGCTACAGGCTCAGAAACAGAACAGATAAAGGCGCTTAAACAGCGTCGCAGAGCGACGCTGTTTAAGCCTTGCTTTCTCTAAAAATGCTGGATGATAGCGTCAGCAAATTCAGAGCATTTCAGGGGTGGTTCCACAGGAGGTTCCATCAATCGTGCCAGATCATAGGTGACCTCTCGGTTAGAGATAGCATCACCAATGCCTTTTTTAATCAGGTCAGCCGCTTCTTGCCAGCCCATGTATTCCAACATCATCACGCCTGACAAGATGACAGAACCGGGGTTGATCCGGTCTAACCCAGCATGTTTGGGAGCGGTTCCGTGGGTTGCTTCAAAAATAGCGCATTGATCGCCGATATTTGCACCCGGTCCCATGCCTAAGCCACCGACGATCGCCGCTGCCGCATCAGAGAGGTAGTCACCATTCAGGTTCATGGTTGCCAGGATGGAATATTCGTCAGGGCGGGTCTGGATTTGTTGGAAGATACTATCGGCAATGCGATCGTTCACCATAATTTTTTCGTGCCATTGACCCTTGCCGTGGGTTGCACCAATGGCATCTAGCACTGCTTTCACTTCGGCGCAAATCTGCTGTTTTTTCTCGGGCGTAAGGGCATCGTAACCCGGTTCGATTTTGCGGGCGTTGTCTTCGATGCTGAGGTCGGGGGTGCGATCTTGGTTATCGAGAATCCAGGATTCGCGTTCGGTCACACACTCTGCCCGAAATTCGCTGGTAGCAAGTTCGTAGCCCCAGTCGCGGAATGCGCCTTCGGTATATTTCATAATGTTGCCCTTGTGAACCAGGGTCACCATTTGCTTGGACTTGGGCAATCTCAGGGCATGTTTGATGGCGCGACGCACCAACCGCTGGGAACCACGTTTGCTGATCGGTTTGATGCCGATACCGGAGTCGAGGGGAATTTGTTTTTTGCCGTGTTCGGGAGTGGCAGGGATCAGCTCAGTATTGAGCAGTTTAATCAGGCGATCGCCAATTTCACTGCCTTGCTTCCATTCAATCCCCAGATAGATATCTTCAGTATTTTCCCGATAAACGATCACATCCAACTTTTCTGGACTTTTGTGAGGGGAGGGCGTTCCAGCATAGTATTTACAGGGACGAACACAGGCATAGAGATCGTGAATTTGCCGCAGGGCTACGTTGAGCGAACGAATTCCACCGCCGATCGGTGTGGTTAACGGACCCTTGATCGCCACCCCATACTCACGAATAGCCGTGAGCGTATCTTCCGGTAAGTATTGATAGGTGCCATACACTTCGCACGCTTCATCCCCGGCATAGACCTTAAACCAGACGATCTGACGTTGCCCGCCATACGCCTGTTTAACCGCTGCATCAAATACTTTTTGCGCCGCAGGCCAAATATCAACCCCCGTACCATCTCCCCGAATAAACGGAATGATGGGATCATCGGGAACAATGGGTTCGCCCTGTTCAAACCGAATTTTTGATCCAGCAGTCGGTGGAACGATCTTTTCGTACATGATTTGAGGCAACTCCTGTTTATCAAATGCAACTGGCATCATATAGCAATTTTGGCGTTGCTAATTTGGGCTATGAAATGCGGTGTGGGTGCCGCGCGAAGCGCGGCACCCACACCGCATTTCATAGCTAGATTAAGCAGTGCCGCAATTTTAAATAGTATTGAGGTTGTCAGATGACGCTGCTACAGTCTGGCAAAAAAGTAGGTACTCCGTTGCCCTGGACGACTCCTCTAACTGCCTATCCATACCGCTTTCGGGTAAAGACAGCGATCGCAGACCGGCACTCAACCCGGTGCGTTGGGTCTATGAACACGACTTCAAGAGGGGAAGCCAAAATGATCTGTAGCAAAGTCTACGTTTTGTATCGGTGTGTTCTGTTTACGTAGCATTGCTATCATGAGAGTTTAAGTCGTTATTAACCATACATCCGGTTCAACACCCACAACGCCAACTTGAGTGTTGATCAGACTAATTGGTGAGATCAATCACTCGGTTCAGGATGGATTGGTTAACATGGATTTCGAAGTAGCTGATGCGGTTACTTTACGGCTTGTGATGTAAGGATTGCATGGGAGCCTGAATGAAGAAGATTCTCTTCGTGGATGATGATATCACTCTCAGAACTGCGATGATCCGCTATCTGCAAACTCGTGGATACTCTGTTCAAAGCGCAGCCTCAGGAGTTGAAGGTCTGTCATTATTTGAACAGGATCTGCCCGATCTGGTTGTGTCCGACGTCATGATGCCAGAGATGGATGGGTATGAGTTTTGCCGTCGTTTGCGGGCAACCCGTTCAGGACAGTTGGTTCCGTTTATCTTCCTATCCAGCCGAAAAGATTTGGATGATCGCGTGCAGGGTCACCAAATTGGGGCGGATGATTATCTGGTAAAGCCATTTGAGCCGAAAGAGCTGGTTGCCAAAATTGAATCGCAGCTAGAGCGATCGCGCCGAATTCATTCTGAAATTGTGCGGTTGATGCAACAGGCATCTGCCATGCCCCCGCAGGTTGCCCCACCCGTCGAAAATACGCTCCTGCCCTTACCATTGACTCCTGCCGAAGAAAAAGTGTTTTGGGAAGTGATCCAGGGCTATACCAATAAGCAAATCGGCGATCGCCTATTTGTCAGTCCGCGCACCGTACAGACTCATCTCAGTAATATCTTGAGCAAACTGGAGTTAGAAAATCGGTCGCAGCTAATTCGCTATGCCTTTGAGCGGGGCTATCGTCCGCCCATCGACGAGAATGCCAAATCATCGACCGAAGACTAACATGAACAGCAGGGTGTTTGGGGGGTGCAGCCAAAGGTTGCACCCCTGAACATTTTTAGGTGACGTCCAGCAATAACCAGTTGAAACCCCAAGGCAAACCATCCTGAGCAGGGTTCATTGTGCGCGCCCTGCGGGCGCGCACAATGAACCCTTCAGATCAGCTCTGCATCTGATGTTGGCAGAACAGTCTCCTGGCTCGATCAAAATCCCACGCGACCGTGAAATTAACGCGAAGGTTGTACGGTAAGCTAGAAGGCTGAGGTCTATCGTTGACACAACGGTTTGCCATTGATGTTGGGTTGAGTTTTGATGAATCCGGGTATTTTCACGCTAACGGAATTACAACAGGCGATCGCCGCCCATCCCGAACGATGGCGACCATTGGTGTTTACCAATGGCTGCTTTGACCTGATTCACGCGGGTCATGTACGCTATTTGCAAACGGCTAGAGCCCTGGGCAACGCCTTAGTCGTGGGCTTAAATAGCGATCGCTCTGTGCAACAGATTAAACCTGCGGTTCCCGGATTTCCACCCCGACCCATCATCCCCGAAGCTCAACGGGCAGAGGTGTTAGCTGCCCTCAAATCCGTTGATGGCGTCGTCATCTTCGCAGATGTCACTGCCGATCGCCTGCTCCAGCAGTTGCAACCCGAAATTTACGTCAAGGGGGGTGATTATGATCTGGATACCTTGCCCGAAACAGCTACAGTACAAGCCTACGGCGGTCATATCGAACTGGTAAACATCGAAGTGCCCAGTTCAACCACAGCGATCGTCCGTCGCATTCTGTCTTCTCATGCCGCAACTGACCGATGAACGTTTTCCCTTGTCCTACCCCTCCCGACCCTATGACTGATTTACGCTATCGTTTAAGGGCTGAGCCTGAGAAAACTCAACTCCAGCTTCTGCAAGAGGTGGCTAACCAAGGAGACACAGGTGCAGAGTTATTAATGGAATTTTTGCAAGAACGGCAGTCTAATCCCGTTACTCCGGTCGATGGGAAAGCTTACCAACTGCTGTCGCAGACGGCTCTACCCAAAGTCAAAGATTTTCTCCAAGATCGGTTTCCCAATGGGGTCGTTGCGTTGAAATCTGACCAAAGTATAGACTACACACCCTTACAAACTTTGCTGGGTCAGGGAGATTTTCAGGCTGCCGATCGTATCACCCTGGAAAAGCTATGTGAATTGGCAGGCAATGCCGCCATCCAGCGGAAATGGGTTTATTTTACCGAAGTAGAAAGTTTTTCAATTACCGACTTGCAAACCATTAACACACTCTGGTTGGTGTATTCAGAAGGTAAATTTGGCTTTTCGGTACAGCGAGATTTGTGGCTGGGTTTGGGCAAAAATTGGGATAAGCTTTGGACTCAGATTGGTTGGCGATCGGGCAATAATTGGACGCGCTATCCTCAAGAGTTTATTTGGGATCTGAGTGCGCCCAAAGGGCACTTACCCCTGTCTAACCAACTTCGAGGTGTGCGAGTGATTGATTCGCTCTTCCGCCACCCCGCATGGGGCTAAAACACTCATAGAACATCCATACCTGTTTTCATCGTTAAGAAAGGCTAAAATCAACTGATTTAATGGCATAAATAGTCATTAAGGATCGTGGATTGAATCAAACTCAGCTCTTCTTGAGAGAGGGACAGCGGAGCCGTGACCCTCTCAAAAAGGAGTTCAGGTATTTAATTTGTGATCCTAACGATCGCGGATTTAATAGACTCGAAGTTGTTTCGCAAGCGTGGCGTTGCCGCATTTTCAAAACAATGTCTGGGGTTTACGTAATTTGCGATCGTCAGGACGGTTATGGGGATCGCTTAGCCATTTTCACAACCCTGCCTGAAATTGCCCCGATAAATGCCCTGGCGAAGGGACTATGGTTTTTAGCTCAGAACGCCTACAGGCCTTGCGCAATTGTTGCCGGG
This sequence comes from Calyptranema fuscum S582, assembly GCF_055793305.1. Classification (NCBI taxonomy): domain Bacteria; kingdom Bacillati; phylum Cyanobacteriota; class Cyanophyceae; order Oculatellales; family Oculatellaceae; genus Calyptranema; species Calyptranema fuscum. Next base: position 65,076 of record NZ_JBSLYH010000008.1, read on the forward strand.
ATGATGCAGCGTTTGCCCAATTGCAACAGATTTTGGCTGGGGTTCAGCCAGAGGATGCTAACGCCATCACGCCGAATCATCACAGTCCCGATGGTGCTTTACATCCGGCTGCGCAGGCAAGCTTAAACAACGGCAAGTGTGCGCCCTTTCCTGTTGCCGAATCGAGTTTAATGCGCAGCGTTGCAGAAGCTAGCAGCCAGCTTTTAACCAGTCGAGACTATACCCAGGCGATTGACTCAGCCCTGGCAACCCTGGGTCATGCCACTCGGGTTGATCGAGTGTATCTATTCGAAAGTCATCCCCATCCCGATACGGGGGAATTGGCGGTTAGTCAACGGTTTGAGTGGGTTCGAGACTCGATTACCCCCCAACTCGATAATCCTGCCTTGCAGAACCGCACCTTTGCCGACAGCGGTTTGACGCACTGGTATGACTTATTTAAAAACGGGCAGTCATTTTGTGCGCGGGTACGAGACTTGCCCGCTGCTGAGCAAGCCATGCTGGCAGCTCAAGATATTTTATCGATTTTAATCGTGCCGATTTTAATGGATGGCACGCTATGGGGCGTGATCGGGTTCGATGACTGTTCTACAGAACGCCATTGGTCGCCCGATGAAGAAACCGCGTTGCAAATGATGGCAACTAGCTTAGGGGGGGCGATCGCCCGTCAGCAAGCTGAGTTAGCCCTACGCCAAAGTGAGTTGCGCTTGCATAATATTGCTGCCAATGTTCCCGGCATGATCTATCAATGTCGTCGCAGCATGGATGGTAGCTATCAAGTCCTCTATGCCAGTTCTGGCTCCAGAGAGCTATTAGAACTGGAACCCAGCCAGATTGAATCCGATACCTGTTTGCTACTGAGTTTGTGCCATCCTGACGATCGCCTTAGCTTCGAAACCTCAATCCACACATCTGCTGAAACGCTGCAACCCTGGAATTGGGAAGGCAGGATTATTACCCCATCGGGCAAACTCAAGTGGTTGCAGGGAGTTGCACGCCCCGAACGGCAGGCAAACGGTGATTTGCTTTGGGATGGCTTGTTGGTCGATATCAGCGATCGCAAATTGGCAGAAACCGAGTGTCGGCTGAGCGAAGCCCGCTATCGAGCCATGCTTGATGCCAGCCCCGATCTAATGTTTCGGCTCAATCCTCAGGGTCAATATTTAGACTTCAAAGCAAATCACACCGCTACGGTGCCATCCACAGGCATTATCGGGCGCTACTTACACGACCTATTACCATCCGATGTTGCAGATCTGTGTCTGGCAACCATTCGCAAAACCTTAGCAACAGAAACCTTACAAACCTGCGAATATCAACTCTCCGAAGTAGATGGGTTGCGCGACTATGAAGCCAGAGTGGTGATCAGCGGCAAAGACGAAGTGCTGTGGATTGTCCAGGACGTGACCGAGCGCAAACGGGCAGAACAAGAAATTCGTCAGAGTGAAGCACGCAATCGGGCATTGGTCGATGCCATTCCGGATCTGATGTTCCGGATTCGTCGCGATGGCACCTATCTCGATTGCAAAGTAGACTCAGACGATATCACCCTGATCCCGCCCAGTGAGCTGATTGGCAAAACAGTTTACGATGTCTTACCACGTGAACAAGCCCTGTTGCGGATGCAGTATGTTGAGCAAGCGCTGGCAACCGGGCAAAGTCAACGGTTTGAATATCAACTCCGGTTTGATGCCAAAACCCGCGCCAGCCTGCTGTATCAATCCATCAGCCCCGATTTAGATAGCCTTTCTGATGAAACGGCGTCGGTGCGCGACTATGAAGCCCGCTTGGTCGTCTGTGGCGACGATGAAGTGCTGGCAATTGTTCGGGATATTACCGAGCGCAAACAGTCTGAAGCCGCCCTGCGCCGCTCTGAAGAAAAATTTGCTAAAGCCTTTCATGCCAGCCCCAATTCCCTCGCCATCTCGACGTTACCTGAAGGGCGAATTATTGATATCAATGAAAGCTTTCTCAAAACCTCTGGCTATCTGCGTCAGGAAGTGGTTGGGAAAACAACCCAAGACTTACAACTGTGGCTCAATCCAGATGATCGCGATCGCATGCTCGAAGCCCTTCAGCATCACGGCTCGGTACGAGATATGGAATGCCAGTTTCGAATGAAATTGGGCAAAGTCCGAACCACCCTGTTTTCAGCAGAAATGGTTCACATTGGCAATGAGGCGTGTCTGCTCAGCATGGTGGTAGATATTACAGAGCGCAAACAGGCAGAACAACAACTGCGAGCCGCCGCAGAACGCGATCGCCTGGTACGCGATATTGCCTTACGCATCCGCGAGTCATTGGACTTAAAACAAATTCTCGATACTACCGTGGTCGAGATCCGCCAGTTTCTTCAAGTCGATCGGGTTTATATCGGGCAGTTTGACCCCAACGACCTTAGCCTTATGGTGGCAGAAGCAGAGTCAGTCGCTCCAGACTATCCATCGATCTTGGGAGGTGGAATTGACCCCGAACAAATGGTTGAAGTCAAGGCAATGTTTGCCGGTGGGCAAATGCGCGTGGTCAATGATGCGCGACTGGAAACAGACTATCCCGCGATCGCCGCTTACTATGCCCAATACCAAATTCAGGCAGCCGTTGTTGCACCCATCATGCTTGACCGTCAACTCTATGGCGTATTAGTTGCCAACCAATGTTGCCGACCCCGAGAATGGCAAGCCTTTGAAATCGACTTACTCCGGCAACTGGCAACCCATGTGGCGATCGCCATCCAACAGGCACAGCTATATAAACAAGTCCGAGATCTAAATACAGGGTTAGAACAGCAGGTGGCAGAACGCACCGCTGAACTGCAACAGCGCATGGAAGAATTGCAAGATCTAAACCAGCTAAAAGACGAGTTTCTCAATGCCTTTTCCCACGATTTGCGCACGCCTATTATGGGAATATCGCTGGTGATCGGTAACTTGCTTAACCAACCCGGTGAAACCATCGGTGTCAGCCGTTCGATCTTTCAGCGCATGGTGCAAAGCAGTAACCACCAACTGCAACTGATTAACTCGCTGCTCCAGGCACATTCCGCCGAGACACGTGGTGTCATTTTAAACTACGAATTGGTGCAACTGAGCTTGTTAACCCAGGTGATTACAGAAGATTTAGAACCCCTGGTCAGCAAAAATCAGGCCCAGTTAACCAACCAGGTGCCGCCCGATCTACCCCTGGTCAATGCCGACCCCGTACAATTGCGCCGAGTGTTTGAAAACCTGATCACCAACGCCTTGCACCACAATCCACCCGGTGTCAATCTGATCCTGGATGCTCGGGTCGAAAGCGACATGATTCGCCTGATGCTGCAAGACGATGGTGTGGGGATGAACCCAGAGGTGAGCGATCGCATTTTTGAGCGCTACTCGCGCGGCAGTCAATCTCGCCATTCTACTGGCATTGGCTTGGGGCTTTATCTTTGCCGTCAGATTATGACGGCTCATGGCGGACAAATTGGTGTCCAGAGCCGTCTGGGAGAAGGTTCGACCTTCTGGTTAACGCTGCCCCTGGCAATTTCGTCTGCCGCCAACACTGACCCCACCGCTGCCGCAGATGCCTAACCATTAGGTCACTGATCAGGTCACCCATGGTGTCCAGGCGCACACCTAAACTACAGCAATTTTCAAGGGCATGATGGACAAGTTGTTGAGAGAGCCGCGCGGAGCGCGGCTCTCTCAACAACCGTAATCCGTCTGAGTGCGAAGCGCTATATTAACGACAGCTACAGCACTGGCAGCGACTCCATCCGTTTGTGAAGCAGAGCAAAAGTAAGCCGCTCAGGAACTGAAGCCTTCACCCACAGGGTTCGGCTTCACCCAACCAAAAAGGGGTCGTATTCCTCTGTGGGGTTTGATATAAGTTTCCGTAAAGGCAGACCCGGCAGTGTGCCACATTTGACGACGGTGAATTATGGTAGAAGTGTGGCAAGGAAATTTCTATTGGGTATTCTAAATTTTGTAGAAGCTAATTTAGTTTCTCTATAATAGATGTCTTGGTCTGCGGATCCGGGCATTAGATCACAGTAATCCTATCCATACAGATTACTTGTTGCTTTTAAAAGTGATGTTAAACGAGGCAGAGTTATTGTGACTGTTGGTCGTCGTATTTTCATCGGGGATGTACATGGTCATTACGATGGCTTAATGAAACTCATGGAGGCGATCGCTCCAGGTACCCGTGATCACGTGTATTTTCTGGGTGATCTGATCGATCGAGGTCCTAAAAGCGCTCAGGTTGTGAATTTCGTTAAACAAAATGGCTACTCCAGCCTTTTGGGCAACCACGAGCAATTGCTGTTAGAAGCGTTACCCGACGGCAAGGTCAGCCAACAAGCACTACAGGCATGGCTCTATAGCGGCGGACAGACTACCGTTGCCAGCTACGAAAATCCCTCAGCCCTGTTAGAGCACGTCGATTGGATTCGAACCCTGCCCACCCATCTGGATCTCGGTGATATCTGGCTTGCCCACGCTGGCATTCATCCCCGCTTGCCCCTGGCAGAACAAACCACCCAAGAATATTGCTGGATTCGAGAAGAATTCCACAGTATGACCAAGCCATATTTCCCGGATAAGTTAATTATCACAGGTCACACCATCACCTTTACCTTGCCCAATGTCTCACCTGGAGCGTTGGCTCAGGGGCAAGGTTGGCTCGATATTGACACGGGTGCCTATCATCCCAAGAGCGGCTGGCTGACCGGAGTTGATATGACCAATCGCCTGGTTTATCAAGTCAATGTCTTTCAAGAGCAGCAAAGAAAGCTACCGCTAGAAGAGGCAGTCGTTCAGATCCAACCCGATCAAGTTTTGGCGCGGCGGCGACAGTTGATGAAGCTGTAACCCAACTAACCGTCACTTAACTTTTAGCAGGGATGGTTTTCCGACGGAAAACCATCCCTTTTCAATACATTACCTGTCCCGACATCATCGCGTAAGTATAGCGACCGAGAGGCTGGTTGAACGGAGTACAGGGGTAGAACCCCTGGCTGAGGGCGCAGCCCCCACACCCCCACCGTCCTAACCCTCTACTCAATTGCTATCGTATCGAAACCAGTAGTATTCAGGCATCTAAAGCTGTGTTGCCAGAGCGATCGCCATTGGAAAAATTCGATGCTCCTGCACTTGAATTCGCTGATGCAAGGTGTCTACAGTATCGTCCGGCAAAATGGGAACGGCTGCCTGCATGATGATGGGGCCGCTGTCTACTTCTGGCACCACATAGTGAACGGTACATCCTGCAATCTTGACCCCTGCCGCTAATGCTTGTTCGACAGCCCGCACTCCCGGAAAGCTCGGTAATAAGCTGGGATGGATATTCAGAACCCGGTGGGGAAAGGCATCAATCAAAACCGGGGTTACAATCCGCATCCAGCCTGCCATAATCACCCATTCCACCTGATGCTGGTGCAGAGTTTGCACGATAGCTTCGTCTAAGGCACTGCGATTGGCAAAGTCTCGGTGGTTCAGCAGCACTTTAGGAATGCCCCAGCGATCGGCTCGTTGGCTGACTTTAGCATCCGGGTTGTTGTAAACCACAACCTGAATTTGCGCGTTGAGGTGCTGGTCAGCAATAGCCTGAGCGATCGCCTCTAAATTGCTACCACTCCCCGATGCCATGACTCCCAATTTAGCGGGTGCAGATGCAGACTGAGAAGAAGCGATCGCCAGCATTGGAGATATTAAACTGGCAGCAGGATCGATAGGGACTAGAGAATTTAAACTGGCTGACACAACTAGCGATAAAAATAGGTTGCAGACGAATAAACTATCACGGAAAGAGACAGCTTGTGGATCGAGTTTGGTAGCCGTGAGAGAACTACAATCCAGCTGAATTTATTACTGTTGAGGGAAATGAATCATGCCATGACCATTCTCTGCAACATTTAGGCTTTAAATTCTGTCCCATTGAAGATAAGCATTGGGAATACTGGATAGCGATCGCCAGAGGCGTTAACCCATCACCTGTCCTTACCCAATTGCATCAGGCTTATACCGTGTAGCTAACCGTTTGTTTCTCACGCTATGGAGTCTCGATCCGAGGGAATACGATGACTAACCGGGTTAACATTTGTTGGGTGAATCACTAAAATGCTGAAACAGATCAGAAAATGCAAGAGGGCAAAACCTATTCTTGCCAATCCATCCAATGGGTCTCAGAACCCACAAATGGGGCTTAGAACCAATCAGAACAACAGTTAAAAATACAACGCTCTGGATCGGCTCTCCTGTAGACAGCCTTAAGTACACAAGTAGAAATGGTGGGAGCGTTGCTTTCAGGCAAGGGTGCTATTTTCTCGACGACCAAAGATATTTTAGTTACGGCGTCTCCCAACTGAATATCATCAAAAAATCACAGGCAACACGCGAGTAATCAATTAGGGTGTGAGTGTTGAGGTCAGCGGTCAGGAGCGGGGATTCAGTCAGATCGGCAACTTCAGCCGTCTACGTGTCTGGGTGCAGCATTTAGGATCGCAAATTAATTAAAACCCGGACGTTTATTTTTGGAAGCGCGGCTCCGCCGCGCTTCCAAAAATAAATCTTCGGATACCTCCAGGGCGATCGCAAAAACGTTTACCATAGCCTGCTTTCTGTGGGGTATGCGGCGTTCCCATGCAAGCGATACCCCCTTCATCAATCCGTATGCCTCAGGGCATTGCCCCGCCTAACACACCTGATCGATTTCCCCCAAAACTTGACAGAGTTCTAGACCGATTGATCTAGTGTTGCAAAGACGAAATTTTGCACCATGGGGGTTTGGGGGCTGCGTCCCCAAGAGGGGGTTTTACCCCCTCCACCCCCTCTAAAACTTTTAAGTTGGTGTACTAGAGGACTTGTCATGTCAGTTAAACCACGGATGCTCTAACCGGATAAGACAGCCCCTTGTTCAACGAAACGTTACGAAATCGGGATGCGCTACTTCTGCCCCTGTTTGTTTATAAGGACGTTTCTATCTAATGCTTGGAATCGTGGCTTTCATAAAACCCAAGTCGATTCGAGAGGGCGGTGGCTTCACCATCGCTCTCTCGAAAAAATAACAGGGTAATGAATCTGTATGCCTGAGACGATTTCTAGAAAAGGTCATCCCAGCAAATCGTGGGGACGAAACATTCGAACTATGATTTTCGCCATTGACTAAAGACTATCTAACGAATGCTTCGCCCTTACAGGGATAACATCTTTTTCAGAAATCTCCTTACAGCCATTTTCAATTGATTAAGCCACAGATTTTTTGTTGTGTGCCGCGCTCTGCGCGGCACACAACAAAAAATCTAAACATATTCAAGCGCGAAGCGCTGTAAGATGGCAGTTTTTTATCGTCTTCTTTTTCAATCAACGCGTATTGAGGCTAGGTAATGTATCTGACCGATGTAGATGCAGCAATGATGAAACTTGATCAAGGAAATTTGTTATATCGCATTCTTCAACGGATCCGCCAATCTCTTGAATTGCAAGATATTTTCGTTGCGACGGTGGCGGAAGTTCGGTCATTTTTGGAGGTGGATCGGGTCAAGATTTACAAGTTTCATGCCGATGGCAGTGGTCAAGTTATTGCTGAATCGATTCATGAAGAGCGTTTACCGACGTTACTAGGGCTTAATTTCCCGGCAGATGATCTGCCGGCGCACGCACGCGAACTTTTTGTCAAAGCGCGGATGCGGGCGGTAGTGGATGTTATGTCTCAACAAGCCGGTCAGAGTTTGATGACTCATCTAGAAGCGGAGCAACTTGTTTTTGAAGATATTCGCTATCGCCCCATCGATCCGTGCCATGCAGAATACTTAACCGCAATGGGAGTTCAGTCTTCGACGGTTGTGCCTATTTTTGATGGCGATCGCCTGTGGGGGTTATTAGTCGCCCATCATTCCGAGCCTCGATCCATCCCTGCCTCCGCACTGGAAAGCGTACAAATGGTTGCCGATCAACTGTCGGTGGCGATCGCCCAGGCATCTTTGTTAGCCCAGGCTCAAGAAAAAGCATGGCAAGAAACCACGATAAACCGGATTGTGACCTTACTGCACTCGCTTTCAACGATTGAATTACAAGCCGCGTTGGAAGAAACCGTTGCCTCGTTTCGAGCTTCTGGCGGCAGACTCTATATTGCACCGACGGAATTTTCACCCCACCCCACCACCGAAATCTCAGAGAATACAACTGCTGGGGATATAGCCGATCCTGGTACCCTCTATACCGTTGGCAAACAACCAGCGATATACGGACGCGCCAGTTTTGCCCTGATGGAGCAATATAGCGTCTGGCGAGAATATTTTAGAGGATCTGAACATCGGATCTGGGCAATTTCTGACTTGTACAAAGTCCCCGAACTGCGCAATCTCCAACCGGCATTTCGACTGACCAATATTCGCGGAATTCTGATCATTCCCCTCTGGTATCGGCAGCGATTGCTCGGTTATCTCAGCCTCTTCCGTGACGAGATAGAAACGGAAACGCTCTGGGCAGGCGAATTTGACCCCGATCAACGACAAGTGCAACCCCGCCTATCGTTTGAAGTCTGGAAAGAGTCAAGAAAAGGTCAGTCGGATCACTGGACAGAGGGTGATACCAAGTTGGCTGAAGCCTTAGGCAATGAGTTTGCAACGGCGATTCAGCAACACGAAATGCATCAGCAGTTACAGTTGCTCAACACCAACCTGGAACAACAGGTGCAAGAGCGCACGGCAAAGTTGCAACAGGCAACCGAGCAGCAGCAGGTGTTATTTGAAGTGGTGGCGAAGATCCGAGAATCGCTTAATCTCAACACGATTTTTAGAACCACCGCGAAAGAGGTGCGACGGGCACTGAATGCCGACCGGGTCGCCATTTTCTATTTTGACCCGGATTCTAATTTTAATCAGGGTGAATTTATCTCAGAGGATGTATTGCCCCAGTTTCCTTCGGCGATCGCCAGTAAAGTTCACGATCACTGTTTTGGCGAAGACTATTCTGCGTATTACCAAAAAGGACGAATACAAGCCGTTGCCGATATTCATCATGCCGGTCTACGAGATTGTCATGTTGACGTCCTTGCCAGATTTCAGATCATTGCCAATCTGGTGGTGCCGTTGAACCGGGGTGAAAATTTGTGGGGACTCCTCTGCGTCCATCAATGCAGTCAGGCGCGCACCTGGGAACCATCAGAAATTCAGTTTGTCACGCAAGTGGCTGCCCAGTTGAGTGTCGCGCTTCAGCAAGGCGATTTATTGGCACAAACCCAACAGCAAGCCACCCAACTGACACAGACCGTCCAGGAGTTGAAAGAAGCGCAAACTCAGTTAATTCAAACCGAGAAAATGTCGAGTTTGGGGCAACTCGTGGCAGGCATTGCCCATGAGATTAACAACCCCGTGAACTTTATCTACGGCAATATTATCTATGCACGAGAATATATCGAAGAATTGTTGAGCTTGCTCCAGCTTTATCAACGGCATTATCCCGCAGCCCATCCCGACATTATCCAACGAGCGCTAGAAATTGAACCTGAATTTCTGACCGAAGATTTATTGAGAATTCTCAACTCCATGAATGTAGGAGCCGATCGCATTCGCCAGATTATTCAGTCTCTGTTAAGTTTTTCGCGGTTGGATCAGGCAGAAATCAAACCCGTCAATCTGCATGAAGGGTTGGACAGCACGTTACTAATTTTGCAATATCGGCTGAAGGCAAGTTCAAATCGTCCGGCGATCGCTGTTATCAAAGACTATGGTGATCTTCCCCTGGTGGAGTGTTTTGCCGGACAGATGAATCAGGTCTTTATGAATATTTTGGGCAATGCCGTGGATGCCTTAGAGCAACGAACCGAATATCCCGAGACTTTAACTCTAACGATTCGGACGGAGGTTTTGCATCGCAATCGCGTGGCAATCCACATTGCCGACAATGGGCTGGGAATGTCTGAAGCCATTCGCGCCAGAATTTTCGATCCTTTTTTCACCACAAAACCTGTGGGCAAGGGCACAGGGTTGGGGTTATCCATTAGCTATCAAATTGTCACCGATAAACACCAGGGGCAATTATTCTGCACGTCTCATCCCGGTGAAGGAACAGAATTTATCATCGAGATTCCGATTCGGCTGGGCAAAGAACCTAGCGTTGAGACATAACCCCTTGATTTTTTCTGCTCTGACGGATTGTGTGTTTCGTATCACGCTCCAAATCCAGAGGGTCATGTATGGAAAACGTTGCTCTGCGACGTTTTCCATACATGACCTGTCCTGACTTCATATTGCCCAGGAACTAAGCGGCGGCATAGTGCTGCACTGCCTGTGCCAACTCATCCGTCCAATAGCTGACGAGTTCGGCGTTGCAGGCTTCCACCATGACCCGAATCACGGGTTCTGTGCCCGACGCCCGAACCAAAATGCGCCCCTGGTTGCCCATCTCTGCTTCGGCTCTGGCGATCGCCTGTTGCAACAGATCTGAGGTTTGCCAATTCAGACGGCGATCGCGATCGTCTACCCGAATATTACGCAGAAGTTGGGGATAGGTTTGAAAACTTTGATCCACCAATTCTGCCAGCGATACACCCGATTTCTGCACGACAGCTGCCAAATGCAACGCCGTCAACATGCCGTCTCCAGAGACACTGAAATGGGGGCAAAGGACGTGACCCGATTGCTCTCCACCCAACATTGCCCCCCGACTGACCATTTCAGCATGGACATATTGATCGCCCACGGCAGTGCGAATCAGGGTTCCTCCCAGAGCTTCCCAGGCACGCTCAAAGCCCAAATTTGCCATTACGGTCGAGATAATCAACTGATCGGGCAATTGCTCTGCCTGTTGTAACGCGTGTCCCCAAAAATAGAGGATGTAGTCACCATCAACCACCCGACCCTGGGCATCCACTGCCATCACCCGGTCAGCATCGCCATCAAAAGCAAAACCCAAATCTGCATCATGCTCTTGGATAGCAGCTTGTAGCGAGGCTAAATGGGTGGAACCACAATGGACGTTGATGCGATCGCCATCCGGGCGATCGTGCAGGCAAATGACCTCTGCTCCCATAGCTCGAAACACGCCAGGTGCCAGTTGAGTCGCGGCACCCCATGCCAGATCTAAAACAATCCGCATGCCTTTTAAACTCACCTGAGGCAGCAGCGGCTGGTGCAGAGACTCCACATACACATCCAACAGTTCGGGTCGATAGTGATGCTGAGCAGACGGCGCAGGTAACGACTCCATCGGCTCTAACGAGGCTCCATGACTGCGCAATGCTGACTCAATTTGTTCTTGCAACCGTGGCGACAGTTTGGCACCATTGCCAGCAAAAAACTTAATGCCATTATCTTCTGGCGGATTATGGCTGGCAGATATCATCACTCCACCCGCAGCCGATGAGACGTTGGCTAAATGGGCAACCGCTGGAGTTGGGCACAGGCCCAAGTTCCACACCTCCAATCCGGCAGCATTTAAGCCAGCTGATAATGCCATTGCCAGCATATCGCTAGAGTTACGCGAATCTTGCCCCAGAATAATGGGCGCATGGGCATCGCCATAGGCTTGCAAAATTTTCCCGGCCCAGAACCCAACTTGTAACGCTAGCGGTGCGGTCAACAAATCCCCCACTCGTCCCCGAATGCCATCTGTGCCAAATAAACGACTGCTGGGAAGAGAAAGTTTGCTCCATTCAATTCCATTTAATGAGTCGGGAATTGACTGCGAAACAGTACGGGAAGCGTTAGCCGAAACGATCTGGTCTGGGGGAACAGAAGATAAAACCATGAATGATCTACTCCACACATCACACACTTAAGAGATCTATCTAGGTAAACCCAATCTATTTTGAAATGGGTGGTTTGCCGTAGGCAAAATGCCATTCCAAAACCTGGACGTGGGTTTCGTCAGTACGAGCTAAGGATGCTATGGCGCTACGCGCTCAAAACCAGGAGAGTGATGGGTTAAAGATGTTGAACACTGCATCAAGCACATCTGTTTAACTCGTCACGTCTCCTAACTCGATCGCGTTGGGCAACAAAAGCAAAATCCTCTTTAGCTTTTTAGATAGAGTTTCAGAGATTTCCGGAAAATACACCACAAGCTTAATCAAGTTGCAGAAAAGCAGGAGACTTTCTGGAAATTTCTACAGTGGAGCATAGCATTTTAAGCGGCAACGCTATAGCAGTAATTGGATAGATTTGATCCCAACTTCCTTAATTTTGTAATACTTCTAAAACTGATCGAGCTACAGGGTCAACGTCTGCCCGTCATTCCTGGTTAGGGGGCGACGGCTCTGCCGTCGCCCCCTAACCAGGAGCTAGCGTTATCCGATCTGCAATCCTAAGGATCGTGGATTTCATAAAACCGGAGATTTATTTTTGGAAGCGCGGCTCCGCCGCGCTTCCAAAAATAGAATTCCGGGTTTTAATTAACTTGTGATTCTAATGATTTGGCGATCGCGATCCAGTCGGACTGATCACAAACCGAGCGCGATAAGACGAGTTTGCAGTTCATCCCAGGTCAAATTGCGCTCAAGATAGTCAGGGTTATCGGGCAAATAGGGGCTTCTCAGGCGATCGATCGCCACAATGGTGGCATCCTCCGAGATCACCGGCACATCAGGGTCAACGGCTGTAGATCGCATCAGAGAACTCGAAAACCCTTTGAATATGACAATCTGATCCGTTTCATTGGCGATCGCTACAGTCACCAACAAAACCTCTTGAGGATGTTTGAGTGTGTATTGTTCTAAACGCTGCCCGATCAGAATCGTTCACTCCCTCAGTTACAAATTGCCCGGATCAATATAATACGGCTGGATATTTTCTGGCTCAAATTGCTTCAAAATCCGGGTTGCCTGATTGGTCAGGTTCGGCGGTCCATTCACCACAATCAAGTATTTCCCCGATTTGACATACTTCCGATACGGCAGGAAATCGCGATTGCCAAACACTAAGTCCGCACCGCCCCCGACGAAGAAGCTACCCATCGCTCCGGCGATCGCCCCAAACACTGCGCCAATCAAATGATTTCCCAACGAACCTGCCCAGGGAAATAACTCAAATTTCGTCAGCAAGTTAAACGAATAACCCGCAATAAATCCAAAAGGCACCAGCCAATACGACATAAAAATCGCCTGTCGGCGTGCTATTTGAGCCGGATCCAAAAATCCATACTCATCAATGTCCTTATACCCTTTACCAACAATACTGACCTGCTTGATCGACAACGTTTCTTCTTCTAATGCAGAATAAGCCGCTTCCGCTTGCAATCGGTCAGGCAAAATTGCGACAACGTAATTCATGATGCTAAATAACGAATCGCGTAATACTTCTTTTCTGTAAAAATTTCTGGTTTAGATTTTCGGTTAATGGATATCAACCCAATTTCTTCCAGGAAATTACCTATGACTGAAACAGCAGCGCACTAGATAACAACTGCCCTACACACGATACAACAATTAGGGAACCTAAAAGATCAGGATATTGAGCGCGGCGAATTTTAGAGGGTTGTGTGGCTGCTTCTAACGCGTCTCGCTCAGCAGCATGGGCTAATTCGGCAGCAACTTTGGCAGCATACGGACGAATCAACGACCACACCAGAGGCGATAGCCATCCCCTGAGAGTCACAGAGTAAGAAACCCGAGTTCCCCAAACTGTTGACTCCACCCGATACGTGACCCGCTCCTCAACACCGGGCAACGCCAGAATTCTGACGCTAATCAACTCCTTCGGCAAAACTCGCTCAACAAAAATACGAATGGGAATCGGAATTAACCGCGTCACAGCCCGATAAATCAGCCCCGGTTTGGGTAACAACCCTTTAGGAACATTAGTGCTGGCAATCAGCGGATGCCAGGATACATCTGCCAAATTTTCTATTTTTTTCCATAAAGCATCTACCGAAGCCGAGCTAATTGCCTGATACGTACCTACGAGTGGACGAAACCAGGATGAATCCTGATGCGTCGCTTTTGACCAACCGTCAGACATTAAACACTTCCTCCTTCAGCCATATACAGCTATCCTCTCAGGGATATATCTCTTGGCTCTAGGCTCTTTGCCAACAGCGATCGCCTTGGTCATACCCAAGGTGTCATTTAAGATTTTTTGGATAACCTAAAACCGAAATTTATTTAAGAAGCACGGCGATGCAGCACTTCTTCATAAAGTTCTGAGTTTTTCTGAGTCGTTGTTTCTGAGTCGTATTGAATCCGTGATCCCTGGTAGTGCAACCACTACATTTTGCAGCGTGGGAATTCGAGGCTACGCCCCCAAGAGTGAGGTTCATCCCCTCCACCCCCTGCAACACTTTTAATGGGGTGCACTTTAATTGGGTGCACTAGTCAAAGATTTAACCCCCTATAGAGTTGATTGGTAGTCACTCCAACCTCTGTAAAGGTTTTTGCTGCGTTCATCTCAAGTCTTCTATTGTAGTGCAAGCAGTTAAGGTATCCGGATTCAAAACATCGCCAGTATAAGCCACTCTCAAACCGCAGGGCATCCCCCTCACGTCATGTTTGTAAAGATATGTTTTTAATATCTTAATGAACTCTACTGAATTGCAGAATTGACGCCAGACTGCGATTTCCGCTCTGTTTCCGCCCCCGGAATTTGATTTAAATTGACGTAATATGTGACTGTTCTTTACATTTCCTCTCTATTGTGCGCGCAGGGGCAGGATTCAAGATAGGCTATATTCCGTGCCTAAATTGCGATCTACCCTTACTCCCTGGCAAGGTCTTAGCATCAAGCGTCTGTTCAGGTGAATGTGGGTTATCTAAGGCTCAACAACAACCGGGACGCAGATTTATTAGATAAAAACTAGGCAAACGCTATGGTGAATTCGACCCCTGAAAAAGTTGAAACATCGAATTTTTCTTTACCCCCTTCTGACTCGCGTGAGCGTGTCAGTCAGTTTATGAAGGGCTTACAAGATCAAATTTGTCAGTCATTAGAACAACTGGACGGAAGCTCACACTTTCAAGAAGATGCGTGGCAAAGAGAACAAGGTGGGGGTGGGCGATCGCGCGTTATTAAAAACGGCAAAGTTTTTGAACAAGGTGGAGTTAACTTCTCTGAGGTCTGGGGCAAAGATTTGCCCCCATCGATCTTGGTGCAACGTCCCGAAGCCGCAGGGCATAGTTTCTATGCAACCGGCACCTCCATGGTGCTGCATCCTCACAATCCCTATATCCCAACCGTTCACCTCAACTATCGCTACTTTGAAGCGGGTCCAGTATGGTGGTTTGGAGGCGGTATCGATTTAACACCTTACTATCCGTTCGCCGAAGATGTCGTTCGGTTTCACCAAACTCTCAAGCATGCATGCGACAAAAATCACCCCGAATACTACCCCACATTTAAGCTATGGTGCGATGAATATTTTTATCTCAAGCATCGCCAAGAACCTAGAGGGGTAGGTGGCATTTTCTTCGACTACCAAGATGGTCGCGGAACCCTCTATCGTGGTCCTTCAGAGGATGGTGACGCAGCACGCCATAGTAACAAAGTTGGCGAATTACAGCCTCGCAGTTGGGAGCAGTTGTTTAGCTTTGTTCAAGATTGTGGCAATGCATTTTTGCCCGCCTATGTGCCTATTGTCGAAGGACGACGGAATCTAGCCTATGGCGATCGCCAACGCGATTTCCAACTCTACCGCAGAGGGCGGTACGTAGAATTTAATCTGATTTACGACCGAGGCACGATTTTTGGGTTGCAGACCAATGGACGCACCGAATCGATCCTCATGTCTCTGCCTCCCCTCGTTCGCTGGGAATATAGCTACCATCCAGAACCCAATACTCCTGAAACTGAGCTATATGAGGTCTTCCTCAAACCTCAAGATTGGGCAAACCAGGATCTCAAGGTTTCTAGCCAAGTAGCTTAGGATCGTGGATTTAATAAGACCGAAGATTTATGTTTGAAAGCGCAGCGGAGCCGCGCTTTCAAACATAAACATCCGGTTTTTAATTAATTTATGATCCTTAACGTCAATGAGCTAAGGATCGTGGATTAAATCAGATCGACGATTGAATCGTTCGCCCCTGCAACACATCATCGACGTTATTTAATTCCCAGGGTTAAAACGGGTGATGTGCCGCGCGACGCGCGGCACATCACCCGTCATAAAATACTTGACAAAGCACTAGGGATTTAATAAGATTTGCGGTTTATTTAGGGCAATGAGGTAAGGGGCTAGTCTGACCCTATTTATCTTCACTGAAAAATTGATAGTGTTTATAATCCAGATCGGATGGGCAAAATAGTTTATGAACAAAGACAGGTATTTTTTCTGTCGGTGTTGATAGGCATTTGCCTCATAAGTAAGTTAAGCTACTGCTGAGATAGCGCGGGCGCAACAGTTTGATGGAACAGACAACATATTCAACCCAAGATGGTAAGCAGGTTGTCGTCTTAACTCCTACGGGACGGCTAGACATTACAACAGCCTGGCAATTTCGTCTGAAGCTACAAGAGTGTATTTCCCGAGTCAGCCCCCATGTCGTTGTCAACTTAGGACAGGTTAACTTTATCGATAGCTCTGGGCTTACATCTCTAGTTGCCGGAATGCGAGACGCCGATAAAGTAAAAGGTAGTTTCAGAATTTGTAATGTTCATCCGGAGGCAAAATTAGTCTTCGAAGTGACCATGATGGATTCTGTGTTCGAGATTTTTGATACTGAAGAAGAGGCTCTAGAAGGAGTCCCTCGCGAGATTCCTAGTTAGGTTGAGTAAGAACCCCTCTTAAATCCGACAAGCGCGAAGGTGACACCTTCGTCAACTTTATATATCTTTGCTTACAGCGAAAATTTATAGTTTCCCAGCCAGTTCAATCATTGTAAAAACCAGAGTTTCTGATTTGAGCTATAAAATTTGGTGTGGCTGCCGCGACTCGCACGGCAGCCACACCAAATTTTATAGCGAGATTAAGCAATCCCCAAAACCCATAGCCCTACAAAACTTCTTGGGTTTGAGAACGAATAATGATTAAGCTAGATCGTTTCCCACATATCCGTCACTTATGAGACTATGGGATAATGGGGATCAGATTATCTTTAGAATTGCCTGTGAATACCGTCCGCACTGTTTCAGATACCAAGAGAGCCTTCTACAACACCCACACCCGCCCGATTAACTCTATCTACCGTCGGGTGGTCGAAGAGCTTATGGTCGAAATGCACCTGCTCTCAGTTAATGCGGATTTTCGTTACGACGATATCTATGCATTGGGAATAACAACTGCATTCGATCGGTTTATGCAGGGCTATCGACCGGAACAAGATAGAGACTCCGTTTTTAATGCCCTGTGTCAGGCAATAGGAGAAGATCCAGGAAAATATCGTCAGAGTGCTGAACGGGTAAGAGGCGAAATTGGCAGTCTCTCTGTTAGCGACTTTCTGGCGCGTCTACAAGCCCTGCCAAACACCGACGGCAGCGCTATTTCGTCAACACTGAAACAAGTAGCCGAAAATTCTCGATTTAAATACAGTCGTTTATTTGCGATCGGAATTTATACGCTACTAGAGCTGATGGATGCTGAGTGGGTTAAAGACACCGACAAGCTAAATGAGGCGCTTAAACAAATTTGTGATGCCCTTAATCTGTCCTCAGAAAAGCTTCAGAAAGATTTAGAACTCTATCGCAGCAATCTAGACAAAATGGTTCAAGCCCAGATTGTGATGGAAGATATTCTCAAAGCAGAACGCAAAAAGCGGGAAGATCGGGAAAAGGCAAGACAAGCCGCAACGACTCCCCCCAATGGTTCTCAGGAATCAGCATAAGTTTGGATTGCAGTGCAAATTTGTTGGGCTTGTAGATTGAATAAAACCCATTATTTTTCAGAGAGCGACGGCAGAATCGCGCTCTCTGAAAGACCGTTCCAGGTTCATTAATCTATAATCCTCAGTGCTGAATACCCATTCAAATATGAAGCTGCAACTTTTTAGGAAGGGGTGAAGTGTAGGGATGTGGGGGTGAAACCTCCATGCAGGGAACACCGCGCCCTGCACCCCTGTGCTTAGGAATGGGAATTAAATAACTCCGATGATTTGTTGTACAGGCGAACGGCCGTTCGCCCTTCCAAACGATTCAATATTCGATCTTATTTAATCCACGATCCTTAATCAACTTGCACATTGCTATAGAAACGGTGTGAGATCGCAAATTAATTAAAATCCAGAAGTTTATGTTCGGAAACGCGGCGACGACGCGTTTCCGAACATAAACTTCGGTTTTCTTAAATCCACAATCCTGAGTTGATACCAAGGCTCTTTCACAACACGTTTTAGATCCACCTCACGGATGTGATTATCCCTCTTCCCCACCCAAGCCAAACCGATAGCCTTTGCCATAAACCGTGTGAATTAAGGGTGACTCACCGCCAAACTCTATTTTGCGACGCAACAATCTGATTTGAGCTGCTAAAACGTTGCTACTGGGTTTTTCGCCATCTCCCCAGAGATAATCATGGATTTGTTGATGGGTTAATAGCTGATTGGGATGTCTCATGAAGAACCCCAGAAGATGAGCTTCTTTATCTGAAAGTTCAATCGTTCGGCCTTGTCGATAGGCTAGTTGGTTGGCAGAGTCTAATTCTAAATCTTCTACACTCAGTCTCAGTACAGTTTGAGCAAGCGGTTCTAACGTTGGGGGACGCCGTAATAGAGCACGCACTCTGGCAAGGAGTTCTCTCAATTCAAAGGGCTTAACCAGATAGTCATCGGCACCCGCATCTAGCCCCTGAACACGGTCATCTATCGTGTCTTTAGCAGTCAAAAATAAGACGGGTGTGGTATCTCCTTGCAGTCGCAACCGTTGACAAATCTCCAAGCCCGATTGTTGAGGTAACATCCAGTCGAGAATCAACAGATCATACTTTCGTTGGGACGCCAACTGACTGCCTTCTTCACCGTTATGCGCGACATCAACTCGGTATCCTTCACGAGTTAACAAGCGGCTAAGAGGATCCGTTAACTCAACTTCATCATCTACAAGCAAAATCTGCATAGCGATTACTAAACCCGTTGTCCCTGACGATAGCGCAAGACCCTTCCTGAAGTTGACCTGAAAGATCGATGTTTCGTGCCCCAAGGGTACAAAACATCGACTTCCTATCGCGTTTTGGCTAGTAGACCCAATTAAAAGGTTTACAACGGGGTGCAGGGGCGGAACCCCTGCGTAGGGGCTGCGCCCCCACACCCCATGGTGCAGAATTTAGTGTGTTCGCGACACTAGATTCTTATATCGTTTTCATTTGAAGATGCACTGATGCAGCTGCACTAAATGGCAAGACGGAGTGAAAAGGGCGTTGCCCCGTTCGTAGGGGTTTCAACCACACACACGCTCTTAAACGTTGCCGCTTCATTTAACGGGTATTGGTCAGTGCTGCCCGTGTGTCCAGTGTTTGCACTGTTAGCATTTGTGGAGGAGTAGAGTCTGGTGGATAGAGAAACTCAACTTGCACTAAACGGCGATCGCCCGCAGGCATATTTAATCGAATTAGTGGTTCGCCAGCCTGCCCACGACGTTGCACAACATGTAAGTAACGAGTGACAGGAACACCAAAATCATCGTTATAGCGAATTCGTACGGTGCCACGGAAAAAGATCTGATCATCGGGAGGATCTAAGAACCGTAATCCACCTTCATTATCTGCCTGTTTCAAAGGCGTTTGCAGCATAATGCCGACGGTCTGAGGAGTGTTGCTATTATTTTGCAGAGGAATAGTTAGATTGTAATAAACCCCATAGTTACCGTGGGCGCGATATGCCGTATCCGGATAGCGCACTAACATGGGAGCACTCTGAATCTGTCCCGTGCCAAACGTGCCGCGATCAAGCAGACCAATGCCATAGGAAATGGCGTGTCCAGAGGGAGGAACACTTAGAAATTCTGCGCCTGGAGCATCTGTAATTTGCCCCGTCCATTGAGAGCCCTGTGCAACTCCAGCAACCCGACCATAGAAAAAGCGACTGAAATAGTCTCGATCGGGTGGTGTGGGCGGTGTATCTCGGGGTCCTGCTAAATTACCTTCAAGCAACAACGACTGCCATTCCCAAATCGATGGAGCCCGTTCGCTACCATCTGCATTGAGCCGCGCGTACATTGCTAGACTTGCCATGTAAACGGGACCATCGCTATTGAGATGCATTAAAACGGTTCGACCATTCGTTGGAGGCGTGCGGTTCGGAGATAGGTTGATGCCAGTTCCAGGTGCAGAATCCTGGCTTGGCATATTACCGTTCCCCAGGAGGGTTGCAGTCTGTCCAGATGGATTCGAATTGGGCAATGGAAAGGGCACTAAATATTGGGGTAGAGGAACTCCATTCCTCAAATCATTCATACTCCGCAGCGGAATAGGAAGATTAAATAGCAATTGGCTACTTCTGGGTGGAATGACAATTTGGTCGGGCCACTCGGCTTGACGTTGCCCTCGCAAGATATCATTCATGGTACGGCTGCCGGGACCCGCAAAAACAGTACCTAGCGGGTTGGCTACGTATGCAGGCAAATCTCGAAACGGAGCTTCCTGGCTGAGGTAGCTGGCTGCCTGCAAAATATCAATGGAGATAGGACGATTTGTAGGATTGTAGACCAGGGTTGAAATGTACATCGTTCGTACATCATCTGGATTTAATCCCCTCGCGACGTGATGTTCAAAGACATCGAAACGTCCTTGAAGAGGATAGTTGAGGTGCGCTGAAGGTGTCCGCATCCGATCGGGCGGAAAGGTAGATAATAAAATTCCTTCAGATTGAATAAGTTCAGGACTATTGCTATTGAAGACTGGAACGGTATCGAGCTGCCCTGGTAACGGACGAACTTCTTGGGGCTGCATAATTTCTCTAGAGAAATTAGGCGATAGAGCTGATGAAGTGGGCGGAGCTGTGACAACTTGAGCCAAGGAAACGATCGACAAGAACTCTAACATGGGCACATTCAATACGTCTAATGAATCAACAGACTTGCGGTAGCAGCTCCAAGACTGATTGGTAAGAGGTTGTTATACAAAACTGCAAATACAAAGCCTAAAGTTTAGAAGTTATGCCCAATCGCGTGGGACGTTAAAGCCATGATTGAGAGCGGCAAAAACAGGTTCACGAGTAAAACGTAATGCCGTAACGCATAAACTGGCTATCTGAGGAAAGAATACGGAGGAGATTACCTAGAGTTTAAGATTTCGCTCCTACTATTCATATTTCCCAGATTTGTCAGATGATGCAGAGTAAACACGATTTTGAGACTAAACTGTCTAAAATTAAGGCGATTCAAGAATCGCTTTTTTAGAATCGTGCCGTTTCTTAACATATCATTAAGACACTCTGTAAACATCGCCATGGCACAAAAAGGCGTATTTTTACGGAGATAACGAACGGATCTACTTGCCATCTAGTCGGCACTCAAGATGCCGACAGATAGGATTTAAGGCTTTGAAATTCAAGGAATATTTGTTCTTTAAGATGACAAATGTAGATAAAACCCAATTCTTTTTGCGAGAGTGACAGCGCAGCCTTTACTCTCTCGCAAAGAATTATAGGGTGATCGATTTGCGATCCTTAGTACGGTTTTTCACATCAACAGGATTGAGCGAGAGCCTACCGTACAAAACATTGATCCGCTTACAGAGGATACGTCTGCTGCTTCATCTTGATACAGATGAAAACGGCAAAAGTCAGGACACTTTGTCTCACCTGTGAGTCTTTTGTAACTCGATACTCGGCATTACTAATTTTGGAGATGAATTTGAACGTGATACCGAAGATTTCATGTTCAAATTCATTACTATTCAGCCATCTCCTTATTCAACGGCAACGGTGCCGAAGATGACCTGTCCATTTTGAAGTGCGAGTAGCTCCAGTTTTAATGGACCTGCTGTGTAAGTATTGCCAACCGTAATTACTTGGATATCAACCGCCTGGTTATAGCGTTTTAATTGCTCAAAGAAATTAATAATCGTTTCAACGCGATCGTCGGAAATTTGGATGTCATCATCTAGAATGCCGACTTGACGGGCACGGAACTTAGCCGCGGCGATGACTAAATTAATTCGCTCGACCAGCCGTTCGTCGCTCATGCTGGCTGGATTGACGGAAGTCGATGCAACAATTTCATGGTCTGTGAAGACGAGTTGGTTGAGTGCTGCCGACACAAATACCTGAATGCACGACTCATTGGCTAAGACACAGGGTTCGCCAATGACATAGTTTCCGGCAGAGAGGATGCGAATTACATAATCATTGCCATCTCGGATTTGATTAGTCAGCTGTTCTACCTGGGCTGTGGTGATTTGAATAATCTGGGCGTTGGTAATATCGGTGCCCGGTAGGATCGTTTGCAGAGCGGTATGATTCGCTTCGCGTAAAATCTGATCAACCGCTTGGGGAGCCGCATCAGGGGTAACAATACGAACGACACCCGATGCCAGAACCTGGTTTCGCAGCAGAGCAACGTTTCCTTGTCGTAAAGCCTGAAATTCTCGTTCCAGTTCTTGTACGGCTTGTAACAGGAAAGCTTGTTGGTTTTCGAGTTCTTTAAGCTGATTTTCTCGTTCGGCGATCGCCTGATCCCGTTGTTTAATTTGTTCTTCTCGTTCGGCAATTTCTCGATCGCGTTGGGCAATTTGTTGTTCCCGGTCTTGCTGAAGTTGCTGCACTTCAGCTCTAAGGCTAGACGCCTGTTGTGAAACAGTGCGTAATAGAGTCTGTGCTTGCCGATAATTGGTTTGCACCTGGTTGAGTTGTCTGCGTGTGCGATTGAGTTGGGTTTCTGTCAGCTCACGTTGAGCGATCGCATTTCTCAGAGATCGGTTAATTTGCTGCAAGCGTCGTTGCGCCACGTTTTGTTCGGAGAGAGCTTGCCTTAAATCCGATCGAGTTTGACTCCGTTCTCGTCTTGCCTGCTCCAGTTCTTGACGGGCACCTGCCAAATCGCCTTGAATTTCTTCTAACTCAAATACCCCCGTTCGCAGTTGATCATCGACCGCAAATAAAATGCCAAAGGTTGAGGCTGAAATAATGATCCCCGTGAGGATTGTAATTAACGTCGCCGTTTGTCTGGGGCGAAGTTTGAATAAGGTAAGGCGAGCTTTGCCAACGCGCATGCCGAGGCGATCGCCCACTGTAGCGATCACCCCCCCTAAAACCAAAATTGCCGCAATCAGGACAAGGCCTGTGGTCATCGTCAGCCATCTAGCGCCAGATACAGCCTACTGCATTCTGAACCAAGTCGTTAACTGATATTGTTTGAGGGGATGGGGAATTGAGGCAAGCGTGAAGCTAAATCATCTAGCGATCGCCCACCTCTTTTTCTCTAGAAGCTATGTAAACTGCTGACTTAACGCCACAGGATTGTAGACCGTGATTTTCTTTTTATGGATCGAAATCATCTTGTCCTGACGCAAATCGCCCAGCAACCGGGTTACGGTGACACGGGTTGAACCAATGGCTTCAGCGATCGCCTGGTGAGAAAGTTTCAGGTCAATCATAATGCCATCGGCTGTGGGAACCCCAAAATCTCGACAGAGAATCAGCAAAAAGCTGACCAATCGAGAGCCCATATCGCGATGAGCCAGGGTCTCGATCATCATTTCTGTTTGCAAAATTCGTGACGATAACCCCTGAAGCATCACCATTGAGAGTTCTGGGTTATCTTTCAATGCTTTCTCAAACTGCTCAATCGGCACAGAGAGCAACTCGACAGGGGTAAACGCAACCGCATGGTAAAACCGATCCGCTCGTTGCCCCGTGATCAGCGAAAGCACGCCGAAAACGCTATTTTCGCGCAACAACGCGACTGTGATTTCTTCCCCAGCCTCGTATACTCTCGATAATTTCACTGCCCCTTTTAGCAGAAAATAGACCCGTTCAGCCGGGTCGCCCGGAAAGAAAATTGTCTTTCCCCGCTCATAGGTTTCGACCACAGGTGGAAAGGCACCGCCTCCGACCTGACGAAATACATTGGCTAACGGTCTATCTTGGGTCACAACCATACCCCTCACCCCACAGAGCAAAATCGAGGCTTAACCAGATTAATCGTTTCACAAATTACAGCCTTACTGTGAGAGATCTCTGACTTTAGAACACTAAAACGTAACTTAGAGGTGCTTTTTTGTATTCTCCATTACATAATTTAATAGCTGCGGTGAACCTGCCTTCGTAAATTTACTTGAACAAAGCTATTTATCCCCGCCGATCCGGGTCAGGGCTGACCGAATCCAAGAATCAATGAAATTCTTAAACGCTTTGTATATCAATCATTCTATCCATTTGATTGGGCGGGCGATCGCCATTTGAGCGCAGGTTACTCTATCCTTGTATCCTCATTTTTCAGTATTCTGCTATAGCAGTCTTAATGACTTGTAAGATTTGTGGATTGTCGAGAACTGCTTCAAACCGTTTCACAACTGTTTGGAGATTGTTACAGTTGCGCCGAAAAAGCTCTGGATTTAGATTGCTATGCTGGATTTAACTGGGAAAAACGCTCTTGTTACAGGAATTGCCAACAACCGCTCGATTGCCTGGGGGATTGCCCAACAGTTGCATAAAGCGGGTGCGAACCTGGGGGTGACATACCTACCCGATGAGAAAGGACGGTTTGAGAAAAAAGTCGCTGAGCTGGTTGAACCGCTTCAGCCCAGCATTTTTGTGCCGTGTGATGTGCAAAATGAAGCGCAGGTAGAAGCCGCCTTTGAAACCATTCGAGACAAGTGGGGCAAATTAGATATTCTGATTCATTGCCTTGCCTTTGCCAATAAAGATGATCTCACCGGAGACTTTAGTAGCGTATCCCGGCAGGGATTTAATACTGCCCTTGAGATCAGTGCGTACTCACTGGTGCAGCTTGCGGCGGCGGCAAAGCCATTGATGACAGACGGAGGGGCGATCGTAACCCTGAGTTATTTAGGCGGTGTCAAGGTGATTCCTAATTACAACGTCATGGGAGTTGCCAAAGCAGCGTTGGAGATGAATGTACGGTATTTGGCGTCTGAATTAGGTGCTGCCAATATTCGAGTCAATGCCATTTCAGCGGGTCCCATCCGCACCCTGGCGTCGTCAGCGGTCGGTGGTATTTTGGATATGATCCACCATGTCGAAAAGACCGCTCCTTTACGACGCACCGTCACCCAATTGGAAGTTGGCAACGCCGCCGCGTTTCTCTGTAGCGATTTGTCGAGCGGTATTACCGGACAGATTCTCTATGTAGACTCTGGCTACGAAATTATGGGTATGTGATCATTAAATCTATAGCTTTTCCAAACAGTCTGTCCTATGCCAACTCGTGATCTACGCAGTGATGCCACCGAATCTTTAACCTACACTGCCCCCCATCTAGAACGCGCTCACCGAACAGCTACGGTTAGCCGTAAGACGAAGGAAACCGATGTGCAGGTCAGTCTCAATCTCGATGGGCAGGGACGTTGCACAGCCAATACAGGCGTTCCATTTTTAGATCACATGCTGGATCAGATTTCATCGCATGGGCTAATTGATCTCGACATCCAAGCCACGGGCGATCTCCATATTGATGATCACCACACCAACGAAGATGTGGGGATTACGTTGGGGCAAGCGTTGGCACAGGCATTAGGCGATCGCAAAGGAATCAACCGCTTTGGGCACTTTGTTGCCCCTCTAGATGAGGCACTGGTGCAAGTTTCTCTCGATTTTTCGGGTAGACCCCACCTGAGCTATGGGTTACAAATTCCTACTCAACGCGTGGGCACCTACGATACTCAATTGGTGCGAGAATTTTTTGTTGCGATTGTCAACCACGCCCAATTGACGTTGCACATCCGCCAACTGGATGGAATAAACTCTCACCACATTATTGAGGCAACCTTTAAAGCATTTGCCCGCGCCATGCGTACGGCTTTAGAGATCGATCCCCGTCGAGCGAATGCGATCCCCAGTTCTAAAGGAGTGTTGTAACTCAGATTTAAAATCTAAATACACAGGGGCAGAGTGAAACGCTTAAACACACTCTGACTTATCACCGATCTTAGGGATCTGCTCGTTCATAAAATCCCAAAAAATTTGGCTTCAGAAGCGTGGCGACGCCACGCTTCTGAAGCCAAATTTCATTGCATCCACAGGTCTAGTACACCAACTTAAAAGTGGGGGTGGAGGGGGTTTTACCCTCTCTTGGGGGCACAGCCCCCAAACCCCCATGTTGCAAAATTTCGTGTTTGCAACACTAGCTAACTGGGTTAGACCAGGAATGAATATTCAGGTCAGGGGCTGAAGATGCTATAGGTTCTACGACAGTTGTATCGCTTACCGGAAACATAGACCCTTCATAGAAAGGATTGGGCATTGACATTAATTGCCATTGTCCTGCAATTCTGACAAAGATTTTCCAATGTTCTGGGGTGGTATCGCGATAGTCAAATCCAGGCAATGGTGCGTAGGTTTCAACCTCAGTTTGAAGTTCACTTAAAAACGTTTGAATATGGGGATCATATTGCGATACATCATGCACATCGCAAAATGTTTCAGTGAGCCACAAGCCTAATCGCGCTTGAAGAGAAAGTGACCATTGTCCAACGAAGTCCTTAATCATTGCTACTCAACTCAACCTCGAAAAATAGATATTTACCTTAACCACAGGACAGAGATAGAGAGTTCTTTCAGGAGAGGTAGCTATTTTGGTTTTGAGGCAAAATCACTGCCTGGAATGTCTGTATTATTAAAGTGCCCAATACTTGATCGTGTCTAAAGTTACTGATGTTAGAGAATTGTTAAAGTTGTGTAAAAAGATCTGGCGATCGCGATTGTACAAACTTCACAATTCAACCAATGCCGCTTCTGACGAAAGACCTGGAGGGTTTTTGATGTCAGAATTGCGGTTGACAAAATCAATTTAATTTAGATGCAGCATTACCTAGAGTACGGACAAAGAGTTGTCTCGGATACTACATCGATAATATCCGCTCCCCATCCGTAAATGGCTCCAGTACATCATATTTCTTAACGAAGTGGAAAATATAAGTCATCCCAATGGCGGATGAGTTCGGCGACAGACCATGCTTGTGCGATCGCCCCGCGTGGTTGATGAGGAGCATTGCCATCAAAAATTTCCGAAATAGAACCCAAACATGCTTGCTGTTGCAGATGGTCTAGCAAGCATTGCCCATTGATAGGCAGGACTTCTGAGGGATAAAAGCGCTTCCAGGCACGAATGAATGGACCGATCAGCCAACTCCAGACGGTGCCCTGATAGTAGGCGCGATCGCGTTCCCAAATGCCGCCCAAATATTGCCCTACATAGCCAGGATGATCGGGATCAAGAGAGCGTAACCCATAGGGAGTCAGGAGGCGATCGCGGGCGACCTGTAAAGCTTTTTGGGCTTGAGGGGCGGGCAACCCGCAGTGATAGAGGGACAAGGCAATGATGGCATTGGGGCGAATGCTGGGATCGGGGCGGTCATCTGGCTCAATCACATCATAAAAATAGCTGTAGCTGGGGTTCCAAAACTTTTGCAGCGAGGTTTGCACCTGTTCCGCTTGCTGCGCATAGCGCAGCGATTGTTGCCGCAATTTATTAGACGGATCGGTCGCCGTCTCTGCCAATCGCATCGACCAGGCTTCTGCCCAGCGTAAACACGAATACCAGAGGGCGTTAATTTCAATCACCTTGCCCCGCCGGGGCGTTACAGGTTGCCCATCGACTACAATATCCATCCAGGTCAGCGCAACCCCAGAAGCATCCCAGGTCAGTAACCCATCAAACGCATCCAGTCGAATGTTGTGCAACGTACCCGCCGTCAGGTTTTTATAAATGCGGCGGACGACGGGATATTGCTGCTGCAAAAACGCCCAATCCTGAGTAGCTTCTAGATACAAACCCAGGGTTTCGATCCACCAGAGAGACGTATCGATACTGTTGTAGATTGGTTGACCGCCCGTCTCTGGAAACGTATTGGGCAGTAACCCACCCTGACAATAACGACCTAAGGTCGCCAAAATGGTTTTAGCTAGAGTAAACCGCCGAGTCGTCAGCGTCAGCCCCGGTAAAGCAATTAAAGTATCACGTGCCCAATCACTAAACCAATGAAACCCGGCGATGATGGTTGGGCTGGCAGTGGAGTTGCGGTAGGCAATGAATTGATCGCTGACCCGGAGTAGCCTTTGCCATAGTTGATTTTCTTCTTTAGAAATGTTTTCGCAGCGATGGGGAGCCGGTAGTAAGCAGGCAAAGTGTTGATCCAATCGTCGCTGCTCGCGTTCAATCGCGTGATCGAAGGTTTGATCATCCAGATGAGCCGTGGGTTGAGTTGGGGCAGGCGATCGCACTCTGGCTTCAAGGGTCAGCGTTTCACCCGGTTGGAGTGTGACTACAAAATAGCCAGGGCTATACAGATCTTCGGTATCTCCCAAATCGCGCAGGGTTTCTTCTGGGTAGCGATAGTTCCAATACCAAACTTCAATCGGATAATAATCGCCTTTTGTCCAGCACAGTTGCCAGGGTGTGCCCACCCAACCCGGACGTTTGGCTTGCAATACCAGTTGCCGAGATTCGAGGACTTGAGAAAACTGTAAGTCTGAATGGGCTTTTTGCTGGTAATGAAAGTGGCGATCGCCAATCAAGGGTCGAAGTTTAAGAATGCCAGTGGTGCTGCCGTGATAGCGATAGCGAATTAACACGCGGTTAGAACAGTCCGGTTTTGCGGTTTCGTCATCGGGCGTTAAACCACAATGCGGCATCAAGATTTGGCGTTCTAAGGTCCATGATGCAGTGCCCCATGTCCAGGTTGGTGTGGGATCGAGCTGGAAAGATTGCAATACCCGATATCCCATGGGGGCGATTGCTCCACTGCCCCAAAAATTGGTACCGAGATCAAACTCTTGTCCGGTAACCACCAACGTGGCATCAATTTTTGACAACAACAGCGTTCGGCGGCTTGGTGGCTCCAGTGCGGCAAATAGCCAACCGTGATAGGTGCGGGTTTGCACATCGCCCACTGTGCCACTGGCAAAACTACCTAAACCATTGGTCAGTAACCATTCTCTGGTGTCTAGCTTTTCCATTGCTCGATGCCTACCTCAATAGCGCAAATCCCGGATTGATTCGGATTGGCAAATAACCCAACGGGTTCACGCAAAACAGCCAATACTCACCCCCGGTCATGATCTAGATCGGGTGTTATTTTTTGGAAAGGCGCGCGACGCGCGCCTTTCCAAAAAATAACAATAAACTTGAAACACGACCTATCCCCCTGGATGCAAGGGATAGATTCAACGATGAATGAAAACGAAAGTTTGGGGAAGTAGACTTTTCCACATCCCCTGGGCGGTTTATTGCAATCTTGCAAATCTTAGAATCAGAGATTCATTACCCTATGATTCGCTTTATGAGAACGACGGCTCACCATCACTTCCCCAAGACAAATCAGATAGTGTTCAATCTCCGATCCTTAGAAAGCTTTAGTAACGAGATTCAAAAGTTGATGGGGTTGACTCTGTAACTCGGCATCCTTAAAAACTAGTACAGCAAAACAAAAGTTGTGTAAGGGGTGAAGGGGTGGAACCCCTTCTTGGGGACTTCGCCCCCAACCCCCCATGTTGCAACATTTGGTGTTTGCGGCACTAGAGCTAAAACCCTATGCCAGTAGCACGAGATTTTATCGTGAATAATGACTACCTGCTTAGTGACGAAAATCAGCCATAGATAGCAGCTCTAAATCAGTCCTGAGAGGAATTGCAGGAAAGCCGGACGAGCTGCCTCGCTCAACTTCCCACAGCCCTGGTGGAATCGCGATATCAGAACGGCTAACGATTGGAACCCATAGAAATACTTCTTACGTAGATCAGGTATTCTAACTGACCTGAGGGACTAAAAATTTAAAGCCATGATGAAGAGTATGCCGTTTTTGATATAGCTCTAATTCATTTTTGGGTGGTGGTATTCGTATCATGATTTTTATAGCGCGAGCGACACCCGCGCCACAAAAAATCATGACAAGGGATATGCAGGGATAGGCCTTGAAACATCAACGCGTCCATCCCAATGCTTGGGCAATTTGATCGGCAAGTTCTAGGGGGTTAAAGGGTTTAGGGATAACCGCTTTGATACCTAAGTCTGTATATCGACGGCGATCGCTTGCTTGCACCTTTGCCGTTAAGAGAATCACAGGAATATGCTGCGTGACAGGGTTCTCTTGCAATTTCTGAAACGTGGTCAGCCCATCCATATCGGGCATCATCACATCCAACAAAATGGCATCGGGTTGTTGTTCGGCAGCCGCAATTAAACCTTCATGCCCAGACCCCACCGTCACAACTTTCCAGTCGGCTACTGTTTCCAGGCAAATTTGAGCGATTTCCTGAATGTACTGTTCATTATCAATCACAAGAATTTGTTTGATAGTCATGACGAAAGGTTGCTAGCGATTATTAAATTGCTGGAGCCGTTCTAATAAAGTTTTGGAGGAGGTAGAAGAGTGCTTGCACTACTAGTTTATTTTCTAGCTTGCACTTAGGATCTTCACAAAATTAAAAACCAGAACTTTTTTGGGAGAGCTCAGCGGAGTGGCACTCTCCTCAAAAAGCGGTAGTCCTAAAAAAGTAATGATTTTTTGTGGTGCGGGCGACGCCCGCGCCACAAAAAATCATTATATGAATATCAACCCAAAAAGCTATTCAAGCTATGTGTATGAAGATCCTCAGTACTCAAAGGGGTCTGCGATTTTGAATAATCGGTTGCAACAGTTGCATGACACGATGTTCAAATTCTTGGGTTGAAACATGACCTTTAGACAAAAATTCTGTTTCCCCAAGTTTGAGGCGATCGCGTTCTGCACGGGTTAGTTCTCGCGCCGAGTAAACCACCAGAGGAATTTGATAGAGCGATCGGTGTTGTTGCAACCATTCCACCACAGCAAAGCCATCTCGGTCGGGCAGCACCAAATCTAAAATCAGTAGATCTGGGTTCCATTGTTGGCTCAGGCGAATCGCTTCTCGACCCGTTGCCGCATGTAAGATTTCAATCCCCTGCCGTTCTAGCTGAGTACTGAGTATCTGGGCTAAATCAAAGTCATCTTCTACCAACAAGATTCGAATTCGTTTTGAACTGCTGGATAATGCGTGTCTCAACGCTTGAAATAAAGTGGCTTCATCGAACGGCTTACCCAACCATTCAACGAAATTCGTATTGGGTGATGCGTCTGTTGAAGGTGGAATGACACTACAAATCATGATGGGAATGTCTTTTGTTTCTTCCTGCGCTTTTAGCGTAGCAATCACCTGCCACCCATTCATTTCAGGCATGATCAAGTCTAGCAGCAAGATATCAGGATGATAGACCACGGCTTGATCAATGGCTTCTTGCCCGGAAGCAGCCGCAATGACTCGATACCCATGTTCTTCTAGCAACGTTGTTAGGACATCTCGAATATTGGCATCATCATCACACACAATCACCAAGGGTTTTGTTGGATCGGTAGATACTTGATCGTTGTGTACGATCGGCAATGTGAAATAAAAGGTACTTCCTTCTCCCAGCGCACTTTCTGCCCAAATTTCGCCTCCATGCTGCTGGATAATACTGCGACAAATTGCCAGTCCTAATCCAGTGCCATCATGATTGCGTGAATCAGAGGCATCAACTTGCTGAAAGCGTTCAAAGATCGTTTCTAACTTATCAGCCGGAATACCACGGCCCTGATCGCGAACCGTAACTAACAAAAAATCATGGGGTGGAGACGTGGAAAGGTGAAGAGCTGAAGCAGGAGAAGGGTAGAGGGATATTAGATGTTTAGGATCGTTATCACCAATGGTGGTTTCAAGTTGATGGAGAGTTAACGTTTGAGGATTAACCGAGGATGCTTGATGATGAACACGAGATACTTGACTGACTAATTCAACATTGAGCCAGACCGTACTTCCTGGAGGAGAAAACTTGACGGCATTGCTCAGTAAATTGGTTAAGGTTTGAATCATGCGATCGGGATCTGCCCAAATCCGAATTGGCAGGGGAGACACGGAGAGCGTGACTTCAAACTTATCTGCCATCGGTTGCATCACTTCAATGGCTTGATTCAGTAGATCAGTGACGGGGTAAAACTGTTTTGCCATCGTAATCTTGCCAGACTCAATGCGTTCGATATCAAGAATGTCGTTGATCAAGCGCATCAAGCGATCGGTGCTATCTACCGCGATTTGTAAGAGGCGTTTGCCTCGTTCTGAATCGGGGCTAAGCAAACCACTAGCAAGCATCCCTAGCGATCCATGAATAGAAGTCAACGGTGTCCGCAATTCATGGCTGACAACAGAGATAAATTCATCTTTCATCCGCTCGACAATTTTACGATCGCTGACGTCCCAAAACGTCAACACAGCACCGATCAATTGGTGATCTTCTTGGATAGGCGTCACCATATATTCCACGGGAAAGGTGGAGCCATCCCGACGACGAAACATGCCACTCGTTTCCTGATACACGATGCTATCTCGCAAGGAAACATAGATTGGACAGTCTTCCCAAGAATAGGGAGTACCATCGGGCTTTGTAATAGGCAGGATAGTCTGGATGGGTTGATGCAGTAAATCTTCAACTCGATACCCTAGAATACGGGCAGCAGCAGGATTGACAAAGGTTGTATGACCCTGGATATCTAGTCCGCACAATCCTTCTCCAATCGAGTTCAGAATCAGTTCATTCTGATGGCTGAGACGTTCGATATCTACTTGTGCTTGTTTGTGTTGGTCTTCAATTTGTTTGCGATCGCTAATATCTCGTAAGATCACGGTGAAAACCGTTTCACCAGCCAGATCAAGTTTAGAAATAGACGCTTCGGCAGGAAATTCTGTGCCATCTTTGCGACGACCAAAAATCATACCTCGTTCTCCCATCCGCCGCGCATGAGCAGGCGTACTCGCAAACTCTGCAACATGTTGTCGATGGCTTTGAGTCGAGCGGAGCGGTAAGAGTTTGTCTAAAGAAGAATTAAGAATTTCTGAGGCAGAATAACCAAAAATACGTTCAGCCCCCTGATTGAACAAAATAATTTGCTGCCTAGAATTGATGGAGATAATGGCATCATCAGCAATTTCCAAAATTCCGGCAAACCTTGCCTGCTCAAATCGAAGGGTTTGTTCAAGCTGCCGCTGTTCTACTAATTCTTGCTGCAAACGGTGATTGTCACGCAACAATTCGGCTGTCCGCTTGGCAACGATGCTCTCAATCTGGCGTTGATACGGTGTCAGATCAGAAGGGATAGGAGTCGCTTCTATGTTTACGGGTGGAACAGGAGCGATCGCTTGAGCCGGTAAGATGCGATCGCGTCCATGTTGCTTAGCCTGATACATCGCCCCATCTGCGGCTTGGTATAAAGCTTGCAGATTCATACCATCGTCAGGATATTGGGCAATTCCTGCACTAAACGTGACGTGAAGGGTGGTCTGAGTTTGCGTATCAAAGGGATGTTGGCGAAAGGCTTGCAGGACTTTATCTAAGCGTTGGATACCCGCTTGGCGGGTTGTACCTAACATACCAATCACAAATTCCTCTCCACCCCAACGGGCAATGCTATCTTCGTCACAAAACTCTTGCTTGAGCAATTGACTGAGACAACGAAGGACAGCATCACCGATGGCGTGACCATAGCGATAATTGACCTGTCTGAAGTAGTCTAAATCAAGTACAGCAAGGCATAGTGGCTGATGGCGTTGCTCTGCAATATGTAACAGGCGATCTAAATCCTGAATGGACTTACGACGATTGGACACTTTAGTGAGTGGGTCAATTTCTGCCAATTGCTTGAGGTAGCGCATTCGGTCGAGCCGATTGACAATCCGCACCACCAATTCGGGGCCCGCAATCGGTTTGCTAATAAAATCATCTGCCCCTACGGTGAATACTTTATGAATCGTTTTTGCATCACTGTGAGCCGTCAGAAAAAGTATGGGCAATCCACTCCAACGGGGGTCATTACGCACCACCTGACATAGCTCTAAACCGCTAATATAGGGCATTTTAATATCTAAAATTAGCAGGTCGGGTTGGGCTGTTTCCAAGACTTCCCAAAAGCGTCGGGAATCCGTGAGTGTCACCAGGTCAAATCCCCACGGTTCTAAAAGCGCTTGCAGGATGGTGAGAATTTTGGGGTCATCATCTACCACCATAATGGTTGCGTCTGAAGCCATGGATTGGTGCTGCGTTTCTTGTTTTTGCAAGGCTTGCGCGATCGCTTCCATGACCCGACTGGGAGTTGCAGACTTGGGCAAAAAGGCTTGGCTACCTAAGCGAGCGACATCCAATCGCTGACGTAAGTGGGCTTCTGGAGCCGTACTCAGATTGGTTTGATCGCTGAATATCAGGACTGGAATCGGAGGTTGATGGTGACTTAACTCTGCCAGAAGTTGAAGGCTTTCATCCGGCGTTGATGAAATATTGGGATCCAGCAATACGATCTGAGGTGGGGTTTGGCTGATGGCATGTCTAGCTGCCGCTAAGGAGTGAACTGTGAGGGTTTGGAAGCCCCAGCTAATGGCAGCCGTTGTGATGAGCGTCGTAGCCGTGCGATCGCTATCAATGATCATCAACAAGGGAATGATCGTTGATTCATGGGCTGGAGCATCCGCTGCCAAATCTGCCTGGATGGGAGTTGTATCCGGTTGTGAGCAAGCCGTATGGGGTGAGTGATCGACTTCTTGACGGAGTGCAATCACAAATTCTTTAAGCTGGTCAGCTTCATGATACGAGAGCTGGGGAGCTTTCAAAGATTGCTCAAGACTTCGAGCCAGTTCAGATCCTTTAGGCAAGCCAAAGGTACCTAATGATCCGGCAAGACTATGGGCTTCTTGTTCTGCTTGTTGCTTTAACGCAGGGGCAAGCGATCGCGCGGCTAAGGCATTGACAGCTTGTTCTAACACAGTAATTTGATCTGAAACTCGTCCCTTAAATCGATTCCAGACCGTAGCGATCGCCGTTAGCGTCTGTTGATGGGCGATCGTCGCCGTCACAGTCGTTGTAGCGTCCGACGGAGAAGATTCGATCTTGCCGACTTCTCCGTCCTTAGCGGTCGATCGTTTATCGCGCTTTCCGACCCCATCTGCTTTTTTAGCTTGCCCTACTACAGGTGTTGTAGTGGCTTGACTCTCGGATGGTTGCGGATTTTGAGGCAACGGCTTGGCGACCATCCGGGGCACTTGTGAATGCTTTTCCATCGGTTGTAGTCGATAGCCGATGCCATAGACCGTTTCGATTAAATCAGCAGGCGCGCCGACCGTTCTTAGCTTTTGGCGCAACCCCTTGATATGGGTTCGCACAGCTTCTTCACCCGGCGTTTCTTCAAATGACCAGAGTTGTTCTAAAATGACGCCACAGCTAAATACACGATTGCTATTTCGCAAAAATAGCTCAAGCAAAGCATATTCTTTAGGGGTAAGCGATAGCAACTGTTTGGCATAGGTCGCTTCACACGAACTGGGATCCAGTTGTAGAGCACCCCACGTTAATACGGGTTGAGAAAGCACCCCACCACGCCGCAGCAACGCTCGAATTCTGGCTCCTAACTCCTCTGGGTCAAACGGTTTGACAACATAATCATCCGCTCCGGCATCTAACCCCAATGCTTTGTCATGACTACTATCGCGGGCCGTTAACAGCAAAATCGGCATCCGATACCCTGCGGAGCGCAATCGACGGCAGAGATTGATCCCGTCTAGTTTGGGCATGACGACATCAAGTAGGATCAAGTCATAGCTAAAGCTTTCGATCAACCCCCAGGCAATTTCCCCATCTCTCGCCGTTTCAACAATATAGCTTTGATGGGAAAGGATACTGCTGAGCGCCTGAGTCGTTAATTCGTCATCCTCTACTACCAGAATTCTCATACTAAAAACCAGACGAATTTTAGGGTCCGAAGGGTCACACATCAAATAAAACTAAATCTTCAGTTTTATTTAATGTGTGATTCTCAACTACATCCATGACGCTGACCATAACGATGAAATGTCGCTCTTCAGAAACATAGGCACCATTATTGTAGCGAAGTCGCTTTGATCATACTGACCTATTGGCTCAACAAGCGATGCGTTGCCGATTTTGGGCATGAATTCGAACGTAAAACCTTTGGTTTTACGTTCGAATTCATGCCGCTATTAAACCATGCCACAAGCTATGCCCAGAAAATAGTTTTAGCGCGATCGCTCCCATTTTAATAGTCCCGTTCTCAGTTTACTCAACCCACACTTTGACATGGCGATCGCTTTATTTATTTCAGTAATTGTCATTACAAAACCTCGCCCATTTTGGGGGTGCCGATCGAATTCTATGTAGAAACCCTGAATCCTCAACGCTTTGGTACGGTCTACCGATTCAGTAGAAAACCTTAAATCTTGCGCCACCGACTATACCCACAGCGCAGGGTTATGGATAGCACACGTTGTTGTGTGTGAGCCGCGCTCCGTGCGGCTCTCACACAACAACCATAATCTCTCCAGGTGCGAAGCGGGATCGTGCGATCGCCAGAATATGTCTTCGTTTGCATAAACAGCTGTAGTGAAATCGATAGGCAAATAAGCCGTCAAAAAGCTACTTGAATCTGATGCTTAAATCTTCGTACAGTGCTTCGCGCTTGAATATGTTTAGATTTTTTATTGTGTGCCGCGCTCCGCGCGGCACACAATAAAAAATCTGTGGCTTAATCAATTGAAAATGTCTGTAAGTTCCTGAAAATTATGAATGCCGCACCCAATAACCTGGAAACATCTCTACCGATTACCGATTCAACTATTCCTACAACTATTCCACCCGGTAGCCTCATTAGCATCGGGTCAGACGCATCATTATCCCCTCTAAATACATTGATTCGAGAGAGCATCAATCACTTCATGGGAACCATGCAAGATGCGATCGCAGACGAGCAAAATCAGGCGATGGGTGACGTACTTGATGAGTTGACCTTGACAATTACAGGGTTGCTTGAAACCCTGGCTGAACTCGACCCCTGATTGACTGACAAAAATGCCAGAAGGCGCATTCCACCGTAGGGTCAGGTTTTGCCGAAACGCTGACTGCAACCCGATCAGGAATTTGCTAAACCTGCCCTTACAAAGATTTGTCAGTCAATCAGGTCTATCAAGGTATTTTGCCCATACTCGTGGGTGGCGATCGCCAAAGCATTTTGAATACCGTATAACAGTAGCCCCCAACCCGTGAGGATGTCGCCTTCTCAACAGCCCATCCTCACACCCACATCATGCGTCGCTGATTTTGGCGATGAATTGGACTATGAACCGAAAGAGTTCACCTTTCAATTTACATAGCAGTCGAGGGGTTGATTAGGACAAACGTTCTCACACAACCTCCTGATTTAAACGTCTCGACGATTGCTATATCAGGATGCGACCCTACCAAATCACGACCTTTAGACCAATCCTCCTATTGGTTTTTTCAGGGAGAATCGTCATGTTTGAAACCTTTGAAACCCGTCCACGCTCACTCCTATACCTGCTTTCCCCAGATACGCTCCCAACCCACACGTTGCTGACCATGGCAGATCGAGAACGACTGCGTCAGACCGTTCAACTGATTCATCGCGCCTTTGCTACTGAATCATTGCCAGAAGCACATCGTTTCATTCGGGCTGCCCTCAAGTTAATCCACTTAACCAAAACCTCTGCCCCCCACAGTGTTGATGGCGATCGCCAATCAGACGGATTGCAAATAGAAGACTACGGCACGCATCTGGCAGTCCGCCCCTTACAAACCCAGCACCCTGCCCAATGTCTGGTCATCAATTTGCTGACTGCCTATCAAGAACTATTAACCACACCCACAGCCGATGTGCATCAGCAAGCCGATCAGAAAGCAGGATTACAAGCCTGTGTCCAGCTATTAGCCAGAGTATTTAACCTATCGGAGGACGCCGCATGATGCAGCCATCCATCGACACGACATTGCCCACTGTTTGGAAGAAAAGCCATTGGATTTACTGTGTGTTGACGCAGTATTTAACCATCTGCATTCGTCGTCATGCGATCGCAGTTGAAGCCGGTAACTTAGACAGTGCCCAACGAGAATTGGCAACAGCATTAGACCTGATTCAAGCGGCTCAACAGTCGATCCATCTGTCCTCTCCGTCTGCCTATTCATCTACCCCTGCCGATGCAACCCCAGGCTACACCATCATGCCTACACCCGATGCTCTACCCTATCTGCCAGATGACGACATTGCCTATGCTGCCATCCAGGTTGAAGTACCCATGACCGCTCATGAGGCAGTGCAAATGGTTGCTCCCAAGCCATTCGATCGCCTTTTTCCCTATTCCTGGCGAGTCATGTGGTCGGCTAAAGCGGTTTATGGACTGGGATTGCTCGTTTTAGGACTGGGTTTAATAGCATCGACGTGGGTAATTTTAGGACAACCCGGTTTTCTACTGGTTCTGGCTCAATGGGTATGGGAATTGACCTGGCGGGCAGCGATCGCCATCCTGGCATGGTTTGTTTTTACCGTTGTTTCAGAATCGGTTCACCATTAGTGCGCAAACACTAAATTTTGCAACATGGGGTGTGGGGGCTGCGCCCCCACGCAGGGGTTTCACCCCTGCACCCCGTGTAAAATTTACTTAAGTCTACTGGGGGTTGCAGGTGCCTTGCTAAAGCGGTGTGAAGCATCACCAGTCTCAATAGCGTGAAGTACAAGGTGTTGAGAGAGCCTCGCGGAGCGAGGCTCTCTCAACACCCACAATCTACTATCTGGGCATAAAGCGCTATAAACGCCTGAGGGACATGAAACCCAAAGTTTCACGTTCCATAACCGTTCCACAATGCAGTCATCCCGATCAAATTGCCCACGATCGTGGGCAATTTAATAAGTTTCTAGATTTACCGTATGCCAATCGAATAGAATCTGGCTAAGATTTAATTGAATAGGGCGTGTCTATCCCAGCATCTGCATATGACTACTGCTCGCAATCAGCCAGAGTTCTTTCCCAATGCCGCTCATGAGTGGAATGTGGAACGGTTACGTACCGATCTGTCGCAGGTCAAAGGTAAATCGTTGAGCCGGGTCGAGCAGCAAGACCTGAATGCGTTGCTGAGTGGTTACAGTCCCACAGAAATTGCCCAGATAGTCCACGTTGAATCCAGTTCGGTCAGAACGCGCCTATCGAAAGGGTTATATCGCTATATCGAGACGCTGATCAGCCGCCAAACCGGACACCCCACCTCGGTGAAAGATTGGGGTCATATCCCTCGGTTATTGGAACACGCAGGCTATCGGGTGGCGATTTCGTCGGCTGCACCCGTGCCACCCCTTTTGACACCTGCGTCTAATCATGTGGGCGAAACCAACCTCAACCTTGCGACGACTGCCTCATCTGCCCTATCGGTACAGGATTGGTGGAACCGCTGGGGCGGGGTGTTTGTCAGGCGATCGCACCAACGGGACTGGCAAGAACCCTACTTCATCGCAACCGAACTGGAGCAAATCGGTCATGCCTTGATTCGCCGGATGAATCGACTGCTCGATCAGCAAGACTACCATGCTTGTAAAGCATTATGGCAAGACATCGAAGGCTTTACCCATGTATATGAAGCCTACTGGCTACCTCGCCTGGAAATTCTTAAACAACTACGGCAATTGGCAAAGCAGCATGGCGATCGCCCCATGTTGGCAAAAACCCTGTCTGAAATTGCCTGGACATTGACATTATTGGAACAGTCTGACTCACTCGGCAAAATTAAATATCTCTTTGAAGAAGCGGCAACCGTTCAGCCATCTGAGGATGCCGTTGATCACCTCACTCTCTCGACCTATCAAGCGGTGTTCCATCTGTCTCAAGATCATATCGAAGATGCCAATCGCTGCTTGAGTCGGGTTAACACCTTGCTCAAACAAGCATCATCCAACTCCTCTGTTTTCTATCGGCATCAAATGAATCTGTTTTATTACCAGGGAGAAATTGCCTTTACAGATGGCGATTTTAATCAAGCCAAAACGCTCTATAAAAAAGCTCTCAAGTATGCCCAAAAAGCAAACTGGGTCAGGGCTACAGTAGCAACCCAAAATTGGTTAACGGCGATCGCTCTACAACAGGGAAACTTAGCTGAAGCCCAATATTTTTTAGATCTGACGCTCCCGGTTGCTCAAAGTAGACAAGACAAACGCTGTGTTTCGTTTTGCTATAAACACTATGCCTTGCTAGAGCAGGGCAAGGGAAATGCTGATTGGGCAGCATTTTGGGCAAAGCAAGCCCAGCATGGATTTACTCAACTAAACATGAACACTGAGGTACAAACTATGGCAACGTTAGCGGTGCAATCAGAGTGATAAAAGGTTTTGTTGTGTGCCGCGCTCCGCGAGGCACACAACAAAAAAAACATATCCGTGACCAGTGTTGCGAACACTAAATTTTGCAACATGGGGTGTGGGGGCTGCGCCCCCACGCAGGGGTTCCACCCCTGCACCCCGTTGTAAAACTTTTAATTAGGTCTACTAGCCAACTGGATTGCAATCCGATTGATGGTTGGAAGCGCGGTAATGCCATCCTTCCAACCAACCATCTTCAGATAGATGAAGGTTTTGATCCTACGTTGGGTCTCCGGCAGGTTTAATGCAAGCTCCCGTGGCAACAACGTTGATGGTTCGTTCAGGCGTAGGACAATGATCGACAAAATATCCAAATAAAATCTGGCAATCTTCCCGATACTTTTGGGTATTCAAAATGTGGGTATGCCAGACCGTATCGACTTCAGGGGGTGGTGTTAACTCCTTTTCTGGATACAAATGAATCAGAAACAAAAATGCCAGATAGTAAGCGATCGCTCGCATCATCCGTTGTGTATCCCAGCTTTTACCCGGATCAGAACACAACAAACTCCAAAACAAGGGTTTCAAATCAATCTGGCTGAGATTTTGCAAAAACAATTGACTATCCTTCGATAAATCTTTCGGCTTACGTTTCATGAGTACACTCCTAATCCAACTAACATGACCAACCCAAGTCCAACGCAACGGCTTCCTAACACCCGATGCCATTCGGGTAAGAGTAGGGCGCTGACCGTTCTCCTATGCGGAGATGACGCCCTGCTCCCCAGACGTAGCGTTCAGTCATTGAGACTTGCGACTTAACTGCTTATCGTTGCCAACCAGCACAACCATGCACTTCAGAGAAAAAAGAAAAAAACTTGCCAGTTTTTTAGCCTCCTCTGCATAACTTTTCCAAAAGCGACAGATAAGCAGATAACCGCAGACAACGATGCTTTATTTTTTGATCTGGAATTCCGCTATGGGAGTTGCCGCATGGTTATTAGCCTCCACCGCCAACAGAGAACAATGGATATGGATCAGGACCCCGAAGATGCCAGTATTTACCGAAAAATCATTGATGAGTTTGCTACATTTTTCATCCTCACGACCAATAGCAGAGGATATCCTCACCCCATCAGTCAACCCGACCCCCATCTGCGACGCCTGATTGAGAGCTTGATTTGCTGCGTCGAAACAGACATTGCCATTGACGGCTGGGCACGATACTTTTTGCTCATCGGTCGGCACGCGACGGCAACACAGGCAACCTCCCTCAGCGCCCTGGATGTTGCGCCCTTAGAAGCATCCCTGCGAAGCTATCTACAAGCAGCTCCCGGTTATAACTTACCCGTCCAGCAGATCTATCAAGAGTTGCGCAGACAGCAATATGACGCCCATCTGACACTGTTTATCTCGTCTGCCCCACGCGGCGTTGAGCAGATGTTGCTGGCACACTTACAAAAAATTAGTTGGGATGCTGCCAAACATACTCACTGCCTGACGCAGGGGCGATCGCAACTGCACCAGCTTTTCTCTCTGGACGATTACTTTCAAATTGCCAGCAGCAAAGTCTGTCAACCGATTCCATTTTTAAAGCACTTTCGATTTGAATCTGCCAATACCATCAAAACCTATGCCAAACGGCGATTGGTCGGCGTAATTTCAGATGCGATTCAAGCACAAGATCGGGAAGAACGTACCCACAAATTATCGCCCGATGGTTTACTCAGAACCTTGAGTAAGAAGGAAGTGGAAGAAGCACTCAAAGCCAACGGATTGTCCCCCCATGAAATCATTCATCACCGCTTGATCTGGCAAGCCTATATGGATGTGTATCAACCCACCCAAGATCGGCAAAAGCGTCTACAACCACCTACCCCAGATGAATTGGAGCGAATGTGCGATCGCTACACTCAACTTCAAACCCACTACAACGAGCAATTTGCCCCAAAAACCAACCCGCGATCGCGCAAACCTGATCAACCCAAGCCATCCACCGATCTGCACCTGAGCATGACCGTTACCAGCGGAGCTATCCAAACTAGCTTACATCGGTTGGATCAAGCCATCCGCCGTTATCGCAGTGCCGATGCCGTCCATCAACGTTGGTT
Source organism: Calyptranema fuscum S582 (assembly GCF_055793305.1). Lineage (NCBI taxonomy): Bacteria > Bacillati > Cyanobacteriota > Cyanophyceae > Oculatellales > Oculatellaceae > Calyptranema > Calyptranema fuscum. The sequence goes on from NZ_JBSLYH010000008.1 coordinate 107,383, forward strand.
TGAAGAAACTGGAGAATCCATCCCCAGCTTGTTAGATCAGGAGTGGGGAGATGAATTATCCGAATTTCATACCGCTTTTCAAGACGCATTTGCTCAACTGGATAGTATCGCTCAAACTGTTTTACAACTCTGGCTGGGACTGGGGATCAGCCAATCTGATCTAACCCAATTATTGGGATCACACCTGCACATCACAGACCAGTATCAACTCTCCCGCAAAGCTAAAAAATACAAGCAAGACGTACTGAAAACGTTTGTGCAAATCTGGAAAAATCGCTATCCTGACTTCTTCATTGCACAAGATATTCACCAGGTGATTCAGAATTTGAATGAACTCTTTGATCCCTGTTTGGAAGAGTTTTGTCGCCAAAGTTTTGACCCACCCCTCAACACCTGGTTAAAAACCGTTAGCCCCGACCAGCGATCGCTCCTATACTTGTACTATCGCCAACATCTGCCACCGGATCTGGTGGCTGAACAAAACCAACGTTTGCCTGTTGAAGTCCGCTCGATGATTGACCAGTTACAAGCGTCTGCCCGCGACCAGTTGCAATCATGGATGACCACCACCATCCCCCTTGATTGGCAAAATTGTAACAGTCTGAGTCAAAAACTAGATGCTTTTGTTGAACGCTGGTTGAGCGATCAACCTATCTAAACACTTCAACGACCCGGGAACTATTGAAAAGAGGCAAAATATCATGTTGGACTTCGAAGATTTACTCGCGATCGCACCAGAACAAACCTGGATTCCAGTATCTGAAGCCGATCACACCAATGCCCAACGACAAATCGAACCTTACGTTTACTCTCATTCAGGTGCCTACGAACGAGCCTATCGCAACTGTCTTTGCCTCCATGCCCTGCAAACCTGGCTGAGATCTGAACAAGGTCCACCCCCTCCCCACATCTGGAGTCCAACGATTACTCTGCCAGAGTTATGGGAATTTGTCGAAGGCGTTGCCTTAACCATCGCCAATACCCGGATCGTCCTCCTGCCCGAAGCAGCGCTTGATCCCACCGAATTGGTAGTGCCGCAAGAATGGGTTGATATTCCCGAATGGGCAGCTCACTACTATTTTTCAGCGCAGCTCAACCCAGAAAGTCATTGCCTGAGAATCATTGGCTATACTTCCCACAGCAATCTCAAAGCGACGGCAGCCTTTGATTTTAGCGATCGCACCTATCGTCTTTCCAGAACCAATTTGATTCATGACCTCAACATTTTTTGGATTGCCCGTGAACTGTCCAGACAGCCCGACCTGGTCGTGGCTCCGCTGGCGTCCCTCACTCCCGACCAAGTCCCGGCCTTACTCGATCAACTCAGCCAGGTCACCTACTACTCGCCTCGCTTAGAGCTTGAGTTTGCTCAATGGGCACCACTAATGGCAAACCCGACCTGGTCACATGATCTGTATCAACGGCGATCGCAAGCCGTTAGTCACAATGCGGACGCGACAACCCCTTCATCAGAACCTGCATCTGCATCTGTGATCTCTCAGGTGAGTCAGCAGATGCGCCATATTCTACAAACCGGGAAACAGGTTGTTCAAGACTTACTCGAACCAACCCCCACCTTCGCCCTGGCAAGAGGCACACAAATCACGCCCCACGGACGCTTACAACTGCAAGACTATGGGTTTGAAATCCGGTTTGCCTGCACCTTAGACGAAGAAACAGCGACCACAACCCCCGTCATCAGCATTTTGCTAGAAGTCAAACCAGAGCTAGACCAACCACTCGCCCACGAGTTACAAATCCAAATCTTTTCGGTCGATCGGGCAACCGGGTTACAGCAAGAAGAAATCGAAGACATTATTCCCATCCATACATCCAGCCCCATTGCACCGATTCCGTTAATGGGCAGACCGGGCGAACGCTTTAGTGTTGCTCTCACTTTTGCCAATGCAACCGGAGCCATCACCTTTGAAATCCGGTTAGACCATCATCAACCTGTGATTATCCCGGTTGAATCAGCTGCGTAAAATTATTGAGTATCCATCAACTAGCCGAAAGACTTACGTAAGATTACGGAATGAATGGAGGTTAGCTCAGCCTTTATACTAAGTAAAATCCTCAACTTCTCCTCTGCTTAATATCGTCACACTGGTTTGAACTAGCACTCCATCTGTGCGATCGCAACAGCAAAGCAACTCCATCAGACACTTAAGAATCAGAGATCAGCTTTTTCGCAATGATTTTGGTTCACGAACATGGTGCAGACTAACTCACTCGATGCCTTAAGAAATGGTAAAGCCAAAATCTGGTCGCTATTTGTAGGGGTCAATCGCTATCAAGATACAAGCTTGCATGATTTGAATTATGCCGCAAAAGACTGTCAAGCTTTAGCCGATGCCCTTTCGGAAGCAACCGCCCAATTTCCGCATCGCAGTGAAGGATTCGTTCATCACGACTATACTATCGGTACCCCACCGACGTTGAACGTGATTCGGCAAAGTTTAAATACAATTGCAGAAGCAGCCAGACCCCAAGACACACTCCTTTTCCACTTTTCTGGGCATGGCAAAGTGGACTCTGGCAGTCAACAGCTTTATTTGTGCTTAGCATCAACCCGTCTTAATGATTTATCTGGGACAGCTCTTTCCGTCGAAGAGTTGCTCCGCATCTTAAAGCATTCTCGTGCCAGCAATATTGTGGTGGTCTTTGATGCGTGTCGTAACGGAGATGTTGCGGTTACCCGAGGAACCGGAACGGCTGTCTTATCTCGCTCAGCGATCTCTAGCGCAAGCTCAGAAGAGGGTGGAGTTAGCTTCATTTCTCAATTGCAAACTGTTTTAGATGATTACCAGCCCGGTCGAAAAGAGTTTTGTGTCTTGTATTCCTGTATGGACGGACAGGAGTCTTGGGAGCTATCAGGAAATGTTCAGCATGGTGCATTTAGCTATTGCTTGATCCGAGGGCTGAAAGGGGAAGCTGCTGGGGATCGGGAAAGCATCACGATCGATCGCTTATTTGAATTCGTGCGAGATGAAACGGAAACCCTGGTGAGAAGCTGGAATAAGTCTCAAACCCCAGGGTGTAAACGAGAACCTCGTCACCGAGATATTATTTTGGGAATGCGATCGCCCAATACGCCTAAACCCTTGAGTAAAGACGCGCCGATCCGCGAACGTAAAAATTGGTACCACGATGAATATGAGCGCTTAGTTCGTTATCAAGGGATCTACATTGACGAAATGGCTCTGCAACGATTGAGAGACGAATCAACTTTAGATTCGGAAACAATTCAGCAGATTGAAATGGACATCAACCGCAATTATCATCCACCCTTGCTTGCTTATCAGCAGACGTTAACCGAACAGATTCAGCACCATGGGATTCCAAACGATCAAAAATTGATGCAATTACGAGAATCATTGGGAGTGAATAGGCGAGGATTTGGTGAAACCGTCTTCGAGCGAATTGAAGATCAAGTTATTAAACCGTTCATTCAACAATATCGCCAGTTTTATACCCAAGTTCTTCGTACTCATGGACTGCCTCTAACATCAAATGTCAATAAATCGTTATTACAACGGCAAGTAGAACTGAACCTCGACCATACAACCGCAAGACGCATTGCAGATGAAGAAATTCGGCGATTTCAGCAAGACGAACAAACTCTTCAGCAATTTATTTCTGATACCCTGCATCAATTGGGTGAGATTTCATCCGACGCTCTTGAAACACAGAATCAAACGTTTCAGTTTGGCAATAAATTGCTGGAAGTCATTGTCCAGAATCAGTTACAACGCTTCAGAACAGATCGAGACGCTTATGCTCAACTGATTTCTGATTATTTGCATGAGTATGGAGAACTCAATTATGACGAACTCGCCCACAACGATTGAAATCCTTAAACAGAAAAGACGGGAGCTAAATCTTGGTGACCCTGTAATTGAGCAAATTATCCAAGAAAAAGAGCAGCAATTTGAACAGCATAAGGAAGAATATCGGATTGAGTTATATCGAGATCTACGTCACTCTGGCAAAGTTGATGATATTAAACTCCAGAAAATTCAGCACCAATTAAATTTGGGAAATCCAGTTGTACAAAAAATTCTTCAGCAAGAAACTGAGCGGTTCAAACAGCATACATCTGAATACGCTTCCATCTTAAAATTTCAACTGCATCAGTCTGGACGTGCCGATCTGGAAGAGTTGCAACAATTGCAGGTCAAACGCGAGTTGGGAGATCCTGTTGTCCAGGAAATCACTCGTCTTGTTGAGCAAGAAGTCCAGGCAAATATCTCTCGATATCAACAAGCAGCCTTAACCAATCTGCATCATGATGATCACCTCGATGAAGCCAGCCTACGCCAGTTACAGGCAGAGTTAGAACTAGGCGATGCAGTTGCCAAACATCTTCAAGAAGACGCTACTAAACGTTTTGAAGATCATAAGCTTTTGCTTGAACAAGAATATGCCAAAATTCTTCAACACGAATCTCCGCCCTTTACCCCGGCAACCGAACAGGCTCTTAAAACGTTAGAAACAAAATTGGGGTTTAATGAAACTGTTGCCAGGGCTATCTTAAAGCAATACCTTCAGCGATCGGCGAAATGTGATATCTATCGGGATAAGTGGAGAGAGTTACTTCGCCATTACGATGTATTATCAGGCGCTGACTTTAGCTTAGACGCTAATGATGAAGCAGCTCTACAACCCTATCGCAAGGATTTAACGGCGCAAGAAATCCAGACGATTGAAACAGAAGCGATCGCCAAGTATCGTCAAGAGCTACAAACCTACGCCAGCGAATTTTATAAAATCCTTCAAAGCATCTATCCAGAAGCCATTCCCGAAAGCGATCGCACTGCACTCAATCGCTTACAAGAAACCAACGCCATCTTGCCGGACGTTGCCAACGCCATCGAAAGCCGCATTACGCAGGACTATCAGAAAGAATGGCGACAGCAAAATCTAGATTCGTATCGTCATGCCGTAACAGAAGCGATCGCCAGACAAACCCCAATCAGTGAAAGCGATCGCCAACAGCTCAATGCGTTGCGTCAATCTCTGAGACTGACATCGGAGGAAACTGAGTCAATCGAAGCAGATGTCATTACCCATCCACCGCGCAAAAAATTACGTACCACTCTAGCGATTTGGGCATTACTGAGTGCGATCGCATTGGCGATCGCGGCGATCGCCTATCGTGACCTGGCAATCTTGCCGGAACCTGCCAAATCAGGTTTATCTGATCCTCTAATCATCCCGACCAATAGCCCGACCAATAGCCCGACCGTCGATCCCACAGCCAGCCCAACACCGACGCCCTTAAACCCTCCCCAGGTTCATGCTTTATCCCTGGCATCCCAGCTCACGACCTTTTGGCAAGGATGGTTAAAAGACATCACAGTGCTTGCGACATCGGTTTCTCCCGGTGCGCCCGTGACTCAAGCTCAGAGGATGAGGGATGCAATCTTGAAAGCCCATTTGATTCCCAAAGATGTAGAGGAGGTGTTCCCTGACGCTCAAGCCTTGATCAATCAAACCTCTCAGCGGATGCTACAGCTGGCACAAGACTACTACAATCAGGTTGATTTAGAGGTTGCGATCGCCATCCTCAAAGAAGTTCCAGATATTGCCCCCACGTCTGCCAACGCAAAAGAATTAATTACAACCTGGCAACAGCACGCTGAGATCATCAAAGCAGTTGAAGCAGCCCTGACAGAAGGCAACCGATCAGAAGCCTTGAGCAAACTTCAGGAATTAAAAGGTACGCCCCTTTACGATACCGAGCGAGTGCAAGGGCTTCTCCAACAAGCAACACCGCCTCCTGCCCCTGCACCCCGTACCACCACTTCTTCTTCCTCTAGTTCGAGCACTCGCACAAGTTCCCCAACCCAACCTCGCTCTAGCTCCCGAACCCAGCCTCGCTCCAGCTCTCAACGTTCTTCTGGTTCCCGTTCTACTCCTTCAAATGGCTACACTCCACCCCCCCTTTAGATGGCTCTAGTATTACAAACACGAAATTTTGCAACATGGGGGTTTGGGGGCGCAGCCCCCAAGAGGGGGTTTTACCCCCTCCACCCCCTCTAAAACTTTTAAGTTGGTGTACTAGCAATGTATCTAATAGACACAATTCAAAGCTTTAAAACGGGGGTGCGGAAGTAGAACCCTTGCGTGGAAACCGCGCATCCATGCCCCATGCAGCAAAATTTAGTCCTGGCACTGCTCGCATTTCCGTCATGATCTTCCTTTATGATTTGTCATTTATATGCAACGCCAAACATTAGCCCATATAGGATTTACTCTCTTAATTTTAGGAATCAGTATTCAAGCTTCTTGGGCACAAATACAGCGATATCCCACATCTGAAGAAGCTGAAGCCGCGATCGCTAGAGAGTTATTGCCTCGCCTGCCAGAACGCTTACAACTACCGGCGTATGCTGACAACCGCACTCCTCAGGACATTCAAACAATCAAAGACTTTCAACAAAATTGGGCAAGGATTTCGCCGAATACAGCCGTGTTTTTAGGAGAATGGCACGGTTCTTCTCAAGGATCGGATCTCTTTGTAGCTGTCTATCCATCCAGTAATTCACCGGGTCGAGTTTGTGTGTTGCAGTATGAATCCAGCAGTGATACCTATCGCTTTGGACTTGGATATTTGACCTCCAATCAGCCTCAAATAAACGTGACGAGTGGTAGGAATAATATTATTCTGGTCGCAGCACTTAGACGGATTTCTGCTGACGTTGCCGCAGAACAAATGGCACAGGTAGTAGTTGATTCAAGCAGTAATCAAATCTTAGTAGGAGGGCACGTTGCGTTTCCTCGACCCTTAAGAGATCCGAGGAATTTTGTGCCGCAGCAAGAGCGTAGCAGTATTAATTTACGCAATTATGATATTGCTCATTGCACAACTAGCTTGCCGGAATTTAGAACTGGGTCATTCCCCAATACTCAAATGGCAGCGGGCGAAACGACTGCTGAGGGAGTCACGTTTCAGTTTACCGGAGCCTATGTGAGTGATAGTCCAACCAGTCAGAGTGTTGAAGCTTACTGGGCAATCGAGAATTTAGGCGATCGCCCCTTCGCCTTCTATCCTCAGCAAGTTAAAGTCGTGACTGCGAATGGAGAAGAAATCGCTTGTCCAGAGGCGGTTTTACCGGAAGGCGTGGAATCAGACATGACAGGGTGTGCTAGAACCTATCTGGATGAAGGAGCCGATGCCTTTATTGAACCCGGTGAAACGGTGACGGGACGAGTCTTGATCTTACGTCAGGCATCAGAGTTGGATGGGTTGTTTTTAATGGTGCCAGAAGCAACATCGGGCAATCGCCAGTTTCAGGTGCCGATTCAATTGGGATCTAGGATCGAATAGGTTCGCACCTTATTTTTATCAGAATCTTTAGGATCACAAAGGAATTAACCTGTAATTCTTTTTGAGGGAGCGGCGGCTCCGCCGCCGCTCCCTCAAAAAGAATCGGGTTTTATTAAATCTACGATCCTTAGCATTGATGGTAGTGATGATAGTGCTGATAAGCTGCTAAATCTCACAAGTTCAGATCCTGGGGTAACATGATGGTCATCGTCGTACCTTTGCCAACGGTGCTGTCCACCTGAATTTGCCCCTGGTGGTTTTCGACAATGACTTTGGCGATCGCTAACCCCAGCCCCGACCCAGGTTTATCAGTGCTTTCTCGACTAAATCCGGTGTGACTTCTGGCGGGATCAACCCGATAAAACCGATCAAAAATATGAGGCATCGACTCGGCTGGAATGCCAATGCCAGTATCAATAACATTCGCTTGCAATTGGTTAATTCCGTGGGATTTGATTTGCTTGAGCATGATTTGGACTTCACCGTGAGGCGGTGTATATTGCATGGCATTGCTGATCAGATTGGTAAATAGGCGAATCAATTGATCGCGATCGCCCTGGATGCAGTACACCTGATCATCTGATTCATTCGGCGTTTCAAAACTGAGTGATAGATAAATTGGTTTTTCAAAGGCGATCGCTTTTTGTTCTTCTACCAGCTCAACCAACAATTCATCCAGTGCCACCTCATGCATTTTCAGGGGGGTAATGCCACTATCCTGCCGCGCCAAAAAGAGTAAATCATCCACCAATCGTCCCAGGCGACGCGTCAGGCGTTCTACCACTTTCAACTGTTGTTGCTGAAGTTGCGGATCGGGATCGGCGAGTGCCACTTGCACATTGGTTTGGATCACCGCAATCGGGTTACGTAATTCGTGCGATGCATCGGCAGTAAATTGTTTCAAGCGTTGATAAGAATCCCGTATGGGAGCCATGGCTAAGCCAGACAGCAACCACCCAATGGCAGCCACAGCACCAACCATTAAGGCAGTGCCCAACGCCAAGTCCCAAATCAGTTGACGGCTCGGTTTGGTCACTTCAAACCAGGGATGGCTAACGCGCAAATATCCCAATACGTTCCGTCCTACCTCAATCCGGCGCGTTACCTGGCGCAGCAATTGATCCTGGGTTAGATGTACCGTTTCCCCTTCATTCACATGCAAAGGGACTGCAAGCGGTTGCGAAAAAGTCGTCCAAATCAACTCTCCGGTTGAGTTAAACCACTCCAAATCAATGTGGTCATCGTCTACAACATCGGCATTATCTCGAAAACTAGCCTCTAGATTCAGCTGGGGAGCATCAGCATCCAGTAAATCAATCACCAGCGATCGCCTGACAACCTCAACTACATGATTCAACGTATCGTCAATGCGCTCCACCAACGTACTACGGACGTAAAGATAAAATCCGCTGGCAAAGAGCAACAACAACACTGCCGTAACGCAGGTATACCAAAGAGCGAGACGGCGACGCGTAGCTTGAAACATAGACACAAACGGTAATCATGAAATAGAGCTAATCACCTGCCGCTAGCTTAGTACAACCAACGCTACAAACCCCACTCCTAACTCTTTAAGCACCAGAACAACAAAAAACTTAACATCTCTACATCTAATCAAAGTTCTGTGCTAGGGTTACAAAAAGCATTAAGATCGGTCGGGTTTGTTTGTTAAGTTTTGCAGGCATCTCTCCGAGTCTCAATCGCTACACTATCTGGTTCTGGAGAGATTTCCGAATGTCAATCTACGTGGGTAACCTTTCATATCAGGTTACGGTCGAGGATGTTACCGAGGTTTTTGCTGAGTATGGTACTGTGAAACGGGTTCAACTCCCAACGGATCGCGAAACCGGACGCTTACGCGGTTTTGGTTTCGTCGAAATGGGAACGGACGCTGAAGAAACAGCGGCGATCGAAGCATTAGACGGGGCAGAATGGATGGGACGCGACTTGAAAGTCAGCAAAGCCAAGCCGCGTGAACAAAAACCCCGTTCTTCCTCCTGGTCTGGCGGTAGCGGTGGTGGAAATAGCGGCTGGGGCGGCGGCGGCGGTAAGGGACGTAGCGATTCCTTCCGTGACAGCCGTTCTGAGCGTCGTTATTAGAACTCAGACGATAGTCCATTATATTAATTAGCAGGATTAATGAGTTACTTAAGCAACCCGTTAATCCTGTTTTTTATTAAGAATCGTAAATTAATTCGTTGAGTGAGAGCCGCGCTCCGCGCGGCTCTCACTCAACACCGTGTGTTTCACGCCAGTGAAAACTGCTAGGGTTTGGGCTCTTAAGCCGCAGCACTTTGCCCCAGTTCCGTCAGGAATTGCATGGCTTTGGCAATATAAACTGCGCAACTGTAGGGAGAGGTTGCATAAAAAGAACGCCAAGCGGTTGACTTCACTTCGTTATACCGCTCTTCATCAGCAGGATGATGCTCCAACCAGTGCAAGCGAACGGCATGACCAATCAACACATCCAGCACCACATACTCTTCTACTTGCAACGCTGGGTTTCGTTCAATAATCGCGGCAAGCTCCATCAAAGCTTCAATATTCACTTGTCGATATTCTGGAGCTTGAATTTTGTTGAGCAAATGCTCGATCCGCAAAGCAAAATTCTTTTCTCCCGGTGTCATCTCGGAAATTAGAGGCTCACTGTCCAAGCGATTCCGGCGGTCGAGCTTATCGCCGATGACTAACCCTTTACTATGCTGCAAAACTTGCCAAACATTGGGATAAAAGTTTTGCGGAACCCGGTTGAGTGCGCCATCTAGCTGACGCTTGTGCCACCAGTTCACCGCAGGTTCGCCTTCTTGAGCCGAATCTGAAATCACCCATTGAATATCTTGCTGCTGCTTCACATGGAGTGATTCTTGCTGAAGCAACGAACGATTGAGCGTGTCATAGCCGGTCAGGGCTTGATGTAAACGGGTTTTTACTTCAAAAGGACTGAGGTGCATTAATTGTTCGTACGCTTCATCCTGGGTGACGTGCAATTCTGCTGCCAGTTGGCTGGTAATCAGCAAAATCAAGTAGCCCACCCGTAGGGTCAAAAAGCCTTTGAATAAATGTGGATCTGTTTTAATTAACACACTGAGATAAATCAAAATTTCTTGGGTCAACGGGCGATCGCGTACATCCTGCCCTACAAACTCACAGATCTTATCCATCACCTCAATATGCGACATCGGGCTAACCATCAAAGACGCCTGACTGTAGGCTTTCCCTACCGAAATTTGCTTTTGTCGCACAATGATATCTGTTACCGCATCTGACAAACCCACATCGACTTTATTCAACAACCCAGCGGCTCTGCGAATGATTGCCCAAAGGCGTAGTTGAGCCGCTTTGTTGTACACTTCATCGAGTAAAGCCGCCACCGTAACAGGATGATGCGGTCCCCCCAACCCCGTATCAAACTCCAAGCCGCGTAACCGTACCAACGTTTCCAATAAATCAATCTGCTCATACAAGTTTTCTGACTGCCGTAGACTCGTCAGCAATAACGGAATGTTGGTTTCACATTCCAACATAAATTCTTGCGTACTGCTCAGTTGCCAGTTTCGCTCAGGATGAAAGGCTAAATTTTGTTTGGTTGGTAACAAGTCTTGCTCAGACGACGGGGTCAGATGGAAATCATGAATAAAGTCAATCCGTTCGCTGCCTGCGGTCAACATCAACTCTTGCAAGCGCCCAACCTTAACAATCACGCCACCGCAAATACCATCCTTCAGCTCCTGAATCAATTCCAGCAACGGCAACCGATCTTCAAACATGGCATGGGTCAACATCAGCGTCATCGTCGGGCGTCCGAGTTGATACCAGTGACGTTGAATATATGCCAATTCGCCCTTAATCTGTGCCACTAAAAAGTGGTAATCCAGGGTTAAATAAAACTGTTGCTGATCGAGACAAGACGGCAAGAAAACAATCGTTTCACCGCGAATTTTAAAAATTCTAGACGTCGTCAAGCTGCGAAGCCGACGCACAGGACGTCCGGTCAGATTGAGCTTATCATTCCGCCCAATTTGCGTATAAACCGCAGACAGTTCTCCTGCCTGTCTCACGCGGATAGGTTCAACCTGCTTTGGCGTTTGAGTTTGCACTCCGTAGGTTGCCAGTTCTGATTGCAACTCTTCGTCTTCGGCTAACAAGGCAATTTGCACCAGCGATTCAGAATGGTGCCCCAGTTTGAGATGTCGAGCAAGCGGATCGATATCCCCCGGTGCCAGCAACCGATCTTGCAATAACCGCCCCAACAAATACAAACTCTGCGCCCAGACTAAAGGAATATTGTCGTTGGGCAATCGGGTTTGGCTATGGGGATTTTCCCGTTCAGCTGCAATTTGATCAGACGGAACATAATACAGCTCTGGTAATAACCAGAATCCATCTCTCTCGACCAGCAATGATTCCAGACGGTGTTGATAATCGCTGGCTTGAGATAAATCACTGCGAAATAAAGCATCGAGCCAGAGGTAGGTAAAAAACAACGGCCATTCGCATTCAATATGCTCGAACTGCTTCAGCTCTCTGGGTTCATAATGCAAGCGGGTGACATCTTCCAACACCGTTTGATGCCCATCGCGCAAAAATCGCTTGCACCCATAGCGCCCTTGTAATTTGTTGATGATCGTGTTACGAGTTCTTTCGATCTGCACTAAATCATCAACGGCAAACGCAGGGAATCCAACGATACTTAACAACGCCGCATCAGTTTCTTTAGAGGCAGACTCTCTCGGCAGCAATGATTCTAACGTAACTCGGGCACGAGCAATTTCATCGGGCAAGACATGAATCACCGACGCCTGACTACCCCGAATGCCAAATAAATCCAGACCACTCATAGCCTCCAGTGCTGCTTTTGCCATGCCAATCGAGCTGGCATTGAGTTCAGGGTTGCCGTGGTTGATTTTGTTACCCCGTTCCCAGATGCCGTAGTCGGGAGTGCGGTAGGTTCTGCCGATATAGTAGACGAGATTTTGAATGAAATTGACTTCATCCAGAGTATAGATAATCTGCAATCCAGACGCCGTCATTTGCGCCAACATCAACAGATAGATAGACGTGGCATCGAGTTGCAAATGACCCCATTCGTCATCGCCCACGACCGTATCGGCTGTATCCAGGGCATATTTGGCATGGAGGGCGTCCAGGGGATCTTGCGTCACTTTAAAGTTTTCTACCTTGTGCGCCTGCCGCATCATGGCAAACAGGAGCCCTCGCATGAGTTTGACCACGCTGTGCTCTAGTTCGTAGGCATGCCCCTGATCGTTGTTGATCTTGCGGTAAGCAAGGGCAAGCCCCCATACAGCCAGGATGCTGTAAACGTTATCGCGAACCCAGGCGTCGGTGTAGTTGCCATGGGCAGTGATTGCAGTACTGGCAGGGATCAGCCCTGTAATGGGATTTTGACGCGCTAGAATAACGGCTTGAATTTGCCGATAGTAATCATCCAGACGGTGTTTGGGAGACCTCAGTGGCTCTTCAAATGGTTCAAAGCTAGAGGGAACAGTTGACATGTCGATTTATTCAGAAAGTCTGTGAGACGGCGTTATTGATTCTGGCAGTGAACTTGGCGATCGCGATTTCAGTTTCACATACAAATTCATTCATCCATTGACTGACCTCTCCCCCATCAGGTTCTCTGCAACCACGTCCACAGCCACTATAGCGCTTCGCGCCAGGTTATTATAAGAGAGCCGGGCGGAGCGCGGCTCTCTCACAATAACTCGTACTTCACGCCCTTGAAAATTGCTATAGATTCAGAGGTCTTAGTCTGAGCCAGATGAATGGACGTGTTAGATCCTGATACGCCTGTGCGATCGCCCATTCCAGACCCACATCAGACAAAACCAATGCAACACAAAACTCTGAAGCGGACTTGCTTTACAAGCCTACTTCAGAGCTTCAGTGTCTAGGATTCAATATCTCTAAAAACTACCCATTAAGAGAATTGCAGTCAACAGAAAAATCGATCCGATGACTAGACCAATAATGATTTCGTAAGGTGCATGATTGATCCGATCTAAATATTGATTCACCTTGTGGTCGCGCTCTTCAGGATGCCAAATCATTGGTTTCATAATTTTCACCTGTTTGAGTTTTTCAGTATGGGTTAATAAACATGACACTCCTCACCGTGCCAGGATCTCCACATTGATAAAGCCAAGCTTTGCTTTAGACATAGGGCATCACTGCCCTGCTAAAACAAGATGTATTCTATAGCCCGACGCCATTAAATTGGGATAGATAGCGTGTTGAAACGATATGCTAAAGGAATCGTTTCCATACCGACCATCCTGAGGTCTGAGTGCGTAGCGCTATTAATAAATAGTTTCGATCCTTAGGTTTTTAATTTTAAGTTGCCTTTTGGGTTCAGCTGGCAAAATAGAGAAAATCTTGATGCTTGTTATCAAAAAGTGATGTCATTTAGTTAACCAAAACCATGGCTGAATCTGGGATGAATTTGCAGAAAATAACGCGCCTTGCGCCGCAAAGCATTCACCGACCCGTTAAAATTGCCAGATGAGCAATTAACCCAGCTGAGAACGCCAGGTCTTCCACGCCAAAATCATCGCCATCACCCCGGTTGGCAATAGCACGCTAATCAAGGCAACCGTTGCCGTTGCTGGAATATTGAAATAGGGCAAGCCATACTTAATGGCGATCGCCAATCCAGCAGACGCAATCAAAATTTTGATCACTACACTTAAACTGTCATTCATCAGAATCGTTTCACCTCTGATTGATTCAGATCTATACCAATTAAATGGAAGTCACGGCTGATCAGGCGGTATGGGGGCACTGCCCCACACCCAACGTCTTAACGTGAGTACGTAAAGCTATATTCATTGAAACAGAACTTCGGGATCTTTTTTCTAAAAAAATCCCAGTTTTGTGGAGGTGCGGTGGAGCCACGCCATGCCAAAACTGGGATCTTATAGCGCTTTGCGCCTGGGTAAATTGAGAGTGCGACGGCAGAGCCATCGCACGTTCAAAAAGAATTGCAGACTAAACTTTATGGCGATCGCGACGCTTCAATCGTCGTTGGGGAGCTTGATAGTACACTTCGCTACCCTGATCCGCGACAAAGTAACACTTGCGGTACGCCTGCCATAACGCTTTCCAGATGGGGTCTGGACAAACCCGATAGTATTCTCCTAAAACGGGTTTAATTGCTTCCGTTGCCTCTAACAGATGGTAATGAGGGATGCTAAGAAAAATATGATGTGCCACATGAGTCCCAATATTGTGATGAATGGGATTCACAAAGCCATAATCTTGATCAATCGTAGACAGCGCACCCTTGAGAAAATACCAATCTTCGCCACGATACCAGGGAATATCGGCATCCGTGTGGTGCAGAAACGTGACCAAATCAAGCCACATCACAAAGACGATGTAGGGCATCAAGTAATACTGCAACAGAAACACGAAGCCAAACTGTATCCCCAAACCGACCAGAAACACCAACATCAACGTCCAGCAAATCGTGCTGGTTAACACATCCCATTTTTCATGGGGACGAAACAAGTGTCGATTGGGCAGAAAATGAGATCCTTGTTTCCCAGGCGATCGCCGAAATAGGTAGAGCGGATAGACAAACAAAATTAAGTGAAATCGAGCTAACTTCTCGTACCACGACATTTGCTTGTACTGGCTTTCGGTCACGGGATACCAGCTTTCGTCCGTTTCAATATTGCCCGTGTTGGCATGATGGGTGCGATGGCTAATTCGCCAACCGTGATAGGGCACCAGCAACGGCGTGTGGCTGAGATGCCCAATGATGTGATTGAACCAGCGATATCTTGAAAAGGAACCATGCCCACAGTCATGCCCAACGACAAAGAGCGCCCAAAACATGGTGCCTTGCATCAACCAAAAAATGGGAAAAAACCATACGCTGTTCAGCGTGGCAGCTACCCAATAGAGAAGTGCAATAATCCCAATATCTAAGAAAAAGTAAGATAGAGATCGCCCTAAATTTGACTGAAAACAATGCGCTGGAATAGCGCTGCGTACATCTTGTAGGGTGAATGGTAAAGACTGGCGTACAGAAGAATGGGTAAATAGGTTAGAGGTCACGTTGTCAAGTTTCTAAACAAAATATACAAGGCTAGTAGGTGAGAATCCTCACTGAGCAAGAGTTCCCAAATACTGTCTGGCTTAACCGCAGTGCAATTGTGGTTTCTGTATAAAACAAAACCCAACATTTATTTTTGGAGGAGAGGTATTGCCAAACCTCAAAAACAAACCCTGGGTTTTATCCAATCCACAATCTTAAATAGACCTCTTGCACGTTAAGTTTTTGAGGTTAGGTTGGGCGGGGGCAAAGTCCCCGCCCAACCTAATCTGAAAGAGATCTAATACCTAGTCGTCAGTTATTGTAGGGCTTAATGGGTCTTCATAAATAAATGTAACAGCAAATCTAATAAAAATTTCACCAAAAAATAAGGCGAACCTGGCTCGATTTAATATACTTGTACTACAGCGCTTCGCACTCGGCTAGAACCAGATCGTGTTTCGAAAACTATGCGCCACATGGCTTTCAAAATATAATCTATCCTCTACTCGACTGAAAACCGCTAGAGACAAAAGTTGTGTGAGAACCCGCGCGGAGCGCGGGTTCTCACACAACCCCCTGATTTAACCGTCTCGACGGTTGCTGTATGTGAAAATGTTACTCCGTGCCACTTTTCAACACAGCACCTGTCCCGACTCGATGGCGTAAAGCGATGGTGCCGATAACGGTTGAGGGATTGTACTCTCCTAGAGAAAATTATGAGTTTAATTACCAGGCGATTGTCGCTTACCGAACTCAGCCAACAGATTTTGGACATGGCAAAAACTGGCGTTTACCGAGAATCGGTGTTTGAAGCACTGCACCCGCTGGCGACCAAGCAGCAAATTCGAGAGGCGATCGCCCATGCCAAACGCTTTGGGTTGCATTCGGTCGCTAATCTGCGCGATCCGGAGTTAGGCACTTACTACCAGCTCGATCTGGTGAAATATCAAACAACCCAGTCAGCGCTCCATTCTGCCGCAACGATCGGCAACGATGCCGATCTGGTGCAACGCATCACCAACGCGAACCAAACGTTGGCTAGAATGCTGGCGATCGCCAAAAGTTCAGCGCTATTATTGGCGATCGCCGGATTTGTCTGCCTCTCCGTTGGCAACTCCCAAGTGAGCCTGGGCTGCTTCTGTGCCGCTCTCAGTGCCGCAGGCATCTGGGCAATGCAACACCAGTTAACAAAGAACTAGTGTTGCAAACACGAAATTTTGCAACATGGGGGTTTGGGGGCTGCGCCCCCAAACTCCCTCTAAAACTTTTAAGTTGGTGTACTAGGTGAAATTTAGTGTGGGTGCCGCGCTCCGCGCGGCACCCACACTAAATTTCATCGCGATCATCAGCGAGCCGCTATGCATTCTCAAACCCACGCAATACATTCACCGTATTGATGCCAATTTCTTCGACCGCATACCCTCCTTCCATGACAAAAAGAGTCGGTTTCCTTAACGAAGCGATCGCTGCTCCAATTTTTTGATAATCCTGCTCTTTAAGTAAAAACTTAGAAATAGGATCTTGTTCAAACGTATCCACCCCTAACGATACCACCAACGCATCCGGAGCATAGATCTGAATCTGTTGTAACGCTTCGCTTAGCGCTGCCGTATACGTTGTCCAGGTCGTTCCCCAGGGCATCGGATAGTTGTAATTAAATCCTTCCCCCATACCCATACCTTTTTCATCCTCATACCCTAAAAAAAAAGGATATTCCTGAAGCGGATGCGCATGTAACGACACAAATAATACGTCTGGTCGATCATAAAAAATCGACTGGGTGCCATTGCCGTGGTGGTAATCAACATCTAAAATAGCAACCCGTTCTGCACCCCCATCTCGTAACGCTTGAGCCGCGATCGCCGCATTATTAAAAAAACAATAGCCCCCGTAAAAATCTCGTGCAGCGTGGTGTCCGGGCGGACGACATAAGGCGAATACCGATCGCTCTCCCCGTCGTAACCAGGACTGTCCCGTAAGCGCCACATTAGCCGATGCCGTAATAGCCTGCCAGGTGCCTGCGGTAATGGGTGTAGCCGCATCAAACGAGTAATAACTCAGCTTGCCATCAATCACATCGGGAATGCGATCGTGACGCATGGTTCGCGTTGCCCAATTCAGGGGTAAGGCATCATACGCCCCATGCTGGTCTACCCAGTCATCCCAGGCAGTTTGCAAAAACTGGACAAAGGCTTCGTCATGAATTCGCAGGATCGGTTCCAGCCCAAAATCGTTGGGAGATAACACTTCGCCCAGCCCAGACTGTTGCACTTGCAACAAGATCATCTCAACCCGTTTGGGGCATTCAAACGCCGGGACAAACTTACCATCAATCAGTTCGCATTGAGCATCCTGGAATTGATGATCTGAGCTGTAAATAGTGAGCATACCTTATACCTATGAAATCCAGCCATTGACAATCACTTCGTGGAGTGCCTGATACCGAGTCCGAGCTTTAAGCTTGCTCAGGGTATTGTTGATATGAAATTTGACGGTGCTTTCGCTAATCACCAATTTACCGGCAATGTCGCGATCGCGCAGACCATGTGCCAGCAACGTCATAATTTCTCGTTCTCGTTCAGACAGCACCATCTGCGGCTCCGGCTCAACCCCGACCCCCCAGGTTTGCCCTGCCAGCACAACCTCAACCGCCTCGCGTAACTCCGCCGGACTGATCGACAACGCCACCTGTGCCCGAATCTGAGCAGATGGCACCTTTTCCCCTTGCTGCACCCACAACACATGGCGGGCTGACGGGATCTGGTCTACATCATCCGTCAGCAACGGTAAATCATCTTGAGCCATGTCAAATACCGTTAGCCCTGCCAAATAAGCAAGGTGGGTAAAACCCGTTTGCAAGACAGACGATCGGCATTGAATCCGCAAGCCCAAACCCAGATCGCAGGTGGGATAGGGAATTTTTAGCAAGACCTGAATCACCCGGCGATGCAGGTCAGTATGGTTGTGTAAAATTCCTCCCAAAAAAGCTACCGTCAAAAACAATTCACCAAATGCAGATCGAAGCCAGGTTTTGGTTTCCTCAGCCGCTTGATCGGGCGGAGAAATGATGGCTTCTAAGGCGATCGCATCGGCACTATAGGTCAACCGACAATAGCTACAATCCAATTGATTGAGCACTTCAGCCGCTCGTAAAAAGATCCAATTGAGCGAAAAACTCAGGGGTTGCTCTGTACCCACCAGCGTCAGTCGAGCCGATCTAAGAATACTGGCAAGCTGATCTGAAAGCGACAAGGTATTGAGCAATAAAGGATTGGCATTGATTTGCCATTTTTGCTTTTCCTGCTGATACGTCAGCGCCATATCTAACGCCACAGTTACCGTTGTACAGAGAATTTGCAAGATTTCTAAAAATTCAGGTGCCATGGCATGGTGGCTGAAGGTTGCCAATACCCCAATCACCCGATCTTCAATAATTAACGGATATCCGGCAAACCCTCGGATATTATTGGCGATCGCCCAGTCTCGATCTTTAACCCACGACTCATCTGCCAGATGATTACTCAAAAACGAAACCCGATTTTGAGCAATTTTGCCCACCTTATAAGCCCCCATCGGCACCCTGGCAAATGCCCCATTGGTGTGGGTATACATCCCCGAAGACGCCACCAATTTCAACGCCGATTGATCTGGCTCAACCAACCAAATGCGAGCAAAGGCGCAATCAAATTTCTCGACCAACCCATCGGTAACTCGACAGGCGATCGCCTCTGGCTCTAAACAACCAGAAAAACTCTGCGCAATCTCATTCCCGCGTTGGAGGTCAAATAGGAGTCGAGTAGAATCGAGCATTCTGGGAATAGGCTCAGACATGGCACTGCTCACCAGAGATTGTGTGGATTAGGCGTAATTCATCTAATTGAGACGCAGTTTTATAATTTAACTCTGTATCCTGCACTACGCCACCCATCATAATTGCAAATAATTTTTATTTGATGTTGCGGTAGTGTTTCAAATCTGCTGTTAAGTTTCTGGGACGGTGCGCCGAATTGGAAAAGGGGGTGAAGGGGGCGTTGCCCCCTTCGTGGGGGTGAAACCCCCACACCCCCTCTTAAACAGTTGCAGCTTCATATTTGATTGGTATAAAGAGTGACAAAATCCTGAGCCATTTGCATCGCCATCTTTAATTCTTCGCCGTTCTGGGCAGAGACTTTGAGGATTTTGCCATTTACCTCTATCTCCAGCTCCATTGGCTTTCCCTCCAGACGATCGCCCAACAATGCCATGACTTTGGGGGCATCTGCGACATTCACCTCAGCCATCAACACCCCCACCAAAACCTGCCCCAACGGTTGACTTCCCTCTGGCAGATTCAGGTCAGGCACGCGATCGACAAATTCCACTTCTTCCATTTCATTCAACTCTGCCAGAAGCCTTTCAGCTTCTTCATCTTGCTCCTCCTCTTCCAAGTCTTCATCTGTGAAATGAACCGTTAGTTTCACAATTGAACCCGTTGCCATGCGATCGCCTCGTACTTTATCAAATGAAGGTTTTAGGAAGAGCGTAAAATGAATAATGCCATAGTTTGGGTAGGTGAACCCGTGATAGTAGTGTTTCAAATGGGTTGTTAATTTTTTGGAAAGGCTTGCGGAGCGCGCCTTTCCAAAAAATTAACAACCGATCTAAACCGTCACCCCTGTGGTTAATCTATACAAAGGCAGAGGGCAGCGGCACACCAATTACGCTTCATTGAACTTTACATCTACGAAGGGGTCGTCTAATATGCCTCTAATGCGTCCAAGCTGTCTAGCCCTAGGCATCTTGACAGGGCGATCGCCATCAAAATGGGGTCAGAAAGGGGGATCTGAAGGCTACGCCTTCAACCTGGGGGTTTATCCCCGCACCCCGACCCGATGTGGCGATCGCTATCAAAAAGAGTGTGTCTTGATCTGAATATCCGAATAATTGTTGACTGAATGAGCCAGCTATTTGATCCTGTTTCCCGTTCTGTCTCTCGACGAACGTTACTCAAACTTTTTGGTATCGGCACTATCGGTGGGTTAGTCGGTTATTCTCGCTTCGCCAAGCCGCAACCAACCTTACATCAACAAGATGCCTTATCGTTGCCCTGGCAGACCCGTGACGCCAAGCACGTCGTTGTCGTAGGCGGTGGGTTAGCCGGTCTGGCATGTGCCTACGAACTCAGCCAGCGAGGGTTTCAGGTGACGCTGCTGGAACGGGCAGCCCAGTTGGGCGGTAAAATTGCCAGTTGGACGATTCAAGTGAACGATGAGTCGTTTCAAATGGAACACGGGTTTCATGGCTTTTTCCCGCAATACTATAACCTCTGGAGCCTGACCGAAGAATTGGGCGCACGCGATAATTTCAAGCCGCTCAATTTTTATTCGGTGGTGTATCGCGATCCTAAATACCAACCCGAAGTCTTTCGCCCCAGCCACTCCGCGTTTCCATGGAATATTGTAGATCTGACGGTGTCGTCAGGTAATCGGCTGAAATGGGGTCTGAATCTCGCAAAATATGCTCACTGGCAGGTGTTTCGTGAAATTACCGGGTTCCATCCCCAAAAAAGTTTTGACCGGCTGGATCAGCTTTCGGTGACGCAATGGGTCGCAAATGACTTTCCCCAAGGTTTATATGACCTGTATTTCTTACCCTTTGCCAAGTCCAGCCTCAATTCGCCGGATGTGATGAGTGCCGGGGAGTTGATGCAGTTTTTCCATTTCTATTTCTTTGGCAATCCCGAAGGGCTTGCCTTTAATGGCACCAAGCAAGACATGGGGCGCAGTCTGGTCGATCCGATCGCCCAGAGTATTCAACAAAACGGGGGGGCGATTCTAACCGAGGCAACCGTCAGTCAGGTTAACTGGCAAGGCGATCGCATTGTCTCGTTAGACTACTATCAAGGTGCTGCCAGCAGTTCGGTGCCCTTTTGGGTGAAACGCAATCCGCTGCTCAGCTCTGACAAAATGGAATACTTTGGTGCCGGAGATGCCATGTATGCGATCGCCCCCGGTAGCCGCGACGCCATTTCGCTCTCTTGCACCCATCAGGGGTGTACCGTGCATCAACAAGACGATGGTGCCTTCCTCTGTCCCTGTCATGGGGCTGCCTATAATGCCGATGGCAAAGTGTTGCAGGGACCCGCTCAGCAAAACCTTCCCCGCTTCCGGGTTCTCGATCGCAAAGATGACCAGGTACAGCTAGCTGCCGTCCAATCCACGACCGTGGCAAATCAAACCCTGGCTGCCGATTATTTTATCTTTGCTGCCGATATTCCCGGCATTCAACATCTATTTTCCCTGGCTGAAGGCACCGTTCCTACCCCATTAGCGCAGCAAGTTAGCCAGCTTCAGGTGGCAGATCCGTTTGCCGTCGTGCGCTTCTGGTTTGATCGCGATTTTGATTGGGAGCATAGCGATTTTACCTCCCTCTCTGGCTATCGCCTGACCGATAGTATTACGCTCTATCACCGCATTCAGGACGATTACATCGACTGGGCAAGCCGCACCGGCGGCAGCGTGGTAGAACTTCATGCCTATTGCTATAAGGAAAAAGAATTTCCGACCCAGCAAGCCTTACTCAACACCTTTGAGCAAGAGTTATACGAAATTGTGCCGGATTTGAAAGCGGCAACCATGCTGCACCGGGAATTGGTGAATCAAAAGAATTTTGCCGGGTTTCCCCCCGGTAGTTATAGCGATCGCCCTGAAACCCGTACAATAGCTTCTAACCTGATGTTTGCCGGAGATTGGGTGAAAATGCCATTCCCCTGCGGCTTGATGGAACGGGCGATCAGTAGCGGCTTGCTGGCAGCCAATGCCGTGCTTCAGCAAGAAGGGTTACAACGTCGTCCACTGCTCTCTGTCAATCCTCAAGGGATGCTACAAATCTAATCTCTCCAGATCCCCGATATCTTTAAGATGTTAGGGAATGGGAATTAAATAACGCCGATGATTTGTTGTACGGGCGAACGACCGTTCGCCCCTCCAAACAATTCAATCGTCGATCTTATTTAATCCACGATCCTAAGGGTATAATCCCGCTTCCTCAGATCCCCAGCATTTTCAAAATGTCAGGAATCTAAGCCCACCCCGATCCACTTGATTTCACCGTCATTCATTTGCCTGTTGCTTCTATGCAGACCGAATTTGCGCACCTGCCCACAACTTCGACAGAACCACAGCATCTCCGCCAATTGGGGATTAACCCCCATCATTGGTATGTGGTCGCCCGGAGCAGTGACGTTACCGATCAACCCCTGGCGGTGACGCTATGGAAACAAGCGATCGCCCTATATCGAGATTCATCGGGTCAAGTACAGGCATTAGAAGACCGCTGCCCCCATCGACAGGTCAAACTCAGTAGCGGACAGGTGCGCGGCAATGAATTAGAGTGTGCCTATCACGGCTGGCGATTTGACGGCACCGGACAATGCACCACCGTGCCCTATCTGGCAGAGCATCAGAAATTACCCACCTGTCAGATCCGACCCTATCCCGTACGCGAACAGGATGGCTTTATCTGGTTGTATCCCGGTCAGATCAACCCATCCTCCACAACCCCATTGCCCGAACCGATGGGCGTACCGGAATGGGAGCATCTCAACTACATCGGCTCCGTTGCCGTATTGGAATGCCAAGCCCACTTCTCCTTTCTGATTGAAAACTTGATGGATATGTATCATGGGCACTTGCATGATAACTATCAAGCCTGGGCAGATCCTAAATTGCAAAGTATAGAAGAATCGGGCGATCGCGTTCATGCCCACTATCAAGCCCAAAGCTATTACAAAATCGATCGCATCTGGTCTGTTTCTCAACTTTTCTTTCCAGCCTTGCGTAAGCTTCATCCTGAGCCATTAGATGTGAGTTATATCTATCCCCACTGGATGTCTACCTTAGGGCAAGACTTCAAGATTTATTGCTTGTTTTGTCCGATTGATGAAACCCATACCCGTGCTTACTTGTTGCACTTCACCTCACTAGAAGCATTCCCTAACTTACACAAACTCTCCGAAAAATTTCGTCGCACCATCAAAAACTTGTTTTTCAACTCAGCCAAAAAGCTACTTGAAGGCTTGATTGTGCAAGATGTATTAATGATGGAACAAGAGCAAGCTGCCCACTTGCAAAACCCCGATCGTAAAGCCTACGAACTTAATCGAGCGATCGCCAGTGTGCAACGCTTAATCCGACAGCAAGCCGAATACTCTCAAAAAGGCTGATGGGTGCTGCCTACAGCTTTGGCATTGAGTAGCTAAAGTAGCTAAAATTGTCACAATAGTGGATATTTAGGTTACTCAAAATCCACCTTACCGCCATCCGCCATGTCACCTTCAAGTGCCCTTGCTAATTTCACTGTAACGGTAGAATCAACCTTACTTAAACGTTGGACAGTGACAGACTACCACCGCATGAGTGAGTTGGGCATTCTTGACGCCAATGAAGGGACTGAACTAATTGCTGGACAGATTGTACTGATGGCTGCTAAAGGAACTCCTCATGTGACTGCGCTGCAACTTTTGGCAAATGCGCTACGCGACCTACTTGGCAACACTGTATTAATCCGAACACAAGACCCCATTGAACTAGACAATTTTTCCGAACCAGAACCCGATCTGGTAATCGCTCAAGGCACCGTCTTAGACTACGCCGAGCACCATCCCCGATCCGAGCAGATCAATCTGGTGGTAGAAGTCGCAGACTCGACCCTAAAACAAGACTGCGAGATCAAAGACAAACTCTATGCCCAGGCTGGCATCACCGACTATTGGGTGCTCGATCTCAAACATCGTCAACTTCACATCTATCGGAACCCAACCCCCATAGGCTACACCAGTCACCTGATCCTGACTGAACCCAACTCGATCTCTCCTCTAGCGTTTCCTGATGTTTCGCTCTCCCTCAGTGCCTTTTTCCCACCAGTAGCCTGAGAACTGGTACGATCGCTTCTCACAACAGTTTTGCGATCGCCATACCGTTAATGATATATCCGACTACTTCGACGTGACCTGTTAACGCCCTTTGAGTAAATCAGCATACACAAAGGTTTCTATTCCTAACACGATGAGAAAGACAAGTTCTACCCAGAAGACTATCATCACTCCCCAGGGTGGATTGGGAACTAAAACCCAGAATGCCCCCAGAGCAATCATTCCCGAAACGACAAATGTAACTTCGTCTACAATCAATTGCTGAATTTTACGGCGCTTGCGATGCTTGTCATCCCGATGGGCAATCTCCCAACCAAACAACGTTTCTAGATCTTCGTACCCCGTGTGTTCCTTTAACCGATCTACCAGCTTGTAGCGAATATACCTGCCGATCGCTGAAATCTTTTCATCATTAACCACATACGTCCAACCCAGAATCAGACAGACCCAGGGAATTACCAAAAACGCGTAGTAGTGCGATGGATCAGATGCCGCGAACGAAACCACTGCACCAAATACACCCAGCGTGACATACAGCAAATTATCCCGAAAACCAATCCGCTGAGTTTGCTCAGACTTCAGGCAGGTGTACTCAGCCAGCAATATTTCTAGTACAGAATCTTTATCACTCATGGCTAACTCAGGTATTGCAAAACCCTGTGTCTATTGTGACGGATTAAGAAGACGATCTACAGAAAACTGAAAAAATTCTCTAGACTCTGGGCAAAACCCAACCAAGTTGACAGAATGGTAACTATTCAGATTCCTTCAAGGATTAGCGATGCCGCGTGCCGTTATTTTGACTGCTCTATCTGTTGAATATCTGGCGGTTCGTGCTCATCTAACCGATCTTCAGGAAGAGGTTCATGCTCAGGGAACCATTTATGAGCGAGGAACGTTTGCGGCGAATGCTCAAACCTGGGATGTAGGCATTGTTGAAATTGGAGCAGGTAATTCCGGTGCAGCCCTAGAGGCAGAAAGGGCGATCGCCTACTTCAAGCCCGACATCCTTTTCTTTGTTGGCATCGCTGGAGGCATCAAAGACGTTGCGATCGGCGATGTGGTGGCAGCAACAAAAGTTTATGGATATGAGTCTGGCAAGACAGGGGAAACATTCAAACCCAGACTGGAGATTGGGCTGAGTACCTACAATTTAGAGCAGCGCGCCAGAGTCGAAGCTAGAAAACCAGATTGGCTACAAAGATTATCAACAGTCCCTTCCCCCACTCCTAAAGTTTTCGTTGCACCGATCGCAGCTGGTGAAAAGGTGATTGCTTCAACGAAATCGGAGATATTTCAGTTTTTGCGATCGTACTATGGAGATGCTATTGCAGTTGAAATGGAAGGCTTTGGCTTCCTAGATGCAGCTCGTGCCAATCAGCAGGTGTCTGCGTTGGTGATTCGGGGTATCTCTGATCTGATTTATAACAAGACTGAGGCAGATAACCGGGGCTATCAGGAAATTGCTGCACGTCATGCCAGTGCGTTTGCCTTTGAGATGTTGGCAAAGTTGCACTCTATGGGTGAAAACGCTGATACTAGTAACATTGACTTCCGTATGCCTCCTGAAAAGCTCCCACAGCCATCCAAACCATCTTCAAAGGTTTCTGACATGAAAGTAGTGCCACAAAGAGGAGAGATTGAAGTCTTTTTCTCTTACTCCCATAAGGATGAGGCGTTACGAGATCAATTAGAGACTCACCTCAGTACCTTGAAACGCAAAGGCATTATCAAAGCGTGGCACGATCGTAAAATTGGGGCAGGCAAGGAGTGGGCAGGTGAGATCGATCGCAATTTAGAGAATGCTCACGTCATTTTGCTGTTGGTTAGTGCAGACTTCATTGACTCCGACTACTGCATGGGCAAAGAACTCAGTCGTGCGATAGAGCGGCATGAGTCTAAGGAAGCAAGAGTTGTTCCGATCATTCTTCGTCCAGTTGATTGGGATGGGTTACCTTTCAGCAAGCTTCAAGCTTTACCCAAGGATGGAAAGCCAATTACTACTTGGTCAGATCGAGATGAAGCCTTCTTGAATGTTGCAAAGGGTATCCGTTCTACGGTTGAGGAGATTACTGCAAACCCTTAACTGGCTCATTCTCATCTCCCATTTCCCAAGAGGATGAGCCAAGTTTATCTAGCGGGATTTCTTCAATACCCCCTTCTAATAGGGTTAGCCGCCACAGTTTGAGCACTCAAGGCGGTGCAAAGGTGCCTTTTATATTGCCAAAGATTGATGTTTCTAATTTTACAGGGAGAAAAGACGAACTCGATCAACTCGAATCTCAGCTATTGGGTAGCAGTGAAGACAAGGCGTGCAGCATTGTAGGGTTATCTGGCGGCGGCGGCATGGGAAAGTCAGCTTTGGCTTTTCACTTTGCAACAGTACATAGAGATAAGTTTCCAGATGGCGTAATTGGGCTGCCGGTGGATGGCAAAGCAGTGCATGAAATTGCCCGTGAGTTTGCTCGCCGATGTGGGGAGGAGATTGACGAAGAGGATGATCGATCAGCCGCAACGATGATGCAAGAGGTGTTTGCTCACCGTCGAATGTTGCTGATTTTTGATAATGCTGATCGAGCCGATCTAAAGGATTTGCGTCCAGGTGGGCAGCGCTGTGCGCTGATTGTGACAACGCGCGATCGCCAGATTCCTGATTCTTTTGGCATTCTCAACAATAGGATTATTGATTTACCACCCCTACCAAAAGATGATGCACGAGAACTCTTGCGGCAAATTTTGGGAACAGAGCGATTTGAGGCAGAACGAGACGCTGCCGATCGCATTATTGAGATAACGGGTGGATTGCCGCTAGCATTGCAGATTGTAGGCTCAGCACTACGGGGAAGACAACGTACTCTGAGCAGCTATGTAGAGTCTCTAAAAGAGGAGAAAACTCGACTACAACGTTTGCAGGTTCGAGGCGATCGCGATCTCAATGTGTCGGCATCTCTAAATTTGAGTTTGGATTTGCTGGACGATCCAGAAATTGACTTTTTTGCTTGTTTGAGTGTCTGCGCCAAAGATGGATTTTCCTTGCGGACAGCAATGGTAGCCGGTGGGATAGCAGAAGAATGGGAAGCCCAAGACTTTCTGGATCGGCTCTATCAACTTTCCTTGCTGAATGAAGTCAGCCAAGATCGCTACGTGTTTCATGCGCTGGTTCGGGTCTACGCAAAAGAATTCGCCCAAGAAAGAAATGTATGGGAAAATGCAGCCCAACGGCACGCTGAATATTTCCTTAATTTTGTGCAGACTAATGATGTCGAAAACCCAGAAATTGCCAACCAAATTGCCGAAAACTTTGAGGATATCTTGCAAACAGCCCAGTGGCTACGATCAAATGCTGCCTCGGATGAACTTAAAGAATCAGCGTATCAATTTGCTTTAGACTTGCGCCCGTTCCTACTGAAATATAGCTACTCGAAGCAAGCGATTGAGTTAATGGCAGGTTTTCAAGTATGGGCAGAACAACTGAACGACTGGTATGCCAGCGTCAGGTTTAAGATTCAGCACGCAAAATATCTTGCCCTTGAAGGACATCTGCCAGAAGCAGAAGACATTTTAAGGAGTGCACAAAATTCGATTGAGCAAATCAGCGACCCACTTGAACGCCAAGAGAGCCAGGTAAAACAACTCAGTAGCTTGGGTGGGGTTTTGCAGAAACAGGCTAAGTTTAACGAAGCGATCGCCGCATTTGAATGCGAAATTGCTATTGAAGAAACCCTCAAAGACCAAAATTCTTTGGCAATTGGTCTGAATCGTTTAGGTGGGCTATTGCAGCAGCAGGGCAGAGTGGAAGAGGCGATCGCCGCATTTGAACGCCAAATCACGATTGCTGAAACCCTCAATGACCTAAATTCTTTAGCAATTGTACTAAATCGTCTAGGTGGGCTATTGCAGCAGCAGGGCAGAGTGGAAGAGGCGATCGCCGCATTTGAACGCCAAATCACGATTGCTGAAACCCTCAATGACCTAAATTCCTTATCGATTGGTCTGACTTGTTTAGGTGGGGTCTTACAGCAGCAGGGCAGAGTGGAAGAGGCGATCGCGGCTTTTGAACGCCGAATCACGATTGCTGAAACCCTCAATGACCAAAATTCCTTATCGATTGGTCTGACTTGTTTAGGTGGGGTCTTGCAGCAGCAGAACAGAGTGGAAGAGGCGATCGCCGCATTTGAACGCCAAATCACGATTGCTGAAACCCTCAATGACCAAAATTCCTTATCGATTGGTCTGACTTGTTTAGGTGGGGTCTTGCAGCAGCAGGGCAGAGTGGAAGAGGCGATCGCGGCTTTTGAACGCCGAATCACGATTGCTGAAACCCTCAATGACCAAAATTCCTTGGCAATTGGGCTAAATCGTTTAGGTGGACTATTGCAGCAGCAGGGCAGAGTGGAAGAGGCGATCGCCGCATTTGAACGCCGGATCTCTATTGCTGAAATTCTCAATGACCAAAATTCCTTAGCGATTGGTCTGAATTGTTTAGGTGGGGTTTTGCAGCAGCAGGGCAGAGTGGAAGAGGCGATCGCCGCATTTGAAAGGACTATTTCCATTGAAGAGAGTTTGGGTGATAGTCGTGGATTAGCAATGACATTGAGTAGTTTGAGCAGCGTGCTAAGAGCAAAGGGAGACTTTCAAGCTGCAATTCTTGTGCTTAAACGCATTATTTCTCTTGAAGAGAAGCTTGGCAACCTTGTTGGGAAAGCAATGACATTGAGGACGTTAGGGCAGCTTTTACGTCAAAGTGATTTCCCATCAGCCATTGATGTATTTCGCCAAGCCGCTGAAATTGATAAACAACTAGATAATCTAACCCAGGAAACCAAGTCACTGGCTATTCTTGCTGAAGCACTACATGAGTATGGATGCATTCTTTTGAAAGAGCAAGATACTGTAGATAAAGCTGAAGTGATGCTACGTGAGAGTTCCCAAATCTATGAACAGCTTGGGGATTCATTTCAAACAGCAATTGCCTTGCACAGTTTGGGTAGAGCACTCAAGAAAATGAGCAGGCTAGAGGATGCAGAAAATGTTTTACAGGAAAGCCGAGATAAGTTTACTGACCTCAAGGATAATAAACAGCTACTCATGGTGCTCAACACCTTAGGTGGAGTTTTAGAGAGAAAAAAGGATTGGAAATCAGCAGAAAGAATCTTGCGGGAAAGCTACGATTTGGCACATAAAGAGCAAGATATTTTAAGTCAAGCGATTGTCTGCAATAGCTTGGGACAGCTTTTTTCCAAACAGCCAGGAGGAAAGTTTTTTTCGCAAGCCCACATGTATTTTATTAAAAGTATCGAACTGGGCAAAAAAGCAGACTCCCAGGGCCATTTAGCGAAAGCTCATACTGCCTGGGGACAAGCTTTGATGAATTCTAGGCAATGGGAAGATGCTGTGGCTGAGTTGAGCCAAGCGTTTGCAATCGATGAAGAACTTGGCAACATCTATGGGCTACGAATCGTAACACGAGATCTGATGTATGCCTTGGTCAGATTAAATAGACGACAAGAAGCGCTGAGCTATTGCGATCGGGCAATTGTCGCAACAAACAGTCATTCTTATTTTGTTCACTTACGCGATAGCTTAATTAAGTAATTAAATTTGTACTTCATCCAACCCTTCCCTTTACACTACATACTCTTTGAACTAGCTGAGTTGTTGTGAGGCAGAGAGCGATTGTCTTATCCGAGTGTTGAAGGATAGAGCGCGATCGCCTATCCCTTTAACCAAACCTCAGTTTCATGGTGCGATCGCCCATTTTTGAAGGATAGAGAGCGATCGCCCCTTTGCCTAGTATTGTGATTTTCGTGAAGCTGTTGCTGCTCAACTAACCTTCCCATCTAATTTCTATCTCCTCAATTGAAATAGAATAGGATCATCACCCTCCTGAGGATGAGTAGTATGAAATGGCGCGTAGTTCTTGAAAGAGATCCTGACACAGACAATTGGGCAGTTTGGTGCCCAGAATTGCCGGGTTGTGTTTCAGCAGGGGAGACGGAAATAGAAGCTTTAGCAAACATTCGTGAAGCGATCGCACTTTACCTTGAGCCTGACCCAATTGAGTTGAAAGCAGGAGCCATTTTACGCGAGGTGTCAGTTGGATGACTCGCATTCGCCGGATGAATGCAGACGAAGTTGAACGCCTTTTGGTTCGTTATGGATTTGAGTTAGTTTCACAAAAGGGAAGTCATCGTAAATGGCGCAATCTCGACCGTCAGCTTCAGGTAATTGTGCCTTACCATAAAGGTCGTGATCTACCCATCGGAACTCTTCGCAATATCCTGACAACTGCTGATATTCCAGAAGTGGAATGGAAAACGGAATAAAAAGTGTTGCCTGATTGTTCCTTCATGTCTATGCCAAACTGCGATCGCCTATCCCTTCAGCCAAGCCTCAGTTTTATGATGCGATCGCCATCATGCTAGAAACAGAAAGATTCAGGGTAGTGCTTTGTTAGAGAAGATTTCGGCATTGCTTAATAGCGGGATGAATTTGAACGTGAACCCTTTGGGTTCACGTTCAAATCATCCCCAAAATCAGCAACGCCCGATTTCTTACGCTCTCTAGGTAACTTCCTTAGATAGGTATTAAGTTTTGTCTACCTTGAGATGGACGTAGAGATATTAATCGTTTCTCTATAGTGAGCGTAACTGGGGTGTACGATCCAAGCTCTAGCGCACTTCCGGTGGTAAATGCAATTCAGATTTCAGGTACATCAACATGAGTGTGGCTTTGAGTCCCGATCGTCCAATCACAGGGACTTTGAACAACGTGCTGCCTTTCTCTCTACCTCCCGAATATGGCGAGGCAGAGCAGCAGTTTATACAACTTCTGGCGCTTGACAACCTAGACCAGCAGATTAAAACCCGACCGTCTCTGGTCACACCATTGGAGGCGTCAATTGAATCTGCTTTAAGTATTGCCTATACTGAGAACAGTGTAGAGCCTATGGCATCGGAAGCGGCTAGCCTGTTTTTGCAGCGAATTCTATACCAAATTAACCGACTTAACCTGTTTTGGTTCGATGATTTGCAGCGTTACACCAACGAGCGCTCCTTGTATCTTCAGCAAATCCGCAATCAAATTGAAGCAGTTTGGCAACCCTGGGAATTGAAGCAACTCGATGTGAATCAGCTTCAGCAAACTAACGTGCAGGATGCGTTGACCGATCGCGCAACGGTTGATTTAGATCCACCTATCAATGCAGCAAAACAATACTTGCGTGAGGAAATGTCCTTTGAAGGCTATCGGCATCTGTTGGCGATCGCGTCTCTGGATGGACTGGTAGAAGCCAGCCGTATGTCTCGCATCTTAGGGGGTGCTAGCAACGAAATCCATGCGATGCTGATCCGGGTACTGATGGAGGAATATGGCAACGGGCGCTATAACCGTAAGCATTCTACTTTCTTTGCCAATATGATGGCAGAACTGAAGTTGAACACTCGACCTGAAGCGTATCTTGCCTTTGTTCCGTGGGAGGTTCTGGCGTGCATTAATCACAACTTCCTGCTAACCGAATGCAAGCAGTTCTTCTTGCGGTATAACGGTGGACTAACCTACTTTGAAATTGCAGGTCCTTCCATCTATCGGGACTATATGACTGCGGCTCAACGGTTAGAACTTTCAGATACCGCAATGGGTTACTGGGAGCTTCATATCCGTGAAGATGAGCGGCATGGTCAATGGATGTTGCAAGAAGTTGCTTTTCCTCTGACAGAACGATATCCAATCGAAGCATGGCAGTTAGTCCTTGGGTATGACCAAGAAAAACTAATGGGCGATCGAGCAGGAGCAGCTGTAGTTCGGGCAATTAAAGCCGCAGAACAAAAGCGTTAAATGTTCTACGTCAAATGTTTGCAATTATCCGTTTTGCAAACTATCTATTTTGCAACTCATCTATCTCTCTATGACACTCACTAATTTGGAGCGAGATTAAGCCACAGATTTTTTGTTGTGTGCCGCGCAGAGCGCGGCACACAACAAAAAATCTAACCATATTCAAGCGCGAAGCGCTGTAATTAAAACCCGGAAGTTTATTTTTGGAAGCGCGACGTTGCCGCGCTTCCAAAAATAAATCTTCGGTTTTATTCAATCCACGATCCTTAGTTACTCTTGCGGGCACATGAGTTCTCCGGTTAAACAATAGCCTGCATGAAGCACATTAGGATCAACACACACTACCCTATCTGCAATGGGCAGCAAAGGCTAAATATGCAAAAAGCATTATTAACCGTTCAGGAAACCGCAGTTCAAGAAGCTGCAATCAAAGACAACGCTAAATCATACTCCCCGGATGAAGTTTTCTTTTGCCCTGAAGAGTCTCAGTTCTACTCCCAGTGCCTTGAAAAAATGATTTTAAATCATTGTGATGGGATGGAATCAATCGTCGAATTTGGTGCAGGTGATGGTAGCCCAGTTATTAATTGTCTAACCAAAACGCCGTTTAATGGCATGGTTCACGGATATGAGTTGAACCTGTCAGCGTGCGACGTTGCTCGATCGAGAATTGCTCAGTACAAGCTGCACCAGAAGTACACCATCCACAATCACTGCTTCTTCACTAATTGGAAAGATTATGGCGCAGAATATTTAATTGCGAACCCTCCCTATATCCCTGCACCTGATGACGATATTCGGATGCCAGCGTTACATGGTGGAACAGATGGTGCAACGATCACAAAACGGTTAATTTCGGCTGGCTGTAATAATGTCATGCTTATGATTTCTGCGTATTCCAATCCCGTTGAGACGATCAATCATGCATTGGACTTGGGGTACAAAGTAGCCGATTTTATGATCACGCCGCTCCAGTTTGGTTATTATAGTTCTGAACCTAAGGTGCAAAACTGCATCACCGAACTCCGCCAGCGCAGTAAAGCTTTTTACTCTCAAAATATCTATTTCCTGGCAGGTGTTTTATTTAAGCGTCGTTGCAGCACACCTGATCTATCGGATGAGCTGATTAAACTAATGACGGCACTATAGAACGATCGTGCGTAGAGCAGTGGAGTATCATTCTGAGGGTAATTGTGCTTTACCATGAAGGTCGTGATCTACCCAGCGGAACCCTGCGCAATATCCTGACAACTACTGTTGCGAACACTAAATTTTACAACATGGGGTGGGGGGGCTTCGCCCCCACGCAAGGGTTCCACCCTTGCACCCCGTTGTAAAACTTTTAATTGAGTCTGCTACTGATATTCCAGAAGTAGAATAGAAAACGAAATAAAAAAGTGTTGCCTGATTGTTCCTTCAGGTCTATGCCAAAGTGCGATCGCCCTCCTATTTCCTGAAGAGATGGAGAGCGATCGCCAATTGTTGAAGTATAGAGCGCGATCGCGACCTTATCCCCCAATCAATCCAGCAGTGTTACAGTGAGCTTAGTCCTGATCGGCTTTTATCCTATGTCCAAACGACTCACGATCGCCCAGGCGCAACAACAACTCCCCAACTTTCCCAATGAGCTGACTGATGAACCAATCATCATTACGCAAGATGGGGTACCTGTGATGGCAGCACTCAGCTATCAGCATCTGACTGAATTACTCGAAACCCTTGATATCCTTAGTGATACTGAATTTGTCACCAAACTGCGTCAAAGTATCCTCCAGGCACAGCAAGACAACACTGTTTCTTGGGAGCACGCCAAATCACAGCTAGGGCTATGAGTGTTGCCCAATGATTGAATACACCATTCAATTAACACCCCTTGCTCTAGAAATGCTGGCAGCGGTTAAAGATCGCAGGGAACAAGAAAAGCTAGGCGAGCGTATCGACCAACTTAAATGCGATCCTGAAAAACAGGGTAAAGCTCTTATCGATACGCTTGCTGGGTTCCGCAGCGTCCGGGCAGTGGGACAGCGTTATCGCATCATCGATAAAGTTGAGCAAGCACAAGTTCTTGTCTTAGTAGTTGCAGTCGGCAGACGCAAGGACGGAGACAAAAGAGATATTTACACAGTAATCGAAAAATTGTTGGGTGATTTTATCTAAAGCCTTGTACTGGAGCTAGAGTGCGATCGCTAATTTTTGAAGTATGAAGAGCAATCAGCTTTACTGCTCCCATATCTACGATCGCTTGTTTCACAGCCAAGTGCGATCGCCAGCTTCACACGAGTTTGAAATGCGATCGCCAAGTCAACAATCAAACGATGATGCTGTTGTACAAAGTACTAGTACACCAACTTAAAAGTTTTAGAGGGGGTGGAGGGGGTGAAACCCCTTCTTGGAGGCGCAGCCCCCAAACCCCATGTTGCAAAATTTAGTGTTTGCAACACTAGAATTACTGCATCTGGCAGACGTGTAAAGCTGATACTTGTTAGGTTTGCAAAACCATCATTATCACAATCACAGTTGAACCATAGTTCTGCAACACCATCATTTTCGGGTAGTGGTATTCATATAATGATTTTTTGTAGCGCGGGCGATGCCCGCGCTACAAAAAATCATTACTTTTTTAGGACTACCCATTTCCGATACAGTTGATTAGAAAGATCGTGGCGTATGTGATTTATGAAGGTTGGGGTTTTTAAAGTTCCGCAAAGCAGTCCTGATGATGTGTCGCCGTTAGATGCACTGGTGCAACGTGGGCACATCGACCCGACCACTATCGTTGCCATTTTAGGGAAGACAGAGGGCAATGGCTGTGTCAATGACTTCACTCGCGGGTTTGCCACCCAGAGCTTGAAAACGTATCTCACGGCTCAGACCGATCGGCAAACGGCTGAGCAGGTGATTTATGTGATGTCAGGTGGCACAGAGGGGGTGTTGAGTCCCCATCTAACGATCTTTACCCGTGAGCCGATACCTGAGAATGCGCCGCGCCAGTGGGGTTTAGTGCTGGGGGTGAGCCGCACCCGCGATTTTTTGCCCGCAGAAATTGGCACATTGACCATGGTCAATCAGGTCGCTGAGGCAGTTCAGCAGGCGATCGCCCAGGCTCAAATTGACTCAGAGGCAGTCCATTTTGTCCAGATTAAATGTCCGCTCATTCCATCGACCCTCATGCAGCCAGCGGAAGGAATCATTCCTCCGGTCAAGATTGGTAGCAGCTATCAGTCGATGGCTTACTCGCGTGGGGCGTCAGCGCTAGGGGTGGCGATCGCTCTGGGTGAGATTGCCCCCGACCAATTGACGCAGGCGGACATTTGTACTAACGATGCCCTTTACTCAACCGTTGCCTCGACTTCGGCGGGCATCGAGCTACGGCACTGCGAAATTATGGTGTTGGGCAATTCGCCAAACTCTGCCAGCAATTTTGTTGCCGGACACAGTGTCATGCGCCATGCCTTAGACCAGGCAGCCGTAGAAATGGCGATCGCCCAGACGGGGCAACCGGCCAATCGCATTGTTAACCTGTTCGCCAAAGCCGAAGCTTCACCTTCTGGGTTTATTTTGGGGCGACGCCATACCATGCTGGATGATTCGGACATCAACCACACCCGCATGGCGCGTGCCGTTGTCGGAGCCGTAGTGGCAGCGACCATCCAAGACCCCATGGTCTACGTGTCCGGGGGTGCTGAGCATCAGGGACCGGCGGGTGGGGGACCTGTGATGGCGATCGGGGTTAGAGACTAGGTTTACTCGGTTGCGTCTGCCGCCTCTGGTGTTGGTTCGGCAGTCACATGTTCTGCCTTGGCTGCTTTTTCGTCTTCTTTTTTCTCTGCATTCTCTGCCAGCTGCTGCATTGCCCTCACCGCACGAGATTCAGCTTCTGCCAGCACTTCGTCCATTTTCTCTAGCATTTCACCGGGGTAATTTTCTAGCACCTTGGTCGATAGAGAGACACGCTGTTTAATTTCATCAACGTCTAACACCAGCGCTTTGATCGATTGCCCAATCTGAAAGCGGTCTTCTAGGGAAGAAATGTAATTTTTGCTGATCTGGTTGATGTGGAGCAATCCAGTAGTGCCGCCAAAGTCGATAAACAAGCCAAAGGGCTTGATCCCCACGATTTTGCCTTCGACCACTTGCCCAATCCCCAATTGTTTGAGATTGGCAGCTTTAGCCGCTTGTCGTTGCGATAAAACGAGCCGTCGATTTTCACGGTTGACTTCCAAAAAGCCAACGGTGAGGGTTTTGCCGACCAACGATTCCAGATCCGTCTTTTCGATCAAGTGCGATCGCGGGATAAATCCTCTGATCCCCTGGACATCGACGGTAACACCGCCTTTGTTAATGCCAACGACACGAACCTGCATCGTCTGACTATTGTCTTGCATGTCCTGGAATGTTTCCCAGACCTGCCGAATTTCTAATTGCCGAATCGATAGCGTCACCTGACCATCTGTATCTTGCTCTCGGATGATCAGAAATTCACGCTCTTCCTGGAGGGGAACCACTTCTGACAGGTCAGTAAACCGCCTCAGAGAGGCTTCGTCCATTGGCAGAAATGCAGATGCCTTGCCGCCAATATCGACAAAGACCCCATCACTTTCATAGCTGAATGCTTTTCCACGAACTACCTGCCCTCGTTGAAATTGGTAGTCGTGTTGTTCAAGGGCTTTAGCAAAGTCATCACTGGAGAAGGACAAGTGGACCTCCTGAATTCCGAATCGATTCGTCAACTTTTTCAAGTTCATTCAATATAGCGCTTCGTGATTGGATGAAACAGAGTTGTTTTTTTGCATCCCCCCGGATAGTGCATGCAGATGCCATGGCTGGGAGCCAAAATAGCGGCTATTTCCTACCGTAGACAGGGGTATTACACCGGGTTATTGCCACTGAGGGCGATCGCATTCCCGTGTTTAGAACCGGCTAGAACGTCTGCCTTCCTGCGGTGTCCTGGGCGCAGTGGGCATATTGCCATACCGGAGGAAAGCCCTGATACCCCGTCCTGCCGCACTATCGGGGTGCCAAGTCGTAGGGCAATGGGCGATCGCATGGAGGTGTGGTCTGGAAACGTTGTCAGCGGCGAGCGAGCTGGCTAGGACAGGGGTGCGAGGGCTGCATCCCCGGACAGGGGTTCCATCCCTGTCCGCCGTCCGCCTAAACCATATCAATGGCGATAGGGCATCTTAATAAAGATCGACCGGAGAATAGTGCAATAGATTTTGGCAAAATGCCAAAATGTTTGATGTGTTGGATTTCTAGTGAATTGACATTGGCGGTTTGCCTTATTTGGCAGGGGTTTCATCTCGTTTTAATAACGCCACTTCAAACCAATGGTGCTGCTTTCATACCCATCTTCTGATGTGGTTGAGAATTGCAGTGAATTACTCACCTGCTATCGGGTTCAGCCGTTTAAGTGCGGTTAACCGTACCCCATTCAGTGTGCATGCCGTACTTACAAATTCCGCTATCTTTACATAAATTCTCTCTTAAGATGAGAAACGTAACTTCGTGAAATCTCACTTAAGGTACACCTTAATTGAGCGAAACTTTTCTTAAATTAATTCATCTTCTCTAATTTGAGTGGCACAGACATAACCAGATTGTGTTGCTCTCACAGGGATCTCTACTTAATCTTTAGCCTTTTAGGAGGTTTCTGATGCGGATTGCTCAAGTCGCACCTTTATGGGAAAGAGTGCCGCCTTCGACCTATGGTGGTAGTGAATTAGTAGCAAGCTTGTTAACGGATGAATTAGTCCGGCGTGGACACGATGTCACTTTATTTGCTTCCGGAGATTCGCTTACACTCGCTAAGTTAGAATCGGTTTGTCCGCGAGCGCTACGACTCGATACTTCAGTAAAAGAACCTGGCATTTATGAAATGCTGCAACTCAGCCAGGTCTATGAGCGGGCAGACGAATTTGACATTATCCATTCCCATATGGGGTGCGCTGCATTGCCCTATGTCAATCTGGTAAAGACGCCCACTGTTCATACGCTGCATGGCATCTTTACGCCCGACAATACAAAAATGTTTACCTATGCCAAAAATCAGCCCTATATCAGTATCTCCAATGCTCAGCGAGAGCCTCGACTGGGCTTAAATTATGCGGCAACGGTTTACAACGGTATTGATGTTGATAGCTACAAGTTTTATGAAACGCCAGAAAAACCGGGCTATCTCGTGTTCTTAGGGCGGCTCTCTCCTGAAAAAGGCACCCATCATGCGATCGCCATTGCCAAGCACCTGGGGTTGCCCCTGAAAATTGCCGGAAAGATTGATGCCGTCGATATAGAGTATTACGAACGAGACGTTAAACCTCATATTGATGGTGAGCAGATCCAATACTTAGGAGAAGCCAATCACATCCAAAAAAATAAATTAATGGGTGGGGCGATCGCGACACTGTTTCCCATTACATGGCGTGAGCCGTTTGGTTTGGTTATGGTGGAGTCAATGGTATCGGGCACACCCGTTGTAGCGATGGCACTCGGCTCTGCACCCGAAGTCATCGCCCATGGCAAAACCGGATTTTTGTGCCACAGTGTGGAAGACTGCATTGCTGCGGTTCAGCAGATTGATACGATCGATCGGCAAGCCTGCCGCGACCACGTTGCCCAACATTTTAGTGTCCAGAACATGGTTGATGGGTACGAAGCAGTTTATCAGCAGATTGTAGCGGGTAAGGCTGTTCTCAATTCTCATCACCTGTCTACGGTTTCGACCCGTGTGGTGTTTAATTAACCCTACCGAAATGGGGTATTGGACTCAGGTCCCGGGCTAAGGCAATGGCTGTAGGGGTTCCACCCCTGCTCTCTGCCCTGATTGACTTAGCTTATGGACTGAATTAGACCAACGATCGGGTTTGGGCAGCGCGGCGACGCCGCGCTGCCCAAGCCAAACGTCTGGGTTTTATTTAATTTGTGGTTCTTATACCCATTTTTTATGAAGACGCGCCAAACCTATGACCCCCTGTAGTCCCCCTTGGCAAGGGGGACGGCGACAGCCGGGGGTAAAACCGGGTGCAGCCTCATATAAGAACGGTATTAGTCCCCTCCATCATTCTTGAGAGTTGGAATGCCTAGTCGAAATAACCTGTGACCCCACAGCCCAGGATGACCACGGTGGTTGTGGGGTCTGGCAGATCTTAAAAAAAAATGTTGGCTAAACCTAATTAGCGATCTAGATGACTGCGCTACAACCCAATAATTTTCTTGATCTATAATGCAGTCAATTTCTACGGTATGCCTGACTGGTTTTTGCAAGGAGTTGGAATTGCAAGGAGTTGGCGAAACTCATACCTTACGATCCACACCGTGTTTGCAAACCTCAGTGCCATCAGGGGAACCAAGAGGGCATCGCTCTCTTCTGGAGACAGAGTACCTCATACCCTAGCCATGCTCCGGCTCACAGAGAAGAAGGTTCAACCCAATCAGATTGCTAGATAGCCGCTAATAGACTTTGGCATAGTAGAGGGAGTGAGATAGCAACCTATTGGGAGTTTTTTATCCCTGCGCCTGTCTCAAAGTCCTAAGTGTACACCTTGCAGTCTTATTGATATAGAGCCTTTATTAATTGTTTATTCAAATTTTGATGAGGTGAAATGATGTCCCACCCGTCCAATTCAGCCCAATCCCCGTTTCCGTTTGCCCGAACGACGGTGCCTAGCAGACAGGCGATCGCCCTGATTTCTGAACATGCGGATCCGGCGGCTGCCGCCGGTAAAGATGATGCTGGCGGACAAAACGTCTATGTTCGTCAGGTCGGAGAAGCCCTGGCAAAGTTGGGATGGCAGGTAGACATGTTCACTCGTAAAGCCCGTCGTGACGATGCGGCGATCGTTCAGCATTCGCCGCACTGCCGCACCATCCGTCTGGTTGCGGGTCCCGAAGAATTTGTCCCACGGGATCAGTTATTTCAGTACATGCCTGATTTTGCTACGGCTTTCCAAAAATTCCAAAGCAAAGATGGGGCAAACTACCCCTTGGTGCATACAAACCACTGGATGTCAGGGTGGGTCGGCTTGCAACTGAAGCAGCAAAGCAATATCCAACTGATTCACACATATCATTCGTTGGGCGCATTGAAGTATCAGTCATCTGGCGATCGCC
The DNA here is from genome assembly GCF_055793305.1 of Calyptranema fuscum S582. NCBI lineage: Bacteria > Bacillati > Cyanobacteriota > Cyanophyceae > Oculatellales > Oculatellaceae > Calyptranema > Calyptranema fuscum. Next base: position 147,628 of record NZ_JBSLYH010000008.1, read on the forward strand.
CCGAAATTGCCGAAACTCGCCTAGCGGTGGAGCGCGAATTGCTGGAAAACGCCGACCGGATTGTAGCAACCAGCCCTCAAGAAGAAGAACAATTGCGATCGCTAATTTCTCCCCAGGGTGCCGTTGAGGTCATCCCCTGCGGTACCGATACCGAAAATTTCCATGCCATCCCCAAAGTAGAAGCCAGAGCCAAACTTGGGTTTAGTTCTGCCGAACAAATTGTTTTATATGTCGGTTGGTTTGAACCTCACAAAGGCATTGAGACGCTGATCCGAGCCTTCGCTGCGTTGAAAGCAGAGAGTGAGCAGATGAAAGATGAACAATGTACCATTCATCCGTCGTTTCTGCGGTTGGTCTTGGTGGGCGGCAATGACCCAGAATTGCCTGAAGCCCAGGAACGGCGACGCATCGAGCAACTGGTGCAAGAGTTGGGGCTGGCTGAGCAAACCCGATTTGTTGGGTTATTGGGGCATGACGTATTGCCGCTGTATTACACAGCAGCCGATGTGTGCGTCATCCCCAGTTACTACGAACCCTTTGGGTTAGTGGCAATTGAGGCAATGGCGTGTGGCACCCCCGTGGTGGCGTCTGATGTGGGGGGATTGCGGTTTACCGTGGTGCCCGAAGAAACCGGCTTACTGGTACAACCCCAAAATGTAGATGCCTTTTCTGGCGCGATCGCTCGTGTCTTATCCGATGAAATTTGGGCGATGAAGCTGAGAAAACAAGCCTACAGCCGTGTCCAAGAAAATTTTAGCTGGACTGGGGTAGCTGTGAAACTCAGCGATCTATATCGGCGTCTGTTAGCCCAGTCGTTGATGCAGGCACCCACCTTGGCAGTTCCTGCCACCGCAGATGCGATCGCATTTGCGGCACAACCGCCCGTTCCGGTACCTAGCCTGACTAAAGTCTCTTGAAATGGAATTGAGGAATATGGGGCGCTGCCCTGATGCCCTCATTTCTAAACCCTATGGGTAAAAAGCAGGACTGAGGATCATGGGTTTAATAAAACCCAATTTTGTTTGAGAAAGCAACGGCGGCGCGCTGCTACTTTCCCCAACAAATTACAGGTTCATCCGTCTGTAATCCTTGGGATCGTGGATTAAATAATTCCTATCAGTCAAGTGTTCTGTGGGGGCGCACCGCCGTGCGCCCTTACCCAAGAATCACGGGTTATTAAATCCATGATCCTTAGGATCGCAAATTAAATAATTCCTATTAGTCAAGTGTTCTGTAGGGGCGCACCGCCGTGCGCCCTTACCCAAGAATTACGGGTTATTAAATCCACGATCCTTAGCCTCTAAGCCGTGGCGGGGAACGCAGTAACACCCTATTTCAGATCCCCCTGCATCCCCATGCGATCGCACCGCTGTGCTAGAAAGAAGAGAGACTTTAGAGCCAGTCCCTCCCTTAAACAGCTACCGTGTACACACATCTCAAACGAGAAGCCACTATGCTGCTCGATCACGTGTCTCATCTCTCAACCGACTCTGTTCTAAGGAATAAGAATTAAATAAGATCGGTTTTTGTAGGATGGGTTAGGCGATCGCCGTAACGCATCACAATCCCTAGAGTCGATGCGTTACGCTGCGCTAACACATCCTACGAAAGAATTCGGTTTTATTAAATCCACGATCCTAACCATCTTCTGAACAGCTATTGGGGACTTGCCTGACAATAAAATACCTGTGGTGCGGCTAACGCTTAACCCATCTTACGCAGGGGGATAATATTGGCGTGCAAATCCCGATGAGCTATTTACTCAGGAAAGGGAATTAAATACCGTCGATGACTGGTTGTACGGGCGAACGTCCGTTTGTCCCTGCAAACAATTTAATCATCAATCGGATTTAATTCACAATCCTAAATATTCTGCTGAAAGCGGTTAGTCCACATCTCAATAGCGTCTAATTCATTGAACTCGCAATGCCAGAACTTTTAGAACTAGACGGTCGATCGTTTGTCTCTGCCGAACAGGCTCCAATACTAGAGTGGGCTTGTGTCACGACTGAGCGATCGCAACCCACTCTCACCCTGAAAGACGATGATTTGTTTTTGATTACCGATAATTTGGGCAACATTTCCGGTTGCCACGAAAACGCGGTAAACGATAGCCTGGGTCTATTTTGCCGCGATACTCGGTTTTTGAGCCGATTAGAGCTGCAAATTGAAGGGCGATCGCCCATTTTGTTGAGCAGTGATGCCAAAAAGGGATTTGCCCTGTCTGTGTTGTGTTCCAACCCCAGAATAGGCGATCGCATCAAAGCTGAAACGATTGGTATCCAACGGGAAATCGTGATCAACGGCGCTTTATTTGAAGAGCTGACGATCACCAACTATGGAACGACCCCAGTCACATTTGAATTGAGCATCAGCTTTGATGCAGACTTTGCCGATCTGTTTGAAGTGCGTGGCTCCAAGCGAGATAAACGCGGGCGCATTTTGCGATTGGTGCCCGAACCCAAGCCAGCTAACGCTGACAGCAATCCTGATAGTGCCCAAAGTCTACCAAATGTTGAGACCTTTGATCCTCAGCCCGTGCGATTGGATGAGTCTTTTCTGGCAGAACCCTCTCCCCTGGATCCGGCATTTTTAACCCTTGCCTATCAGGGCTTAGACAGCTCGCTGATGGAATCGCGCATTCAGTTCTATCACCAGCTTCCCAGCACCTTCAAAGGCTACACAGCCGTCTGGTATTTAGAACTCGATCCGCATGAAACTCGGCAGTTAGGCTATCGCCTGCAACCCTATACCAACGGTCGCCCAACCTCTAACGTCAATGCACCTTCGACGCTGCTGCAAGCCAAAGCCGCAGAGTTAATGGAAGAGCAAGAATGGCGATCGTCTGTCACCTCCATTCGCACCGATAATCACGTTTTTAATAAGGTGATTGAGCAGGCAGAACAAGATATTTACCTGTTACGACAAGGCTTTGGCAAAAGTAAAGTGCTGTCGGCCGGGGTGCCCTGGTTTTCGACCCTATTTGGGCGCGACTCAATTATTGCAGCCTCCCAAACCCTTATCCTCGATCCCACGATCGCCCGAGAAACCTTGACCACCCTGGCACAATATCAGGGCAAGGTAGAAGATGAGTGGCGCGACGAAGAACCGGGCAAAATTTTGCACGAACTGCGTCTGGGTGAGATGGCGCGTTGCCAGGAGGTGCCCCATACGCCTTACTACGGTACCGTCGATGCGACACCACTATGGCTGATGCTCTATGCCGAATATTATGCCTGGACACACGACCAGGAAACCCTCGATAAGCTCTGGGATAATGCTCTGGCAGCGATGGCATGGGTCGATCGCAAATGTAAAGAGACCGGCTATCTGTCATATTATCGGCTGTCTAAACGAGGCTTAGCCAACCAGGGTTGGAAAGATTCTGAAGATTGCATTGTCAATCGCAAAGGCGAACTGGCTTCGGGCGCGATCGCTCTGTGTGAAGTGCAAGCCTATGTTTACGCTGCCAAAGTCCGTATGAGCGAACTGGCTCGTCTGAAAAAACGCATTGACCTGGCAGATCGCTGGCAAGATGAAGCCAGAGAGCTAAAAAGCCGCTTTAACCGCGACTTTTGGCTACCCGATGAAGACTACTGCGCTCTGGCGCTCGATGGCGATGGCAAACCCGTCGATAGTATCTCGTCTAACCCCGGTCATTGCTTAAGTCTGGGCATTCTCCATCCCGAAAAAGCGCGGAGTGTTGCCGAACGTCTGCAAGCTCCCGATATGTTTAATGGCTGGGGAATTCGGACGCTGAGCAGCCTGTCTCCGGCTTACAACCCGATGGGGTATCATACCGGATCGGTCTGGCACCATGACAATAGTCTGATTGCGCTGGGCTTGCGATCGCTCGGTTTAGTCGATCAGGCATTGGAATTGTCACAAGGGTTGATTGACATGACCCTGCAACAACCTTACCAACGCCCACCAGAACTATTTTGCGGCTACGAACGCACCAGCGATGAAAGTCCGGTACGCTACCCGGTCGCCTGTTCGCCCCAGGCATGGGCAACGGGAACGATCTTTCAGTTGCTCAAGATGATGGTCAATCTGGTGCCCGATGCCCCCGGTAACTGTCTCCGCATCATTGATCCAGCGTTGCCCTACTCGATCCAATGCCTATCGTTGCAAAATCTTAAGGTGGGTCAGACCCTCTTAAACCTTGAATTTGTCCGAGAAGCCTCACCCATCGATGAGCGATCGGCAACGACAACGGCTTGCCGAGTCGTCAAAAAACGCGGCAACCTGCGTGTAGTGATTGAAGCCTAGTGTTTCAGACACGAAATTTTGCAACATGGGGGTTTGGGGGCTGCGCCCCCAAGAGGGGGTTTTACCCCCTCCACCCCCTCTAAAACTTTTAAGTTGGTGTACTAGATGCCATTGAGATGATTGGGAGCGATCGCGTTGCGATCGCTCCCAATCATCTCCCACGACCCTACACAGCATTATTGAATCGTCCTTATGGGGCGATCTACTCAGGATGGAGGATTGAATAAACCCCACTATTGGTAGCGCTTCGCGACTGGATAGATTACGGTTATTGAGAGAGAGCCGCGCTCTGCGCGGCTCTCTCTCAACGTCATACAATACCGTGTACGTCACGCCATTGAGAATTGCTATAGTTTGGTAAGCTTCTGGAGTTTCTTATCGCGGTACACATTAGGGCTGGGACGGGGTGCAGGGGTTTCCCCCCTGCGTGGGGGCGGTGCCCCCACCCCTCTGATGTCTTCCTAACTGGACTGCGTAGAGCCATCAACTTGCGATCCTTCAGAAATACCCTCAGACGTTTGTTGTAGATACCCTGAACCATGATCAATCGGCGATCGCTACTGGTGGGGGCAGGAGCCTTAACCCTCAGCCAATTTTTATCAGGCTGCAAAGGATCAGGACAAAATGCCCTGCGCCTTAGTTTTTTAGAAGGTTCAATGCCGATCCAATTGTTTCAGGCGTTCGAACGTCACATTGCTAAGCAAGCTCAGTTAAATTTAGACCCCACCCCGCAACTGGCAGAGTTGTTTAAGCGACTGCAAACCTGGAAGCAAGGAGAAAAATCCAAACATCCCGTGGCAGACTTAGTCACCCTGGGAGACTATTGGCTGACTACCGCCATTCAGCAGCAGCTGATCCAACCGCTCGCCCTGAGCGAGTTAAGCCAGTGGCAAAATCTGCCGCAACCGTGGCAAGATCTGGTGCGCCGCAATGATCAGGGCGAACGAGATGCTGCCGGTCAAGTCTGGGCAGCCCCCTATCGTTGGGGCACGCTGATGATCGTATATCGGGTGGAAGAATTTAAGTCATTGGGCTGGGTGCCTTCAGATTGGGCAGATTTATGGCGACCCGAATTAGCCCAACGGCTATCGCTGCTGGATGATCCCAGAACCGTTATTGGATTGGTGTTAAAAAAACTGGGGCGATCGCTCAACGAAGACTTAACCGGTCTGGCACCAACCGATCCTAAATATAAACAGCTAGAAACCGACCTCAAAACCCTCAATCAACAGGTCAAATTCTATAGCTCTGATGCCTATCTGCAACCGTTATTAGTGGGAGATACCTGGGTTGCCGTCGGTTGGTCAGGCGACATCCTACCGATGATTAAAAACAATCATCATTACAACGCTGTCGTGCCTGCATCGGGCACCATGCTGTGGGCAGATTTGTGGGCGCGTCCTGCCAGCGCAACATCGCCTTCAACAGACAGCAATTCTACTCAGCTGGCAGATGCCAGCCAATGGGCAGGGCAATGGATTGATTTTTGCTGGCAAAAAGAAACTGCGTTTCAACAAACAATTTTGGGGTCGGGGGCATCCCCAATTCTGACAGGTCTCGATCGCAGCGAACTGCCCTCCTCTCTGCAAGCAAATAATCTGCTGCTGCCGGATATCAAACACTCTGAGTTTCTTGATCCCTTAACCGTAGCGATCGCCCAATCTTACCAGGACCTCTGGGTTACGGTCCGACAGAAAACGGGTTAGACGAGCCACCATCCAGTGCGCCAGCCCCTTCTGAGGATAGAAAAACATCACAGCTTGCTTCAGCCTCATTGGCTTGAGGCGTGCCCGCCACCTCGGTAGCGGGTGCTTCAGGGCTTGTTGCTTCAGAAACAGCCTCTGTCGTTTTGGTTACCCACGGGGATTGGGAAAATCCCGATTCAAAAGATCCCGACTCAGAAGATCCCGACTCAGAAACGTTCGGTTCCGAGACAGTTGATTTAGCGATCGCTTTGACATCGGCGTGGGTCGCATCAGATTGATCAGACTGTGCCGTTTCGACAGACGATTCTGAGGGCTGATTAGCATCGGCGATCGCCGTTGGTTCGCAAATGTAAGCCGCTAATAATTCTTGTTGGCGATTAAAAAAGCGAATATTAAACCCATAGTCTTGAGCGGCTGTGCCGAAATGATTCACAAACGCATACCGTTGCACATAGCTTGATGCATTCCACACAGGCTGGCTGATGATCAAATCAATTCGACGCAGAGCGGCATCGGGCGAAGGATAGGCAAACCAGTCTTCTACCATCTTGGTGCCAAATTGTTGCCGCGACCACCAGAGACTGGGAATCGTTAACTCCGTTTGCGAGATCATCTCCGAGGTAATAATGGAGTCATCCGCAGGAACGGTATCAGGTTGCAACAGCTGCCCATCCAATGGCATACTCAGCAGCCGCAAAGCTTCCTGGCTCAGGGCGATCGCCGTTGGACTGACGACTAGATTAACGGCGAGCCCCATCAAAACGACGGTTCCAGAAACTAGATAACGCCACGGTTTCATACCTGTGATCCTGCCAAACTAACGATCAAACGGTGTAACCCCACCCCGGTCAGGCTCCAGAACTATAGAGATTGGTTGGTACGGCTGACTGCGCCAGCGTCACCCAAACCCTTCACCCTAGTTCTAACACGCCCCCTAGCGATTAGACGGATATACCCGGATGTAGAGTTTCCGGTCAGGATCACAAATTAAATACACCCCGGACGTTTATGGTTGGAAGCGCGGCGACGCCGCGCTTTCAACAATAAATAAATCCACGATCCTCAGCAAATGGCATCTCCGATGACATCGCACGTTACACTAAGGGTTGCACCTATCTCAACCATAGCAACACACGCGATCGCATTGCTGTTGAATAAGTCTACTGGAACCACACGATGTTACGCAGCTTAAATAGTCGCCTCCAGACTATAGATAAGAGAGATGTCAGAGCAGTTGTAACGATTGTTGTCTTTCTCAGTGCGCTTGCCGTTTTAGTCAATTTCATTTTGTCAGAGCAAGCAAATCGCGCTGAACGGGTCAGGCAACTGTTAGAGACAAAAGAATGTCAACGGTGCGATCTAGATGGAGTCGATCTGCGAAATGCCGATCTAGAAGACGCCAGATTAGATGAAGTGAGTTTGAGAAATGCCAACTTGAGTGGGGCAAATCTGCGAAATGCTAATCTTCGCGGCGCGATTCTGAACGATAGCATTTTGACCGGCGCAGACCTCAATGGTGCCCACCTCAGCGATTCTATTCTCAGTGGCGTCAGTCTTAACAAAGCCAACCTGCGCGAAATTGATCTGCGCCGCGCCTATTTAGGCGATGCCGATCTGCGGTATGCCAGACTCTATCAGGCAAACGTGACGGGGGTAAATATGATTCGCGCCGATCTGAGTAATGCCGACTTAAGTAATGCCAACCTCAGCGATGCCAACCTCAGCGATGCTAACCTCAGCGGTGCCGATTTAGATAAAACAGATCTACGACGAGCTGACCTGGGTGATGCCGATTTGACCGCTGCCAGTCTGGTCGGTGCCAATTTGTTTCGCGTTAATTTGCCCAGAGCAAATTTGAGAGAAGCAGATTTGAGCAATACGGACTTGAGTGAATCAAATTTGAGCAGTGCCAATCTTTCTAGAGCCAAGCTGTTTAGAGCAAATCTGAGTGGCATTTATTTGGGCGATGTCAATTTGAGTGGAGCCGATTTACGTCGGGCAAATTTGAGTAACGCCAATTTACTGAGAGCAAACCTGGAAGGAGCCGCACTCAATCGGGCAATTTTGAATCAGACCAATCTGCGTCGCGCTAATCTGATTGGGGCAAATCTCAGCCATGCGGAGTTGCAAGGAACCAATCTGCAAGGAGCAAATTTAACGGGGGCTGTAGTGTCTAGATCCAACTTAAGTGCAGCTATATTGTGCAATACCACCCTGCCCAATGAATCAGTCATGAATCGTGATTGTGCCAATTAAAGATGAATCTAAATCAGGATGTGGCTGCTATGCGGCAAGTGCTATCCAGCGCTAAAACGATCGCCGTTGTGGGGCATTCTCATAAACCCCACCGTGATAGTTATCAAATTGCTCAGTTTTTACGGCAGGCTGGTTATATAGTCTACCCGGTCAATCCAATTCTTCAACAGATTGATGGAGAGCGTTGTTATGCATCGCTACAACAACTGCCGCAACCGATTGATATTGTCAATGTGTTTCGTCGTGCAGACTATCTTCCTGACATTGTCGAAGAGGCGATCGCCATTCATGCCAAAACAGTCTGGGCGCAATTGGGAATTGTCCATCCCGAAGCAGCAGCGCATGCACTGGCAGCCGGTTTAAATATCGCCATGGATGTTTGCATCAAGGTAGAGTATCTGCGACTGATGATCTCGCGACCGTAAATAGATCGTGTACAGCATAGCGATCGCGCCCCTTAAATTTAGCTTCATACAACGCCTGATCAGCCGCATCAATCAACCGCTTAGGCGATAGATCCGGGGATGGAATAGCACTGGCAATCCCCATGCTGACTGTGACCCAATCGCAAACATGGGATGCGAGATGGGGGATTTTGAGCGTAGCAATTTCTGCCCGAATTAACTCCGTTACATAAACGGCACCGCGCAAAGCCGTATTCGGCAAAATAATTACAAATTCTTCGCCCCCATAGCGAGCAAGCAGATCCGCAGCCCGACGGATGTTTCGATTAATCGCCTCGGCAATTTGCCGCAAGCAAGTATCCCCGGATTGATGACCGTAGTGGTCGTTATACAGCTTGAAATAATCCACATCACACAAAATCAACGACAGAGGTTGAGCTTCCCGCGATAGCCGATGCCATTCCTCATCAAGCCGCTGATCAAAACAACGCCGATTGGCAACATGGGTCAGCCCATCTAAATGTGCCAGCCGTTTTAATTCTTGATTGGCAAATTGCAACGCTGTTTCAGCCGCAAGGCGATCGCGCACTTCCCGTTGCAGGTGTTCATTTTGCTCTTGTAATTGTTGTTGTAAACGCCGCAGCATCAAATGGGTTTGCACCCGTGCCAATAGTTCAGCAAAGTGAAAGGGTTTGGTAATGTAGTCTACGGCACCCATTTCAAAGGCTTTAACTTTATCTAACACTTCATCTAAAGAACTAAGAAAAATAATTGGAATTTCACGGGTTTTCGGATCCGCCTTGAGCACCTTACAAACTTCATAGCCACTCATTCCCGGCATACGAGCATCTAACAAAATCAGCTCTGGCATTACCTCACGCACCGCAGCCAATGCCATTTGACCACTTAGCTCTGCCCGTACATCATATCCATTTTTGCTCAACAGCTTGACCAGGCACTGTACGTTAGCGGGAATATCATCAACAACCAAAATATGGCGACGTTGAGTTGTCATGGGTTTAGTATTCATTTTGTATGGCTCAGCAACGGTAAATTGCATCGAATAACTGCTGTAGAGCACAGAAGTCAGATTCTCTGTAGGGGCGTACGGCCGTACGCCCCTACCCAAGAATTGAGGTTTATTAAATCCACGATCCTTAGTTCTTTTTTTGTTTAAGCCAATAGGTAGACATTTCACCAAATCCTTTCACATCCAGCACCCCGCGTTCTTCAAACAGATAGAGATGCTTGAGTTGTTGATAGGTAGCTGCTGCAACCTGAATGCTTCCCGGTACACCCTGCGTCTGCATCCGACTTGCCAGATTCACAGTTTCTCCCCAGAGATCATAGGTAAACTTCTTCGTGCCAATGACCCCTGCAACAACAGGTCCTGTATTAATGCCAATCCGCAGTTGGAAAGATGACCCCAAATCTGAATAAAACTCGGTAATACTGTGTTGCATGGCTAATGCCATATCCGCGACCAGCTCGGCGTGATTGGCACAGGGCATGGGCAACCCACCCGCCAGCATGTACTCATCTCCCATCGTTTTAATTTTTTCTAGACCATAAAACTCAGCCAAACGGTCAAACTCAGAAAAAATTCGATTCAGCAGGTCAACTAAGCTAGAAGGTGCAATGCGAGTTGAAAGTCGTGTGAAATCGACAATATCAGCAAACAATACGGTAACTGACTCAAAACTGTCGGCAATAGTTGCCTGTTTTCGTTTTAATCGTTCTGCAATAGACTGCGGCAGAATGCTGAGCAACAACCGCTCTGTTTCCTGGCGTTGACGATACAGCTCTGCTTCGGCATGTCTCCGTTCGGTAATGTCTTGCACCATGCCTTCGTAATACAGCAGTTGCCCATCTGGATCTTTAACCACCCGAATGTTTTCTGAAATCCAAATTTTTTGCCCGTCTTTGCGATTTACTTGCGATTCAAAATCGATCGCCTGTCCATGCTGATTCAGATACACATTCAGTTCTTCGCGGCGTTTTGGACGACTGTAGATTTGATTGACATTATGGATATGCTCAAGAAACTCGGCAACTGAGTCATAGCCATACATTTTAGCCAGAGCCGGATTTGCCGCCAGATACCGACCATCGGCAGAGGTTTGAAAAAACCCTTCGATCGCATTTTCCAGAACACTCCGATATTTTTCTTCCGCCTGTTTGCGCTCGTAAATTTCTTGTTGCAGTTGTAAGTTCTGTTGTTGTTGTTGCTGTTGTAAGCGCCGCAAACTAAGGTGAATTTTAACCCGCACTAACACTTCAGCTACATGAAAGGGTTTGGTAATGTAGTCAACGCCACCAATTTCAAACGCTTTCACCTTATCAAATACTTCATCTAAAGCGCTAATAAAAATAATTGGAATTTCGCAGGTTTGAGGATTTGCTTTGAGGGTTTTGCACACTTCAAAGCCATCCATTTCTGGCATACAAATATCCAGCAAAATCAGCTCTGGTTGGGCAGCCTGAATGGCAGTCAGTGCCATGCGTCCATTGATGGCTGCCCGGATCTGATAGCCCTTCTCTGTTAGCAGATTAGAAAGAAGACGAAGATTATTAGGCGTATCATCCACAATTAAGATATCGCCCTGTCGCTCTGTCAATTGGCTATCGATTTGATGGTTGTTCATTCCAGAGTTTGCTGTGTTGTATCCATGATGACGTCTAAGCGAAAATCGTTAATCAAATCCATTAGCAAACTTCTTAGAATTGTTTGCTGCTCAGGAATATCTTGAACTAATTCAAGAACTCTTTGAATATCAGCTTGAGATGATGCCTGATGGAGCTTTCTTAACCAGACCTGGGGCATGGGCGTTAGATCGGTCGGCTTTAACTGACGACCCGTGGAAGATTGGGGAAATCCTCTATCGCTAAAACTATCAAGCGAATTGAGCGACTTGGGTTGCAGGGTTTCACCCCTGAGGTATTGCACCCCTAAATGGGTCTCAATTTTGTCGAGTAAGTCTTGTTTTTTGAAGGGTTTATGCACTAAATCGTTGCAACCACACGCCAGAATGTTTGCTTGATCCTCATCAAACGCACCTGCGGTGAGAGCAATGATCACCGTGGTGGGGTGCGGCGCTTCCAGAGCACGAATCTTTTGAGTGGCTTCATATCCATCCATCACGGGCATTCGCATATCCATCCAAATCAGATGAGGCTGCCAAGACTGCCAAAGAGCTATCGCCTCTGCTCCATTTCTAGCCTCTTGCACGTCAAAACCAATCGGTTTTAGTATTTTTGTGACGAGTTGGCAGTTTATCTTAACATCATCCACGATGAGGATGCGATAGGCGGGTTGGTCGGGTGCAAGCCCAATTATCGGCTGTGTGTCAGGTTCGTCTGGCTTTTCTACCATTTGCCCTTGCTTTAGCGGCAACTCAAACGAAAAGCAACTGCCCACACCCGGTCGGCTACGAACGGTCAGATCCCCACCCATCAGGCGGACAAACTTACGGCTAATCGGCAAACCCAGCCCTGTGCCCTGTCTAGATTGCCGTCCACTTTCGGTTTGCACAAACGGTTCAAATAAAACGTTGAGTTCTTCGGAAGTGATACCCGGTCCCGTATCAGCCACTTCAAACTGCAAGGTATAAGCGGGAGCAGGGGATACAGGCGCAAGGGCAGGTTGCAGCAGTGCCGGACTGGTTGCCACGGTGGGCGGTTTCACCGCTCGATTCCACTGACTGATGCCCCCTTCTTTGAGGCTGACGAGTACCGTCACATTGCCGGTTTGGGTGAACTTGATGGCATTACTCAGAAGATTGATCAAAACCTGGCGCAGTTTGCCCGAATCTGCTTCGATAAATTGCGGCACTGCCGCATCTTGCCGAATCACTAAGGTCAGATCTTTGTTGTGAGCCTGGAGCTGAAACATCTCCTCCAGATTGCTCAAGAGATTTTGCAAATCAAAGATTTCTTCGTTTAAGGTAACTTTGCCGGCCTCGATTTTAGACATGTCTAAAATATCGTTAATCAGTCTCAGGAGATGCTCTCCACTGCGGCTGATAATTGCCATATTTTCTTGCTGACTCGCCGGAAAATCGGGGCTGCGAGCTAACAACTGAGAAAACCCTAAGATCGCATTCAGAGGAGTTCTTAACTCGTGGCTCATGTTTGCCAAAAAGGTACTCTTGGCACGGTTAGCGGCTTCGGCTGCTTCTTTGGCTTGTTTGAGTTCGTGTTCGACTTGTTTGCGTTGGGTAATGTCGCGTGCTACCCAAATGACCGTTTCAGCATCGACCGGAGAGACGCTGGCATTCGACCAGGTTTCATAGCCGTCAAACATCAGTCGATACTCAACATTGAGCGTCTGCTGGGTTTCAAGACAGGTTCGGATATAACCCAAAAACAGATCAGCTGTCTCTTTGGGAAACAAGTCGTGTTGGGTATGCCCCAGCCGTTGGTCGTCCGGAACCCGGTTGACTTTGGAGTTAGAAGCCGGAATTTTAAGAAAATGTCCGTCGCGATCGATCACCAGCACCAGATCATCCATCGCCGCAAACAGTGCGCCCATTTCAGCATTGGCTTTTTGCAGTTCTTGCTCGATCCGCTGGCGTTCTTCAATTTCTGTTTGCAGTTGCAGGTTTTGCCGATCGAGGGCTTGCCGCTGCTGGTGTTCTTGTTCGAGCAATCTAGCCTGGGCGATCGCAATACCAACCTGAACCGCAATTTTTTCTAAAAATTCAATCTCATCACTCGTCCACTGGCGAAAGTGATCACATTGATGCAACGCAATCAGACCATTGGGCTGTCCTTGATAAGAGGTGCGCACTACTAACACAGACTTCAGTTCGATCTGTCGCAGAATCGGAATGGCAGATTGCAAAAGCGGATCGGTGTAGATATTGGGAGCCGCTAACCCTTTGTCTTGGGTCAACGCCTTGATCGTGTAAGCATTGCCTTCTACCGGAATCTCGATATCCGCCAGACAGGAATGATCGGGGTCATCATATTCTGCTACCCAATGCAGTTTGGGGATTGGCTCAGGCTCATAAATGCGAATGATACAGCGATTGACCAAAAACGCTTGACCAATCTGGGTAGACGCCGTTTTGAACACGGACTGACTGTTGAGAGTAGACCGGATTTCTTCAGTAATTTGTCTGAGTAACAGTGCCTGACTCAGAGCACGTTCTAAGGCAATTTCTGCTCGTTCCCGTTCCCTGAGTGCAGCATGTTGCTTGCTAATATCGCGCACCATCAGCAAGACTTCATCGTCGTTAATCCGCGTGATCCGGGCTTCTTCATAGCGAATTTCGTCGGCGACCACAATCTGAAATTCATAAACCTGTAAATCACCTGTCTTTAAGGCTTTCAACACATATTCCATGCGTTGTTGAGCCAGATCAAAGGGCAACAAGTCATAGACATTGTTGCCCACGGCTTCGTCATCGGTTTTAAACAGTTTGACGTTGCCCCGATTGAGCTGGCTTAAAATCATGCCTTTACCATTCATCCGCACCATCAAATCGGGGATGGATGCCAGCAGGGCACGGTTAGTGGCTTCGCTATTGCGTAATGCCGTTTCAGCTTGTTTGCGATCGGTAATGTTCGTCGTAATCCAGACCACCGAATGGTGGTCAATCGGGGCAATACGGGCATCCGACCACACGTCTTTGCCATCGATCGCCAGCTTATATTCAGCACGGACGGTTTGTTGCGTCGTCAGTGCTTGCTGGATATACCCCAGAAATTGATCGGCGATCGCCCGAGGAAAAACTTCGTGTAGCGTTTTACCAATGCGTTCGTCTTTAGATCGATAGAGTAACTCTGTTTGTAAGGCAGGAATTTTGAGATGCCGTCCATCCTGATCAAACACAAAAATCAGGTCGGGCATGGCGGCAAAAAACGCCCGCATCTCAGCCGTTTGTTGGCGTGCCTGATGCACATCCTGCACCATCTCAGCAATTGTAGTTGACAGAGTTGCTAATTCTCGTATCCCTCCTGCCAGACGAGGAGTATCTAGTGGATGAGAATCAGCGGTCTGGCTGGCGGTTGTCAGTGCTACCAGAGAACGGCGTAGGCGCTGGCTAGTCAACCATGCCACTGCCACAGTGATGAGAGACGTGACGAGAAAACTAGAAGCGATCGCCCATTGACTCAACCCTGGCGATCGCACCTCGGCTCCAGAGTTCACCATCCACGCATAAGCAAACGCCCCCATCGCTACAACTACCTGAATACACAGGGGTGCGACCCACACAAGGGAAAGTGGGATCAGGCGAGAAGATTTGGCAGTCTGACTAGCTAGAGTCGGCATGAAAGATAGCTGAGACGCTGAATGGGTTGGTCATTGGGTAATGTTTTAGATCAGGTTCTAGATCGGGTGTTGAGTCAGGCAAAGGCTCCATTGGATTTTGTGTCTACCCCTCAATTTCACCTGACACACTGCCTTTCATAAGTCGGATCAAACATTTATATTTTGGCTTTTCTGCGAGAAAAACTCCACCTGCCAGCGGAGTCTCATAGACCCCGGATAGAGGACAGCCCCTGGTGAGTTATCCCTCAGACTCAAGCTTCTGGTCAAACTATAACTACAACTCAAAGTCTACAGCCAGCATCAGGATCACACATGGATCAGCCCCATGCACTTAGAATCGTGGATTAAACAAGATCGACTATTGGATCGTGTGGAAGGGCGAACAGCCGTTCGCCCCTACAGCAAATCAATCGACTATTGGATCGTGTGGAGGGGCGAACGGCCGTTCGCCCGTACAACAAATCATCGGAGTTATTTAATTCCCATTCCTTAGTAGTGAGGCAATGTCTCAGGGGTCAGTCGATCGCCATGCTCTACCCCAGTCGGCTTGATTTCAAACACCTATGCCTATGAAGTTTTGATGAAGAAAAATTGAACCGGGCGATCGCTCCTGTTACCCTGTTTATCTCTCAAGGAAACCCGTCATTCTGGCTGATGTTGCCCCAATTTCCTAACTGAGCTTGCTGACCTTCTCCCAGAGGATAACTGCCCCTTTCCTGTCCCTTCCCCCCTGCCTCCATGAACCGAATCGTATAAAGCTTGACCGGAAGTTCATATAAAACATGGGACATTATGGGGACATTATTGGACATTATGTAGATTCCATGACCTGGCAGAAACCGATCCTCCGTGATCTAGCCTAGAATCAAGGTCTTAGACCCCGGTTTTGTTGGGCGCAGACTGTCTCGTAGACAATACCTGGAAACGGTGCCCACCCTTTGATTCACCCGATAAATTAATCATCGCGATCGCGATTTAGTCTTCGTTTAAGATTTTCTCCAACCTCTGTAAAATTGAGTATTTGACCCTGAGGATAAACCCGTGAGTCCAGAAACCTTGCTGCAAACACCCAACCTATCTGTCCCGACTGGCTCTATGAGTCCGGATGAATTTGACCAATACGTCATGTCTACGTATGGTCGATTTCCGTTAATGTTGGAGCGAGGAGACGGATGTCGCGTTTGGGATAGCGAAGGGCGAGACTATCTAGATTTTGTTGCCGGGATCGCTACCTGCACCTTAGGTCATGCCCATCCAGCGTTTATTGAAGCAGTCACCCGTCAGGCAAAAACGCTGCACCATGTGTCTAATCTCTATTACATTGCAGCTCAGGGTGAATTAGCGAAATGGTTGGTCGAGCATTCCTGTGCCGATCGCGCCTTTTTCTGTAACTCTGGAGCAGAGGCAAATGAGGGAGCAATTAAATTAGCCCGTAAATATGCCCATACCGTTCTCAATATCGAGCATCCGGTTATCATCACGGCTCATGCGAGTTTTCACGGTCGTACCCTGGCGACGATCACAGCCACAGGTCAGCCAAAGTACCAAAAGAATTTTGATCCCCTGATGCCCGGTTTCCACTATGTGCCATACAACAATATTTCGGCACTCGAGGAAGCGATCGCCTTGATCGATGGCAATGAACGTCATGTCGCTGCCATCATGCTAGAAGCATTGCAAGGAGAAGGCGGCGTCCGTCCCGGCGATCGCGCCTATTTCCAACGAATTCGAGAAATTTGTAACGAGAAGGGTATTCTCCTGATTCTGGATGAAGTCCAGGTTGGGATGGGGCGGTCTGGGCAGATGTGGGGCTACGAAAACTTAGGCATTGAACCCGATATTTTCACCTCTGCGAAAGGATTGGGGGGTGGCATTCCCATTGGCGCGATGCTGTGTAAGTCTTTCTGCGATATCTATCAACCCGGCGATCACGCCAGCACCTTTGGTGGCAATCCCTTTGCCTGTGCTGTCGCCCTCGAAATTTGCCGCACGATAGAACGCGATCGCCTGTTAGCAAATGTCCAGGAACGGGGCGAACAACTGCGTGCCGGATTGGGAGCGATCGCCCAAAAATATCCCCATTTGATCGCAGAGATCCGGGGCTGGGGATTGATCATGGGCATGGAACTGAAATCAGACGCTGAGTTGACATCTATCGAAGTAGTCAAAGTCGCCATGGCTCAGGGGTTACTACTGGTGCCAGCGGGTCCGAAAGTAGTCCGCTTTGTCCCCCCTCTGATTGTGTCGGAAGCCGAAGTCGATCAGGCAATTGTAGCGGTCGATCAGGCATTGGCTAGTTTTTAGTTAGCTGTTAGCTACTAGCTGTTAGCTGTCAGCTACTAGCTGTTAGCTGTCGGTCAGGCAATTGTAGCGGTCGATCAGGCGTTGGCTAGTTTTTAGTTAGCTGTTAGCTAGTACACCAACTTAAAAGTTTTAGAGGGGGTGGAGGGGGTAAAACCCCCTCTTGGGGGCGCAGCCCCCAAACCCCCATGTTTTGCAAAATTTCGTGTTTGCAACACTAGTAGCTGTTAGCTAGTAGCTAGTAGCTACTAGCTTTTCCCCACCCTGTTGTCAATTGGCTCTATCTGCAATACCTTTGAGAAGCTGTGCAGTGAAATGCATATGGCTGACGTTTAGGGATGTTTTGCGGGAGACTTTTAATCTCTCTACTTAAAAACCATCCCCAAGCGATGCTGTGAAATGGGCGTTGCTGATTTTGGGGACGAATTTGAATGTGCAACCCGAGGTTTCACGTCCCAAATCCATCCCGATATCAAGCGATGCCTGAAATGCACGTCAAAGGATAATGCAGTGGCGCTATGAAAACAGCGGTTGTCTACAGGAAGTATTGGAAATATCTGTTCTGGCTGAGTCCTATCCTGATTGTTATCGGTGTGACGGCAGGACTTGTTGCAGCCAGTTGGAGCGTTGTGCCGTTGAGTTTGATTGGGGCAGGAGTGGCGATCGCCATTCTCTGGCTGATCTATAACAGCAACGCCGTGCCCGGTTTTTTAGGACAACGGTCAACCCAGGCAAATACAAATGCTCTGATTGCAACCTTAGCCGTATTGGTGATTTTGGGGCTGATCAACTTTCTGGGAGTGCGCTATGTTTCCCGCCTTGATCTGACCGAAAACCGCGTCTTTACTCTGGCACCCCAGAGTGTGGAAGTGGTCAAAAGCTTACAAACTCCGGTCAAAGCCTGGATCTTTTCGAGTGCGCCCGACTCCATCGATCAGGCATTGCTGGACAACTACAAACGCCAGAATGCGCAATTTAGTTACGAATATATCGATCCCCAGGCTAATCCGGGGCTAACCCGGAAATTTAATGTGCGCCAACCGGGCGAGGTCTATCTCGAAAAAGGTGACGAAAATCGCCTGGTGCAGATTATTACACCGGACGAAAAGCTATCTGAACGTAAACTCACCAGTGCGATCGCCCAAATTTCTAACCCGGTCGCAGCCAAAATTTACGTCGTCCAGGGTCATGGAGAACGACCGCTAGAAGCTGGAGAAGGGGGCATTTCTGAAGCGATCGCTGCCTTAAAGGATGGCAATTTTGTTACCGAACCGCTAAATCTAGCTGAAACCACTAACGTTCCAGATGATACATCTGTTTTAGTCATTGCCGATCCCCAACGAGCCTTTCTAGACGTTGAAGTCACTGCTCTAGAGAACTATCTCAAACGCAAGAGCGGTCTACTGCTGTTGCTGGATCCCAAAACAGATCCGACTCAGTCAGTCGATACAGGCTTGGATGAATTGCTGGATGATTGGGGCGTGAAATTAAGCAACCTGTTGTTGGTTGATCCAGCCGGTCAGTCAGCGGGTTTGGGGGCTGCCGTGCCCATCGTCACACAGTATGGCAATCACCCAATTACGCAAGATTTCGCGAACGGCATCTCTTTTTACCCAGTCGCGCAGCCATTGGGATTGAACGAGAAAACAGGCGTAGAAGCCGTCTCGATCATCATTACCAGCGATCGCACCCAGGCACAACGACTCACTGAAAGCGGACAGTTAGAATTTGATCCCACGTCGGGGTTCCAGGGTGAAATGACGCTGGGGGCAGCGCTCAGCCGCCCGGTCGAAACGACAGACGACTCAACCGATTCCACACCATCCCCAGAAACCAGCCCAGAAACCAGCCCAGACGCCAGTCCAGAAACTAGCCCAGATGCCAGTCCTTCTCCATCCACCGACGCCGAAGACGACTCGGAGACGGAAGACAGCGAAGACGACAGTGATCAACCCTCTGACGATGCTGAATCGGATGAAACTGCCCAGGCTCGCATGGTCGTGATCGGCAACTCTAGCTTCATTACCGATGGATTGGTGAATCAGCAACTGAATGGCGATGTCTTCCTCAATTCCGTCAGTTGGCTGAGCCAGCAAGATCAACAAACCCTCTCCATCCGTCCCAAAGAATTTACCAATCGTCGCCTTGTCCTGAGCGGTCAAATGCAACTGATTCTTGCGTTGTTAGCGCTCGTAGCATTGCCTGTGATTGGCTTTGGGATGGCAGTTATAATCTGGTGGTCACGGAGATAAACCCTTGGAGAGCCGACCAGATCCGGGGATGAATTCGAGTGTGAACCCTGCGGGTTCATACTCGAATTCATTCTCAAAACCAGTGCTGTTAGAACCTGATGAGATGTTTTGAGAACCGATATGAAACTGAAGCCAACAACCATCGTATTAGTGCTGGCGGCAGCGATTTTGGGTGGTGTCGTCTATTTTTCTCAGACGCAGACCCCATCCTCTCAAACGGGAAGTTCGGAGACAACCGGCACGCCGATCTTCAACATTGAGGAAAGTCAGGTTCAATCGTTCACCCTGAAAACTCAGTTGCGATCGCTCTCCTTTGAAAAAGATAGTCAGGGCGTTTGGCAGATGAAATCTCCTGAGCCCACAACTGCCAATGATGCCAGCATCGCCTTTCTACTCAATCTCATCACCACAGCAACCAGCGATCGCACCTTGACGGCACCCGCAACCGACCGAGAACAATTTGGCTTTCATCAACCCCTGGCCGTGATCGAATTCACCCTCGACAACCAGGAAACGCACAGCTTAACCCTGGGAGAATACGACTTTAACCGGAGCTTCATTTACGCGCAAGCCGATGCGCCCAGTGATCCCAGTGCGACACTTCAGGTTTTACTCGTGCCCCCCGACTTCGAGAATGCTGTAAGCCGCCCCTTAGCCGAATGGAAACAAGCTACAGAGCCAGATAGTAATACGTCAGCCAGCCCGGATGCAGACGGCTCTGATGCAGCCAGTCCCACTCCAGAAAGCTCTACGTCAGCAAGTCCCACCCCAGAAAGCTCTACTTCAACCAGTCCTACCCCAGAAACGCCTGCTGAAGCAAGTCCGACTCCAGAACGCCCCACGCCAGAACGCCCCACGCTAGAAAGCCCCACATCAACCAGTCCAGATTCACAAAGCCCAACCCCTTGACGGAGTAATAGTGAGCAGTAAAGGGATAATGATGAAGAGGCTGTTAGCTAATAGCTGATAGCGAATACCAACGCCGACAACGAACAACTAAACCTTTCTCCCACCTGTTTCCTAGCGAAAAGCTGTTAGCTAATAGCTAGGAAACAACTAAACCTTTCTCCCACCTGTTTCCTAGCAATGACAAGTCCGACTGCCATCTTGTTGATCTCTTGCCCCGACCAAAAGGGATTGGTTGCTAAAATTGCCAATTTTATCTATTCCAACGGCGGCAATATTATCCACGCCGATCAGCATACTGACCTAACCATGGGGTTATTTCTCACCCGGATTGAATGGCAGTTAGAAGGATTCAATTTACCGCGTGACTTAATTGCACCGGCATTTAACGCGATCGCCAAACCATTACAAGCCAATTGGCAACTCCAGTTTTCCGATACCATCCCGCGCATTGCTATCTGGGTGAGTCGCCAAGATCATTGTTTATATGATTTACTCTGGCGACAACAGGCTGGTGAACTGAATGCCAAAATTGCCGTGATTATCAGTAACCACGAAAACTTAAGGGCGATCGCCACTCAATTTAACATCGACTATCACCACATTCCGATCACTGCCGAAACCAAACACGAGCAAGAGAAAAAACAACTGGAATTACTTCATCAATACCAAATTGATCTCGTTGTTTTAGCGAAGTACATGCAAGTTCTCTCGTTTGACTTTATCGCCCAATTTCCCCAGGTGATTAACATTCATCACTCCTTCCTACCCGCGTTTGCCGGTGCCAACCCATACCAACGGGCTTACGAACGAGGTGTCAAAATTATTGGCGCAACAGCACACTACGTTACCCAAGATTTAGACGAAGGACCCATCATCGAACAAGACGTTGTCCGCGTCAGTCATCGCGACCAGGTCAGTGATCTGATCCGCAAAGGCAAAGACCTGGAACGAGTCGTCCTTGCCAGAGCCGTCAGACTGCACCTGCAAAATCGAGTCTTAGTCTACGCCAACCGCACCGTCGTATTTGCGTGAGTTAGCTAATAGCTAATAGCTATTAGCTATTAGCTAATGAGTCTTTACCCTGACCCCTGACCCCTTAACCTTCTTACAATGACCTCTAACCCAATCCGTATTTGCATTATTCTTGGAACGCGACCGGAAGCGATTAAGCTGGCACCTGTCATTCAGCAGTTTCAGCAATGCCCAGAGTTTGAAACACGGGTGGTGCTGACGGGTCAACATCGAGAGATGGTTGAGCAGGTGATGCAATTGTTTGATTTGAGTGCCGATCACGATTTGGCAATCATGCAGCACAAGCAAACCCTGACTGATATTACCTGCCGTAGTCTACGGGGATTAGAAACGCTATTTCAGGAGATCAAACCCCAACTGGTGATTGTGCAAGGAGATACGACTACGGCATTTGCAGCTGCGATCGCCGCTTTTTATCAACAGATTCCCGTCGGGCATGTAGAAGCGGGATTGCGTACCGATGATCTCTACAATCCTTATCCGGAAGAAGCCAATCGCCGCCTGATTTCTCAAGTAACGCAGTTGCATTTTGCCCCAACCACATTGGCTGTAGAGCATTTGCAACGATCGGGTGTGGTCGGTGAGATTCACCATACTGGCAATACGGTGATTGATGCCTTGCTATCCGTGGCACAGCGATCGCCTGCTTGCCCAATTCCTAATCTGGATTGGAATCAATACCGCGTCTTGCTTTCAACCGTACATCGACGAGAGAATTGGGGAGAACCTGTCAAAGAAATTGCCCAGGGTTTCTTACAAATCCTGGAAAAATTCCCCGATACAGCATTGTTATTGCCGTTGCATCGCAATCCAACCGTGCGAGAACCGCTGCAAGCGATGCTGGGCAATCATCCCAGAGTATTTTTAACCGAACCCCTGGACTATGGTGAATTGGTGGGTGCGATTCAGCATTGTCATCTGGTGCTGACCGATTCGGGTGGATTGCAAGAAGAAGCTCCCAGCTTAGGCAAACCCGTTCTGGTGCTGAGAGAAACCACAGAACGCCCTGAAGCCGTGACAGCAGGAACTGCCAAACTGGTCGGCACCCAGCCTCAGAGTATTTTTAATGCGGCGTTGGAATTGCTCAGTGACGCCGATGCCTATCAGCGCATGGCAACAGCCGTCAATCCCTTTGGGGATGGTCATGCTGCCGATCGCATTCTCAAAATTGTGCAACGCTATTTTTCTGAATCAAAATCTTAAGGTGGTGCGTAAGGCAGCAACAAAAATGGTGTCATTGCTGGAGATATGCCCCGGATCGGTGACGATAAAGAAGCCAGGTGTGATAGAGAGATTGTCATTCACCCGAAATCGATAAAAGACTTCATAGTGCAGTCCCGATCCTTCATCTTCCGTTTGAATCAAAGTGCCAACCCGCAATCGGGGCGGTTGACCGACCATGACACCCAATAGATCACCTTCTCGCCCAAACAGATCCAGTAACCCCAGCGAAAATTGGTAAGTCGTGGACAGGGCAGCGGCATCCGATTCCAGCGAAACAGTACCCATCACCCCGCCCCATGCTCCAACGACTACATTGGGTGTCACTTGCCATTGAAATGTACCCGCGATCGCATGAATGGCAGCGGGTTCATTAAACCCACCCGACGTATCAGCATTATTGCTGCCGGTGAAGGTGTTGAGAAATCCGTTCTGGTCGAAGGCATTAACGTAGGCAAGGGCAGTCGTGACATCATCCACAGGACGGGTCAGGAGTTGGACGCCCAGTGCTCGATGGTCGGATGCGAATAGACCTTGCCCCGGATCGCTGGCATCTCTGGCTCCATAAGCCACCTGGAGCCGAACCCGATTGGTCAGCAAGAGGTCAACCCCCACACCACTATCTAACCCACCGATGCGAAACACCGGATTGAAGGCAGCAAAGCGAGACAGGGCACCATCGCTGGCACTGGAAAACAGAGAGTTAGGACTCAACACTGTAGTCAGACCAAAGCCCACAGGTTTGACGGTAACGACCAGGCGATCGCCCACGGCAAAGCGATATTCTAACGAACTCAGCTGAATCCGGTTATCGGTGTCGTCTTGATAGCCCAACAATGCCATGTTGGTATTCAAACTAGTGGGTGAGGCAAAGCCGCGATCGCCAAAATTCCCTGCCGACAACCCGATCCGAAAGGCATCGCGCCCACTGAATGAGCCTGCAAGCTGAAGCTGCGTCAGATGGGTGAAAACCATATTGCCGTCACCTGTGCCGGGTGGATTGCCCCCACCCGCCGTTGCCAGTCCAAAAATCGTCTCGCCGCCCAACTGCACGGTGGTAGAAAATTGCTGGGCTTCCAGTTGTGCAGCACGGTTTTCCAGCGTTCCGACTTGGCTACGGATAGCAGCCAGTTCGGTCGAAAATTCGGTCTGGAGGCGTTGCAGGGTTGCCAAATCGTCCTGAGTAGCATACCCATCGGTGGCGATCGCAGGTAGTTGGGTAAGAGCTTCGATGGCAGCATTGAGTCCGGCAGCAAATTCATAGCGCGTCAGAGAGCGATCGCCACGAAAAGTGCCATCGGGATAACCAGAGATCACCCCATAGCGCTCGACCAAGGTTTGTAACGCCTGATAGCTCCAATCGCTCGGTTGCACGTCCGATAGTTGAGAAACAGACGTCACCTGATCCATCGACGATTCAAATAAATCGGAGTCCCATAGATCTGGAAATGGGTTATCTGGGTCGGGTGAAGCGGTTTCGCTATCTGCCAGGGATTGGGAGTTCAACGGCTCTGGCGGAGACAACCGTTCGGCTTCAGTCTGGAATTCTACAGGTGATCGAGGTGGTCGGCTAGAGGGTTGCCCATGAGTCGTTTCATCCGACATCTCTGCGGTTAGCATTTCGCTAAAATTTGGGTCAGGGTTCGCGTCTAAGCTCTGATCTAAATGAACGTTTGTAACCGAGTTGAGAGGATCGTTGATAGTTTCGTCGCCATTAATCAAGGCAATCCACTCATCTGGAGTCATGCGATCGACTCGATCCAGGTCTGATGGAGCGATCGCAGAGTCATCCATGCCATTGTTAGCGTCGGAGGCTGTGTAAACCTGAACGCTGGGCAACATGCCAATAGGCAGATCTCCAGATAGAGTTGCGGGTGAATTTGTAGATAAAGTTTCGGGCGAATTTTCAGGCAGATCTTCAGATAAATTCTCGGGCGAATTTCCAGGCAGATCTTCAGATAAAGTTTCGGGCGAATTTTCAGATAGATTTTCGGGCAGATCTATCGGTACATCTGAAGTCTCCTGCTCTGCGATCGCTGTTGTTGGGACGCCAGTTTCTGCTGACAGACCAGTTGCCGTTGCCGGATGGGAGGATGACTCAGCAGCAGATGGATTGGATGGCACGGCGATCGCCAGGGTCATGGAATCGCCTAAATCTTGCGATCGCGTAGAGGGTTCAACCGTGGTAGTGCGATCGGGTGCGAGGATCTCCGGTGGCAGATTCGCTGGCTGAAGCTCTGCATAGGCAGGTGGCACCACCATCAAGATCGAAATCCCTGATAACACCCAACACCCTTGTCTATCCAAAACACCTCCTCTGCCCACTCAAGGCATCACATGGTTAAGTTGCTTACCGATCAGGCGGCAACCCAATGGTCAACTGTCCGGGACGTCGCCCACCCTGGGCAGGAATGTTGTCAAAATCGCCGTTGACATTAAAGACTTCAATGCGAATCGCTTGACCATTTTGCAACGTGACATTGCCTAACGACCCTAACGGAACCGTCGTGCCATCTTGGAAAATAACGGTGCCCACGGCATTATTACCGCTGAGTCCGGCGTTGCTGGCAGTGCCGCGACTTTCGTTGATTGTGATCGTGCGATCGTCCGTATTCACGGCGATGGGAATGACATTGCCATTGTCGTCTACAAAGTCGGCATTAAATCCGTCGGCTGTATCGTTTCTGCGGATAAAAACACCGTTCAATGTTTGTTGTGCGTCGATGATAATCGCTGAGCGTCCCCGTTGCCCATCAAAATCACTATCTGATCCACTCAACGCATCGCGCAAAAAGGTGGTGGCAAACCCTTCCAGTCGTCGTGCCTGTCGTCTTACGGCTGCCAGCGTTGCCGGACGTACAGCGTTAAGGCTAGTTTGCACAGCGGCGGGTTGTTGGGCGATCGCCGCTTCCTGTGACGGTCCCAATCCTGCGGCTAACGGAACATTGCGATAGAAAGCTTCCAGATCAAATTCTTGAATGTCTCCCAGTTGTCCACTGGCAACGGCAACCGTTTGTCCGCCTAACAGAGAAACGGCATCTGTTCCCGCCTCATTGGCAACGGTAATCTCGCCATCGGTCAGGGCAAACACTTGAGTTATGCCATTGGTCGCATCATGCACCACCATAACGGCGCTACTGCGTGCGGGTGCGGGCAACAAATCTTCCGTTTGCGTCAGCAATAAAGGATCGGGTTCACTCCGGCGTA
Source organism: Calyptranema fuscum S582 (assembly GCF_055793305.1). Classification (NCBI taxonomy): domain Bacteria; kingdom Bacillati; phylum Cyanobacteriota; class Cyanophyceae; order Oculatellales; family Oculatellaceae; genus Calyptranema; species Calyptranema fuscum. The sequence continues at coordinate 173,465 of NZ_JBSLYH010000008.1, forward strand.
ACGGTGGAGGGTCGGAATGAACCCGATCGAGCGGAGACACCTGAATTGGGGCGACTTTCTCAACGCTTAGCGGCTCAGCCAACGCTGGTAGAGACTTATTGTTGAACCAACGCAGTGCAACGAGGGTGGCTGGTGTTCCCTGAGTCGAACGCGTTGCCGTCGGAAATTCTGACGTCGCAATATTAATCTGACTTTGAGGCGTGCGAATCTGAGTCCCCACGCTGTCAGGCGGACTGATAATCAGCGCTGTCCCATTTTCTAACACAAATGTGGTTTCGTTCAGGGCAACCAGATTGCGGAGTTGAAATCGCCGTAACCCAACTTCAAACCGAAATGTTGTATTTTGATCGACTCGTGCGATCGACCCTTCGTTAAACAAGAGTTCGGCAATAGCAGATGCCGATGTTCTCAAAGCATCTAATGGGACTAAAACGTCCGACAGTCTTGCGGCACGGGGCGTTTGTCCTCTTAACAAAAGCTGTACATTATTTTGTAGGCGATACACCTCTGCGCGGGTCAGGGTACTTTGTTGTGCGATCGCAGGCAGGCTGAGGCTACCGCATAGAACACTAGCAAACAAAGTAATCGTGGTGAATGACCCAATTCGCCGCTTCATCCTGGTGGTTCCTCAGAAATGCTGGCTTACTGAACTAAAATCCAACGCTAAACCATCGTCATGGTGAATCTTGAAATAAAACTTCACTTTTTCAGGGTTCGCTGACTTAGCGGGTGCCACCACCGCCTCGACGGGCAGGTGTTCCCCGGTTAGGAGGAACATACTGTAAGTCAACATCTAAAGAAGTGTCAACAACCTGAGACCTTAATTCACCTTCAGCATTAAAATGATTGCCCATGCTTTCAGCCTGAGAAGAGATTGGCATCCCTGCAAGTAAGCTGTAAGCCGTTAAAACAAGGGGCAGGATTGTTTTTACAGAAGACCACATCGCACTATCCTCAAAATCAACACATCAGATTGCTATGGATCTGTAGGTTGAGCCTCGAAGAAATATGCAAGGTGACAAGAAACTTTTGCAAAAGCAAACAGGCTTAAATTAAACTGATTTTCGTAGCAAATGCTACAGAAAAGATTTAAGATTAGATAGTGAGAAGGAATTTACTCCTCATCAATCTTTTCCAGAGTTTGGATATGTCGCCCCAGGTCGCAGGTTATCAATGCTGCTACAGAAGACATGGGTCGGCACTTCCAACTTACATTTCGCACTCTTCATTTCCTATAACTTTGTTCACACAGGATGCAGGCAAAACCTATGGCTCATGTATTTCGTCTCAACAACTCTGAAATCTTTGCGAAGCACCAGCAAAATATTGCCGTTTCTTTATCTCATCGGTTAGAAGTGGCAAGAGCCAACCATAATACGCAACTCGTTAGCCTATTAGAACAAGAACAGCGCCAACTGGGTCTGGGGGGCGCTTATGACCACCATGTCTCTGCGATCGCCAATTGGGTCAAGTCGTCCTGGAATAATTTGCTGGATGTCATTGATAAATCAACCCACCTATCGGTCGAGAAAGTTAAAGATGCCAACGGTGCTACCTGGTGGCATGCATTTGATCCGCAATCGGGTAAAGCGCTGTATGCTGAATCTGAATCGGAAGTGGTTCAGTGGATCGAAGACAACCACTTAGGGCAATAGCCATTGCATTCCTTAAATAGGGTTATAGTTTTGGGTGAGCAAACGGCGTTTGCTCACCCAAAACACGTTTAAAGTCAGTTTTCACGTCTTCCCAAAATCCGGTGCGTTGCCTGTAGACTCATGGCAAAATCCCGCAAACTTGAAGAAATCCAAGCCCTTCTGGCTGATGTCCGGGATGATCCAGTGTCAGAAGAGGCGATCGCCATTTTGCGTCAAGTGCTTCGCAGCAAATATTCCATTGCGATCGCCCAGGCTGCCAAGCTCATTGCAGAGTTTGCGATCGCATCGTTAATTCCCGATCTCATCGCCACGTTCGATCGGCTGATGGTCAAACCTGCGGATACAGATCCCGGTTGTCTTGCCAAAAAAGAAATTGCCAACGCCTTATATCACCTAGATTACAGCGACCCTGATCTATTCCTCCGGGGCATTCGCCACATTCAGCTAGAACCCGTCTGGGGTGGACAGGAAGACCAAGCCGCTCCCTTACGCGGCGTCTGTGCATTGGGCTTGGTGAGAATGAACTATGCCGATGTCATGACAGAACTGGCAGACTTACTTGCCGACCCCAAACCAGAAGCCCGCATCTCTGCTGCCCGAGCGATCGCCTATAGCGATAATCCAATCGGCATACCGTTGTTACGCCTGCGGATTAAAGTGAGTGATGACTTTGCCGTCCTGTCAGACTATTTGATTGCGCTACTAAAACTAGCGCCCCAGTCATCATTGCCCCTGGTGAAAGACTATCTCTATCGCCGCCAAGAACCCCCCGCTTTAGGTATCCATCCCGAAAGTGCCGAAGCGGCTGCTTTGGCGTTGGGGGAATCTCGCGTTCCGGAAGCATTTGAGCTACTCAAAGACTGGTGGCAACACCTACGCGATCCAGATCTGCGGCAGACTGGCTTGTTGGCGATCGCCATGCTGCGCACCGATGCGGCACTGGATTTCTTACTCTCTCTGGTAGCAGAAGCCCGACTGACGGATGCTCAAGCCAGTCTCCAGGTTTTGAGTCTGTATCGGCAGGATCAAGGCCTGTGGCAGCGAGTCCGTCACACCGTCGAAACCCGTGGCGATGCGAATTTACAGCGTTTGCTGGTTTAAATTCTGCCTGGAAACGATATAGCGCTGTGCAGGTTGATGCAGTACGGTGTTGTGGGGCGCGGAGCGCCCCACAACACCGTTTCTGCACTTAAAGTACTATATCTCTACCCAAATCAGTGGTTGTGAACGTAGCCCCGTTTTGCTAAAACTGAGATAGAGTAACAGAAATAGGCAAGGCAGCTTGTCTGATTGAAGCGTTGATCTATTGGCTGATGCTGCGGAGGATTTCGCGATGTGCATTTGCGTGAATTGCCACTACGTCGATCGGTGCACGACTTATAATGCCGTTGAGCATCAGCACCAACAACCTCATTTAACTGAGTTTCCAGACTTTGAAGCCGTCGAACCGACCATCAACGTCAACATCCGCAACAAAGATGATGTGATTGAGATGGAATGGGATGTGGTCGGGTGTCAAAGCTTTCAGCCAGAAATGGGGAAGTGGGCAAAACTAAGGCCGGGTGAGTTAGTTCCCACTTGATGAGCTACTGCTTTAACATTGCCTGCCAGAAACCGCACAACCCAGACGATGCTAAGTTTTGTCTGAATTGTGGGTCATCGCTAATTTTGGGCGATCGCTATAAAGCAATCAAAGTTTTAGGACAGGGCGGCTTTGGTCGCACCTTCCTGGCAATGGATCTGGCTGAACCCGATGCGCCCGATTGCGTCATCAAACAATCATTGCCTGACAATCGCACTAATTTTCAGTATCTCAATCAACCCGACAAACTCACCGATTTGTTTTATCAAGAAGCAGAACGGTTAGCGCAGTTGGGTCAGCATTCGCAAATCCCCCAATTGTGGGACTATTTTGAGCAGGCAAAGATTCATTATCTGGTACAAGAATTTATCGATGGACCCAATCTAGAAACGGTCTTGATCGACCATGGCTTATTCGGCGAAGCAGAAATCTGGCAAATTTTATTAGATTTATTGCCCGTCTTACAATTTATTCACCAGCATCGGGTGATTCATCGCGATATTAAACCCGAAAATATTATTTGTCCGCTGAATGACGAACGATTAGTATTGGTTGATTTTGGCGCATCTAAATACGCAGAAACCGACACCACTCTAGCGCGAACGGGGACAGTGATTGGTAGTGCGGCTTACGTTGCTCCCGAACAGGCGATGGGCAAAGCGGAGTTTGCTAGCGATCTCTTTAGTTTGGGTGTCACTTGCATTCATTTACTCACCGGAATGCACCCGTTTGATCTCTATTCCGTCAGCCAGGATGCGTGGATTTGGCGGCAATTTTTACCCAAACCTGTTAGTTCCAAATTACGTCGTATTTTAGATAAGTTGTTGCAACGGGCAACCAGCCAGCGCTACCAAACGGCAACTGACGTATTGCAGGATTTGGGCTTGGCACCAGACGCAAAGACTGTTTCATCCCGTCCTCCTTCCCCGAAACAACTCACAACTAACCACCCCAGCAAAGCCCCCCTGCACCGCTATGAACAGATTGTGCCAGAGCAAGTTTGGCACTGCCGTTTGACCCTGACCGACCATGCGGGTGCCGTGACCGCGATCGCCATTAGTCCTGACGGTCGCACCATTGCCAGTGGCAGTGTCGATAAAACTATCAAGCTGTGGGATTTGCCCAGTGGTGACTTGATCCATACCTTCAGTGGGCGATCGCTGTGGTTGGGCAATGGGCATACCAGTTCTATTTGTGGGTTAGTATTTACTCCCGATGGACAAAGCCTGGTCAGTGCCAGCGAGGATGGTGCCATCAAACTCTGGTATTTGCCAGAACTCAGTCTGGATGCGACGTTACCGGGGCATGGGTGGGGCATGACGGCGATCGCCCTCAGTCCTGATGGTCAACTCCTTGCCAGTGGCGGCGGCGATGGACGCATTCAAATCTGGGATTTAGATCATCGCGAACCGTTGGGCAATCTCACCCGCCATCAAAGCCAGATTAGTAGTTTGGCATTTAGCCAAGATGGGCAAGTACTGGCAAGCAGTAGTGAAGATGGCAAAATTTGCCTTTGGAATGCGGACACGGGGCAGTTGATTCATCTCCTGAAAGGACACCCTGATGGCATTGGTGCGATCGCCATTAGCCCGATTCATACCCCCACGTTCAAACAGAAGCAACAAACCTTGATCAGTGGCAGTTGGGATAAAACCCTAAAAATTTGGGATATGCAAACAGGTGAACCCTTACGCACCCTGGCAGCTCATGGCGATCGCATTACCTGCGTCACCTTTAGCCCCGATGGGACTTTATTTGCCAGTGGCAGCGAAGATAGCAGCATCCAGATCTGGAGTTTTGATCGCAGTTTTCGAGAACGTCCCCTGATTGAAACCCATCGCCTATGCACCCTCAGACACGCCTGGACAGTCACCACACTCGTATTTAGCCCCGATGGACACACCTTGATTAGTGGTAGTGCCGATGAAACCGTTAAAGTATGGCAGCACGTATAGAGAAGGAAATTAAAAATTTTGGTAAAGCGATCGCTGATATAGCGAGTCTAAAACACGTGTAACATCAGCAAGTTGTGAGAGGCACACCCCAGTTGCGATCGCTGATAGTCAAAAACTTTGGTGAGACAATTGCCAGCAAGTTGTGAGAGGCACACCCCAGTTGCGATCGCTGATAGTCAAAAACTTTGGTGAGACAATTGCCAGAATAGAAAGCAATTGCAATTTTGGTTATACCAAAGTATAACTGAAATGATAGCGATGCAAATCAAGGTCACCATGAAAACTGCTATTTCGCTTCCAGATTCAGTTTTTGCCGAAGCAGAAGCACTTGCCGCACAGTTAGGACTTTCACGCAGTGAGCTTTACACCAAAGCGTTACAAGCTTATCTACAAAAGTACAACCGCGATCAAATTCTGAACAAGCTCAATCAGGTGTATTCTGATGCCTCTTCCGAACTAGATCCAATGATGGCAAAGATGCAGTTTATGTCCTTGCCCCATGAGGATTGGTAATGTATCGAGGAGAAATTTGGTGGGCGAACTTACCCGAACCAGTCGGTTCAGAACCTGGATATCGTCGCCCGGTTTTAGTGATTCAAGATGATACGTTTATCCAAAGCCGTATCGGTACAGTTATAGTCATCACTATCACTTCAAACATTCGCTTAGCAGAAGCACCTGGCAATGTATTACTACCTTGTGAAGCATCAGGTTTGCCCAAAGCGTCGGTTGCTAACGTATCTCAAATCCTCACGCTTGACAAAACATTTTTAGTGGAACGAATCGGTTCACTTCCAGAGTTTTTGCAAGAAGAAGTAGATGAAGGGCTACGAATAATTCTTTGTCTTTAAAACTACCATTGCACAGCACAGCAGGAATAGGGCGATCGCTTAGCACAATATATTGAGTTAATGCTAACCATATAACAAATTTCATACATCAGAACTCTTTGCAAATTCTCAAAATGTACAAAAAGTTTTGCCTTAATTACCTATCCATGGATAAATTAAGAACAATTTGGTTAAATCAAGATTGTTAGGTTACATTAGTGTCTTGGTGGAGTAGTGCTATAGCCTAGTCCAGACTCGAAAATTTGGGATGTCACTAATTTAGTAAATAGAACAAACTATTAAGAAAAGATTTATGGCAAGCAACTTATTCCTAGACGCCCTGATTAGTAGGGAGGACTTTGATGTCCAAGATGAATCGCAGATTTCTCAAGGACCACATAAAACAACTTTAAGCTACAGCGACTTTAAAATTCCTGGTTTTTTCTTTGCATCTTTAAGAAAACCTGATTTTCAGAGAGAAACTAGTGAATGGGATGCTGAAAAAGTACTTGATTTAATTGAAAGCTTCCTCGATGGTGATCTCATTCCGGCGGTTATTCTTTGGAAATACGGAGATAGTTATACATTCGTCATAGATGGTGCTCATCGAATTAGTGCTTTAGCTGCGTGGGTTAATGACGACTATGGCGATGGCAAACTTTCAAGAAAATTTTTTGATAATAGTCTTCCTGAAATCCAGATTGAAAATGCACGAAAGGCTAGAGAATTAATAAATTCAAAAATTGGTGCATTTAAGCACTATGAAGAATCTCTATTTGAACCTGATTTAGCAGAAGATAAAGTCAAAAAAAGATTGAAAAGCCTTGGAACGAGAGCCATACAGCTTCAATGGGTTGATGGAGATTCAAGAAAAGCCGAAGATTCCTTTTTTAAGATTAATCAAAAATCTACTCCTCTCAGCGAGAGTGAAATTTCTGTCCTAAGATCTAGAAGAAAGCCCTCTGGTCTTTGCTCAAGAGCTATCCGTCGCGGAGGTCAGGGTTATAAGTACTGGAAAACGTATAATCCTCAAATAGCTGATGCTATTCAGAAAGAAGCAGAAGAAGTCAACAAACTGATTTTTAACCCAATAGTACCTAGTCCTATTAAGAGTCTAGACCTACCTTTGGGTGGAGAAAATTATAAAACTAACACTCTATCAATGATTTATGAACTAGTTAACATCTTTAAAAGTGACACAGAAGTCGATGACGAGACTGGGGAAAAAACGCTTAGCCTATTGAAAACTATTCATAGAGCATTAAGACGGGTGAACGATATTCATCCCTCTTCTTTGGGTCTTCATCCTATAGTTTACATATACAGTAGCAATGGGCACTTTCGAGTAAGTTGTTTTCATGCAGTAATTGAGTTTACTCAAAGATTAGAACAGAAACGTAAGCTCAATATTTTCACTAAGCATCGAGCTGATTTCGAAGTGATATTAATGATGTCTGATCATGTCATTCAACAAATTGTCCGAAAAGCGCGACAGGCTAATAAAGCAATAATTCCCATCACAGATTATTTTGAGGCAATTCTTGACGAGCTAAATAAAGATGTTCCTCTTGAAAGTGTGTTAAAGAATATAGTTTTAAAGAAGCAATTTTCTTATTTAGTGCTGGAATCAGTTGAACAAGTAGAAGCTCTGTCTTCATCTTTCTCAAAAGATACTAAGAGTGCTGCATTTATTAGAGAGGCGGTCAAGGCTGCACCTCGCTGTTCAATTTGTGGTGGATTGTTACATTCAAAGTCAATTCAAATCGATCATAAAATACGGAAACAAGACGGTGGGACTGGAATATTGGAGAATGCTCAGTTGTCCCATCCTTACTGCAATAGTACTTACAAAAATTAAAATCTTTAAATGCAGTATTCTACGGGGAAAACCTTACCGTTTTATTTTTTAGTTTATGCTGATACAGTTTAAGCTAAACATAATCAAACACGTTTCTGGAATATAAGTTAAGTAATTGGTTGAAATACTGAGATTCAGAAATAAACTATAGATGGGTGACTTAACACTCATGTCGGCAGATTTGAAAGTGCTGGTGAATGTCTGCCTTCACCACTTGGAACTGTTAGTTTGATTGCTTCAAGGAAAGGAAAGAAGTGTAACTTCATCATCTAGTTATAAGTAGGCTGAAAGTTTTGAAGGCAAGGTGCGATCGCCCAAGCGATTTATATCGGTAGACAGTCTCAATCTAGCGATCGCTTTACCTATCAGTATTCAGGCATGGAACTGTCTTGATCAACGCCAACTCAGGCAATGTATGGTAGCAAACTTTATCTTTCAGGGCGATTCTGGCAAGATGCTCTTAATGCCCGTAGTTTCGCGACCCAAATTTATGCCTAAGGTAAAGAAATCCAGCCCAGATCTCAATCTCAGTGACCCCCAATACTTTTTCAACCGAGAGTTGAGCTGGTTGGAGTTCAATAACCGTGTGCTGCATGAGGCAACGGACTCACGCACGCCATTATTAGAACGCCTGAAGTTCCTGGCTATTTTTAGCGCCAATCTAGACGAATATTTCATGGTGCGAGTCTCAGGCATTCAAGAGCAAATCGAGGCAAAGGTTAGTAAGAAAACGCCGGATGGGCTGGTTCCGCAAGAACAACTTGATAAGATTTACGAACATCTCCGCCCCATGGTGGCGCTTCAGCATCAACTCTTTGAGCAAGAGTTACGTCCACTATTGATGGCTCACGGCATCTCTTTGCTCAATTACATCGATCTCAATCAAGAGCAACGCGCCTTTTTAGAAGACTATTTTGAAGAGCGGATCTTTCCGGTGCTCACGCCTCTGGCAGTCGATCCGGCACACCCATTTCCGCGCATTTCCAACCTCAGCCTCAATCTGGCAGTGGTCGTTAAAGATCCTGAAACCCAGGAAGAGCATTTTGCCAGGGTCAAGGTGCCCAATATTCTGCCCCGATTTCTCAGTTTTCCTAAGGAATTGCAGCCACAGGAACAGACCAGTGCATGGACAGGCGTTCCCTTAGAACAAGCGATCGCTCATAACTTGGCATCCCTTTTTCCCGGAATGAATATTCAGGAATACTACTTCTTTCGCGTCACCCGTGATGCTGATTTTGAAGTACAGGAAGATGAAGGCGATGATTTACTATTGGCGATCGAACAAGAACTGCGCAAGCGACGGTTGGGTGGCTTTGTGGTGCGTCTAGAAATTCAAGCTTCGACCCCCGACTGGATTCGTCAAACCCTGATGGAAGAGTTGGATCTGGTCGAAAATGATGTCTATGAAGTAGATGGCTTGCTAAATCTCAAGGATCTATTCTTTTTCACGTCTCTGCCTTTACCCGAGTTGAAAGATCCACCCTGGTCGCCCGTTGTACCGTCTCGATTGAAGCACTTCAGCCCCCTCGACTCTGACAACGTCATGTTAGAAGCTGAAGAGAAAGAAGACATTTTTAGCATCATTCGTCGTCGAGATTTACTGGTACACCATCCCTATGAATCATTTTCGGCATCGGTACAACAATTCATCACCCACGCGGCGTGTGACCCAGATGTACTTGCTATCAAAATGACGCTGTATCGTACATCGGGTGATTCACCGATTGTTAAAGCGTTGATTACGGCTGCTGAAAATGGCAAACAAGTCGTTGCCCTGGTAGAGTTAAAAGCCCGGTTTGATGAAGCCAATAATATTAGCTGGGCGCGCAAGTTAGAAGATGCGGGCATTCATGTGGTGTATGGGTTAGTCGGGCTAAAGACCCACACCAAGGTCTTACTGGTGGTACGTCACGAAAAGGATAAGATTCGCCGATATGTTCACATTGGCACAGGTAACTATAATCCCAAAACAGCCGGACTGTATACCGATTTGGGCTTGCTCAGTTGTCGAGAAGACCTGGGTGCTGATTTATCTGATTTATTTAACTACTTGACCGGATATTCACGGCAACAGATCTATCGCAAGCTATTAGTAGCACCTGTCGGACTGCGCGATCGCATGATTGCTCTGATTCAGCGTGAAATGGAACAGGTAAAAAACGGCAATCCCGGACATATCATTGCCAAAATGAATTCTCTTGTGGATCCCACCATCATTCACACCCTCTACGCAGCATCTCAACTAGGGGTTGAAATTGATTTGATTGTCCGGGGTATTTGCTGTTTGCGTCCCGGTCTAAAAGGCATTAGCGACAACATTCGGGTGATTAGCATCGTTGGACGGTATTTAGAACACTCCCGGATTTTCTATTTCCACAACAATGGTGAAGCCGAAGTGTTGATTGGCAGTGCCGACTGGATGCCGCGCAATCTTGATCGACGAGTCGAAGCGATCGCACCTATCGAAGATCCAGGCGTCTTAAAACAACTCAAAGACATCCTTGATATCTTGCTGTCCGACAATCGTCATGCCTGGGAACTACAACCCGATGGTCGTTACATTCAGCGTCGCCCACAATCAGACGCAGAAGAACGTAGCGCTCAAACATTACTGATGGAAAAAACACTGAAATCATCCACTATTTCTGTTTAAAAAGTTACAGATTTTTAGACGTTATTGTCTCAATTTTCAGTTCATCTTGAGATCGGCGTTTACACTCATTCTTCGTCTATCTATCTATCTCAAATGTTTTGTGAGAACCGCACCCCTGCGGGGTGCGGTTCTCACAAGATACCAATCTCACAACTGATTTAGGCATGCTATAGCCGTGTGAAATAACCTGCCCGAAGGGCAGGTTATTTCACACCTTATTTAGGATTGCTACATATAGCAATTCTCAAGGGCGTGAACTACAAGGTATTGGGTGAGACCCGTGATCTATCCAGGTGCAAAGCACTATAAAAGATAGCTTGAAGATGAGAAATGTCAATAAAACTACATGTCTTCCTCAGAAAACTTACTGATAGCAACTCAGAGTTAATTTAAACCTGAAGGAAGAGGAGCGATCGCAATTTCGCCGTTAGAATATCACCAACAACTGATCGAGTTTTACTATTGGTAACTGCCCTGTTTTTCACACCCCAATACTCAAACTCAAGGATCGTTAGACAAACTCGATCTAGCCGTGCGATCGCAGCTATTTTGATTTAAACAAACGCTGTAAAAACCGCACCCCTTGTCATATTCAACCAACATTATCTTGTCTTATGGTTGTCGCAACTCTTCCGCAAACTACACCTCTATCGAGCGAAGAACTCCGGAAAATGAATGCCTATTGGCGGGCTGCCAATTATCTTTCCGTTGGGCAAATTTATCTCCTCGATAACCCCCTTTTGCAAGAACCCCTCCAGCTTGACCATATCAAACCTCGACTGCTAGGACATTGGGGCACCACACCCGGACTCAACTTTATCTACGTCCATCTCAACCGGATGATCAAAAAATATGATCTCGACATGATCTATATTGCAGGTCCCGGTCATGGGGGTCCCGGTCTGGTTGCCAACACCTATCTGGAAGGCACTTACAGCGAATACTATCCCAACATCTCGCAAGACACCGAAGGCATCCGCCATCTGTTCAAACAGTTTTCCTTTCCGGGGGGCATTCCCAGCCACGTTGCCCCAGAAACACCCGGTTCTATTCATGAAGGTGGCGAACTGGGCTATGCCGTGTCTCATGCCTATGGTGCCGCATTTGACAATCCCAATCTGATTGTGGCGTGCGTAGTCGGTGATGGAGAAGCAGAAACGGGACCGTTAGCCAGCAGTTGGCATTCCAATAAATTTCTTAATCCTGCCCGTGATGGCGCAGTGCTACCAATTTTGCATCTCAACGGTTATAAAATCGCCAACCCCACCGTGCTGGCACGATTGAGCCATGACGAACTGGAAAGCTTGTTTATTGGCTATGGCTACAAGCCCTATTTCGTCGAAGGTTCTGATCCCGAAACCATGCATCAACTCATGGCAGCCACATTGGATATCGTTATCCAGGAGATCCAAGATATTCAAACCGATGCTCGCCACAATGGCGTTGCCCAGCGTCCACAATGGCCGTTGATTATCCTCAGGAGTCCTAAAGGATGGACGGGTCCCAAAGAAGTCGATGGCAAGAAAACCGAAGATTCTTGGCGATCGCACCAGGTACCTTTTTCAGAAATGAAGGGCAGTCCTGCGCACGTCAGGTTGCTGGAAGACTGGATGAAAAGCTATAAGCCAGAAGAGTTGTTTGATGCGAACGGGACATTATTACCCGAACTGGCAGACCTGGCTCCTAAAGGACAACGCCGTATGGGTGACAACCCCCATGCCAATGGCGGTTTGTTGCTACGCGACCTGAAAATGCCAGCGTTTGCAGACTATGCCCTGAAAATCGATAAACCTGGCACGACCTACGCCGAAGCCACCCGCGTTATGGGACGGTTTTTGCGCGATGTCATGAAGTTAAATCTAGATAGCCAAAACTTCCGGTTGTTTGGTCCCGATGAAACCGCTTCCAATCGCCTGGGAGATGTGCTGGAGGTTAGCGATCGCACCTGGGTTGCCGAAACCTTGCCCCATGATGAACACCTATCATCCTCCGGTCGGATCATGGAAATCCTCAGCGAACATACCTGTCAGGGTTGGTTAGAAGGCTACTTGTTAACCGGACGACACGGCTTGTTTTCCTGCTATGAAGCCTTCATTCACCTGGTTGATTCGATGTTCAACCAGCACGCCAAGTGGCTCAAAACCACAAACCATATCCCCTGGCGGCGATCGGTTGCGTCCTTAAACTACTTGCTGACCTCTCATGTATGGCGACAAGATCACAACGGCTTCTCCCACCAAGATCCCGGCTTTATCGATCATGTCGTCAATAAAAAAGCAGAAGTCATTCGGGTCTACCTGCCGCCCGATGCCAACACCCTACTATCTGTAACCGATCACTGCTTGCGCAGCCGTCAATATGTCAACGTCATCGTTGCCGGAAAACAACCCGCCTTGCAATACCTCACCATGGATGCTGCCATCAAACATTGCACCAAAGGCATTGGCATTTGGGATTGGGCAAGCAATGACCAGGGGGTAGAACCTGATGTTGTGATGGCATGTGCAGGCGACATCCCAACCCTAGAAACCCTGGCAGCCGTCGATATTCTGCGACAAAACTTCCCCGAACTCAAGATCCGCGTCGTCAATATCGTCAACCTGATGAAGCTTCAACCCGAAAGTGAGCATCCCCACGGACTCAGCGACAAAGATTTCGATAGCCTGTTTACCACAAACAAACCCGTTATCTTCGCGTTTCACGGCTATCCCTGGCTGATTCATCGACTCACCTATCGCCGCACCAATCACAAAAACTTCCACGTTCGGGGGTATAAAGAAGAAGGGACGACAACGACTCCATTTGACATGGTAGTTTTAAACGAACTCGATCGCTTCAGCCTGGTTGATGACGTGATTGATCGCGTTCCCTCCCTGGGTGCTGCCGCTGCCCATGTGAAAGAAATGCTGCACGATAAACTGATTGAACATAAGCATTACGTCACCACCTACGGTGAAGATATGCCCGAAATCCGCGATTGGAAGTGGAGCTATTAAGTCATCGTGAATTAGCAAATCAATGATTTTTTGGGGTGCGGGCGATGCTTGCACCCCAAAAAATCATTGCTTCTTTAAAACTACCCATTGGCGATTTAACAATCGCGACGGATTTAAGGTTGGAAGCGCGGCGACGCCGAGCTGCCAACCTTAAATTTCTGGGGTTTAATTAATTTGTGCTTCTAAAAGTTTAGCCATCGGGGAGGCAGACAGTTACCAGCCTGCTTCGCAGGACTCTCCATTAACACCAGAAATCGCTGAATTAAAACCTGGGAGAGGTGCAGCAATCTACGGTAGCGAGTATTCTGCCTTTTGAGGTTTCTGTAACCTGACGCCATTGAGTTAGAACAGGTGAGGTGTTGAGCACATCAACACCCTGGTTCCGAGCGCACAGCCCCATAAAACATAGCTTCAGGATGAAACAGGCTAATGAAAAATATGTTCAATCGACGAGAAATGCTGTTGGCAACCCTGGCAGCAGGATTTGCGATCGCCGCTCGTCCTATTTCTGCCCAAACTATTACAACGGATGCCGATCAACTGGTTGCGGGTGCCGTCAGTATTCCGGTTGCCGATGGTGAGATTCCTGCTTATCGCGCAATGCCCAACACAGCCGGTTCCTTTCCAGTTATCCTGGTTGTCCATGAAATTTTCGGCGTGCATGAATATATTCAAGATATCTGCCGTCGATTGGCACAGCTAGGCTATCTGGCGATCGCCCCCGAACTATTTGTCCGTCAGGGTGATGTCTCTCAGCTAGAAAGCGTCGAGCAGATTCGCCCGATCGTGGCACAAGTACCCGATGAACAGGTCATGTCTGACTTAGATGCAACCGTCGCCTGGGCAGCCGCTTCTGGACAGGGCGATATCGACCGATTGGGGATTACGGGCTTCTGCTGGGGTGGACGGATCGTTTGGCTCTATGCAGCACACAGCGATCAACTGAAAGCAGGAGTTGCCTGGTACGGACGCTTGGTTGGCGAAGCAACTGAGTTGCAACCCCTCTATCCCCTCGATCTGGCAGCCGAGCTAAAAGCACCTGTATTAGGTCTATATGGCGGCATGGATACAAACATCCCGCTAGATACGGTCGAACAAATGCAAACCGCGATCGCGACTGCCGGGGGATCATCTGAAATCATGGTCTATGCGGATGCGCCCCACGGGTTCCATTCTGATTACCGTCCCAGCTATCGCCAAGATGCTGCCACAGATGCCTGGCAACGCATGCAAGACTGGTTTGACCAGGCGATCGCCCCAACCCCTTCCTAACATCTGCGCAGAAGCATTGCTTAATATCGGGATGAGTTTGAACGTGAAACTGAAGGGTTCACGTTCAAATTCATCTCTGAAATCAGCAACGCCACGCTACCAATCCTCCTGACTAGTACACCAACTTAAAAGTTTTAGAGGGGGTGGAGGGGGTAAAACCCCCTCTTGATGGCTACGCCCCCAAACCCCCATGTTGCAAAATTTCGTGTTTGCAACACTAGCCACTCGATTCCACAGCATGAGCCGCACAATCTCTCAGCCACAGCCGAATTGCTTGGGCGATCGCACCCTGACTGCTATCTTCGGGCGAAGATGGCGGACTGTCTGCCGGATAGTCTCCTGTACTAGAAAACATCAGCGCCAGTCGCCAACGGTCTTGAGAATAGGTGAGAAACAGCCAGTGATACTCTTGCAACCGCACCCCAACCCCAGAGACATATTGACGCCCAAGGGTGGTAAAAAAGATCTGGCGGGGTTCGTCGTCGCTATCTGACGGTGTATAGAGTCCAGGTCCTAAACTTAAGGGTGCATAGTCGGGCTGTCCAGCAACAATCATGACACCTGGGCGATCGCTCAATTGCGACGGTCTAAACGATCGCTGTACCACCCGATTCGTATAACTGGGTAGATCCCGCAACAATAACGGCACCAGGGTTTCTAAATCTCTGGGACAGGCTTGAGCCGGACGAATAAAATCAGAGGCTTCGGCGATCGCCCCGGCGACAACAGGCTTACCCTGAGATGGATCTGCTGATTTAAGCGGCATTGCGTGCGAAGGCATCGCCAGCCATACTCCTGCGACAACCATACTGGCGACAGCCCAGCCAGCCCGTCCCCAACCGCTCTTACCCAAAATTTTGTCTGGCACCGTCGATCTAGAATCCATTTACACCACCGTTGCCAATTCATCACAAATCCGTTGAAAGGCGATCGCCGGATCAGGTGCCGTTGTAATCGGACGACCAATCACCAGATAATTTGCTCCCGCTTTTAGTGCTGCCGCAGGGGTCAGCGATCGCTTTTGATCTCCCGCTTCTGCCCAACTCGGTCGCACCCCCGGACAAACCAACAAAAAGTCATCCCCACAGGTCTGCCGCAACTGCGCTACTTCCTGCGGCGAACAGACGGCTCCAGACAAACCACTCTCCTGCGCCAGTAGAGCCATCTGGAGCGCATAATCCGGCAATTCTAAGGGAATTTTCAATTCAAACGCTACTGCCCTTGATGTCAGACTGGTCAGCACCGTAATCGCAATTAAATGGGGAGGAGTGCAACCCGCCTGCTCTGCCCCTATCTGAGCTGCTTTTTGGGATGCTTGTAACGCCTCTTTTCCAGCCGCCGCATGAACCGTTGCCAACGTCACCCCATACCCCGCTGCTGCCCGACATGCCCCTGCCATTGTATTCGGGATGTCATGAAATTTCAGGTCTAAAAAAACTTGTTTCTGCCGTTGTTTCAGGGTTTGCAAAATCCCTGCACCCGTACTGACAAACAACTCTAACCCCACCTTCCAAAAGGTAACGTCCGGCAGTTGATCCAACAGCGCGATCGCCGCTGCTTCAGACGGAACATCAAGAGGCACAATAATGCGATCGGCTGGGTTCATAGGAGAAGGATATAAGGATAAAAATGCGTTAAGTACCGAAACAACGTAAATTACTCATGGTTTGGACGTGCGCGCCTTCGGCGCGCACGTCCAAACCATGAGGGATGTCATTATTGCTGGTCATCTACTTTATTCTGTAAACAACGATTCATGCGGTAGAGAGGCAATTTATTGTGTCTCTGCCACCGACACTAGCCACCTAACCTATCAATCGCACAAATCGATTCTTACCTACTTGCAAAACTTTGCCGACGAGGTCAGCGGCAGCGGCAAAGGTGATCTCGATATCTTGGATGCGATCGCCATCCAACCGTACAGCACCCCCCTGGATCTGACGACGACCTTCGCCACTGCTCTTACACAAACCACTGGCAGCCAGAATATAGAACAATTTGGCAGGAAATTGCACGTCCGTCAGGGAAAATTCTGGCACCGCTTCCGCCTGTTTAGCATCGCCCTGCACCAGGGTCAACGCCGCTTTTTGTGCCTCTAATGCCGAGTCTTTACCGTGATAGTGGGTTGTCACTTCCAGGGCAAGTAATTTTTGGCGATCGCGTGGATTTTCCGGTAGCTGATCCAATGGCAAATCGGTCAACAATTCAACATAATCGTTGATCAACCGATCTGGTGTCTTCTCCAACTTTGAGTACATACTCAAGGCATCTTCGCTCATGCCGACATAGTTGCCCAGCGACTTCGACATTTTTTGCACCCCATCCGTTCCCAACAACAGGGGTAACAACAAGCCAAACTGCGGACGTAGGTTAAAATGGCGCTGCAAATCTCGCCCGACTGCCAGGTTAAATTTTTGATCTGTGCCACCCAACTCCACATCTGCCTGCACCGCGACCGAATCGTAACCCTGCATCAACGGATACAAAAATTCATGCAAATAAACCGGCGTTTGTTTTTCATAGCGCTCGGCAAATCCTTCTTTGGCAAGCATTTGTCCTACCGTCATGGTTGCCAAAAGGTCTAAAATTTTGACCAAATCTAGCTGCGACAGCCATTCCGAGTTATAGCGAATCTCTAACCGTCCCGGTGTCTCAAAATCTAAAATCGGGCGCACCTGGTCTAAATAGGTCTCGGCATTCTGGCGCACCTGCTCTGCTGTCAACTGTTTCCGCACTTCCGACTTACCCGTCGGATCCCCAATCTGAGCCGTAAAATCACCAATAATCAAGACAGCCGTATGACCAGCATCCTGAAATGCTCTTAATTTGCGGAATACAATGCTATGCCCCAGGTGAATCTCAGTGCCCGTTGGATCGATCCCCAATTTTACCCGTAAGGGGCGATCGCTTTGGAGCAGGCGTTGCGCCAGATTTTCATCTAAATTTTGAGACTCGGGCTGATCTGGAAAAATTTCAACAGTTCCCCGATACAGCCACGCCAGCGAAGAATTAATATTTGAGGGTTGCTCAAGAGCCATAATTGGCACATATCCATCTAAATTCGTTAAACTCACTGAGTAATATACCGTGACAGATCAAAACCTTTGGTGTCACAGGCTGGAATCCAGCCGTCAAATCCCTCTCCAGGAATGACGCTCACCCATCCATCCTGCCAAAGGCGTTTAGCTGGCACAGGATATGCAATCGTGAAAGATTGACTCAGTAAATATCCAAACTACTACACTTAGGATCGTGGATTTAAGAAAACCAAAGATTTCTTTTTGGCGGCGCGGCGACGCCACTCTGACAAAAATAGGCTTCCGGGTTTTAATTAATTTGTAATCCTTAAATCATCGACGTTATTTAATTCCTATTCCTGAGGATCACAGATTAATTAACCTGTCGCTTTCTCAAAAAGCATCAACTGCTTCGTCATGTCTCGCCTCTACGCGCTATCTAATTGCTGAAGTAAATTCAGTTTATGTGAATATTATTGGGACATCTGCGGATAGATTTCGACAATGCCCCTATCATAGGAGCTTCCCTGCTCTCTGATCTGAATGAACGATAACTACCTCCTCTAGTGCGAAATAGAACCGTGTCTTCTAATACAGCCAGTCAGCGCCCAGGACAGCCTAAGAAAAAGCCCTACAACAAACCTCCCACTACTAAAAAAAAGAAACCCGATGATGAGATTGCCCCAGTAGTGCAGTTTGTCCAGGCAGTCGGCAAGGTCACGGCGGGAACCCTTCTGGGCGTCACCATGTTGACGAGTTCTGTGATCGCAGGGGGATTGGTTGGGCTGGCTATTAGCTTCCGCAACTTACCGGATGTCCGGGTTCTGCGCAACTACGTTCCCGCAGAAACGACGTACATTTATGACATCAACGGAACGTTACTGCAAAGCATCCACGATGAAGCTAACCGTAAAGTAGTCGATCTCGATGAGATCTCGCCGGATTTAAAGCGGGCAGTGCTTGCCATCGAAGATAGCCGATTTTATCAGCACCACGGGATCAACCTCACCAGCATCATGCGGGCATTACTTGCCAACCTGGCAGAAGGGCAAACCGTTGAAGGGGGCTCTACACTCACCATGCAGTTGGTGAAGAACTTATTTCTCACCCCAGAGCGATCGATCAGTCGAAAAGTTGCCGAAGCCGTCTTGTCTCTTCGGGTTGAACAAGTTTTTGATAAAAACCAGATCTTAGAAGTCTATCTCAACCAGGTGTATTGGGGTCACAATACCTACGGTGTAGAAACCGCAGCCGAAAGCTATTTCAACAAATCAGCATCAGATCTGACCCTGGCAGAATCAGCCATGATGGCAGGGCTCATCCAAGCACCTGAAGAATTTAGCCCCTTTGTGGATTACCAACTGGCCAAACGCCGACAGGCGATCGTCCTGCGTCGGATGCGCCAGCTCAACTGGATTACAGACGCCGAAGAACAAGCGGCCCTCAAACAACCCCTGCGCCTGGGTCAAATTACCTCGTTTCAACAAAGTCAGGCTCCCTACGTCACAGAAGCCGTCGTCCAGGAATTAATCGATCGCTTTGGGCAAGATGCCGTGCTCAAAGGTGGAATGCGAGTACAGACGACTATTGACCTGAACCTGCAACGTCTGGCAGAACAAACCGTCAGAGACGAACATCCAGCGTTACAATCGCGCGTCCGAGCAGATCAAATGGCACTCGTGGCGATCGATCCCAGAACCCACTTTGTTAAAGCTATGGTGGGTGGAGTCGATTACAATGCCAGCCAATATAACCGTGCGATTCAAGCCTTGCGCCAGCCCGGCTCTGCCTTCAAACCCTTCGTTTACTACGCTGCCTTTGCCAGCGGTCGGTACACACCCGATTCCACTATCAACGACAGTCCTGTCACTTATCCAGATGGGTACAAAAGCTACTCACCTCGCAACTATGATGGACGTTTTTACGGTCCGATGAGCATCCGAAAAGCATTAGAGCTTTCCCGAAATGTTCCAGCCATCCGATTAGGACAAGAAGTTGGCATCGATCGCGTCATCGAAATTTGTCGCACCTTAGGAATCAAAAGTCCTATTCAGCCTGTCACCTCCCTACCCCTGGGCGCAGTTGATCTAACCCCCATGGAAATGGCATCTGCCTATGCAACCTTTGCCAATGGCGGCTGGAAATCTGACACAACCTTCATCGTTCAAGTAACCGATAGTTCCGGGCAAGTGTTGTTGAACAACACCCCCCATCCCCAATTGGTGCTCGATCCCTGGGCAGTCGCAGCCCTCAACGATACCCTACAGGGAGTAATCGATCGAGGTACAGGTACTGCCGCAAGAATCGATCGCCCGGCCGCTGGTAAAACGGGAACCACCTCTGACCAACGAGATATCTGGTTCGTTGGCTACGTTCCTCAACTCTCCGTTGCCATCTGGGTTGGCAATGACGATTACAGCCCACTCAGAGGCGGTTCCACCGGAGGCACATTCGTCGCACCCGTCTGGAAACGGTTTATGGAACAAGCCTTACAAGATACACCTGTAGAAACCTTCCGCCCCATGTCAGAGTTTCCCAAACCCTGATCCTATAGCGCTACGCACTTACAGCCATTTTCAATTGATTAAGCCACAGATTTTTTGTTGTGTGCCGCGCGGAGCGCGGCACACAACAAAAAATCTAAACATATTCAAGCGCGAAGCGCTGTAGGTCAGGACAGGGTGCAGGGGTAAAACCGTTGCATGGGGCACCGCCCCACACCCCAACGTCCTGACGTGAAAACATAACGCTATAGGGCTTTGCGCTTGGATAAATTTTACGGTTGTGTGAGAGCCGCGCTTCGTGCAGTTCTCACACAACCGCTTGCACATTACGCCCTTGAGAATTGCTATGGGCTTTGAAAGCCTTTCTCAGATGAATAGACGGACATAGACCGTCTCAGGTCTTCATCTTTTGTCGAATAAACACCAAAATTTGATGAACCTGTTTTCTCAAACTATCTAACTCTTTGCGCAGCTGAGTATTTTGCTCTGTTAGACTTTGAACTTCAGCCTTTAACTCCTGCACCTCATCACGCTGAGTTGCTTTTTCTATCGTCGCCTGTTTTGTCTCTGGAAGTTGAGTCAGCGTTGCAGCAGACAAGTGCCCATTCGACAGCTGAGCTACAGACAGTTCTGTTTTCAAAATTTGCTGGCGTTGTCGGGCTTTGCCGTTAGCGATCTTGATGGCTTTGATCAAGACATCAGCGTCAAACGGCTTCGCCAAAAACTCAAAGTACGTGAAGAGTTCAGGTACTGCCTTTTCGACATCTTCCCGACGCCCTGACATCATCACGACAGGAATATTCTTTAATTTAGGATGATCTTGAATTTTCTGAACAACTTCCCATCCATTCATCCGGGGCATAAAAAAATCTAACAAAATTAGATTAGGGCGTTTTTGAATGATGGTATCCAGAGCTTCCATGCCGTCTTGGGCTTCTAAGACTTCGAAGTTACCCTTCGGCAGCATGTCTTTAATCTGCATCCGAATGGTTTTGCTGTCGTCAACAATCAGGATCTTCTGATTTGCCATAGCTGACAAAGGTCTGAATGACGTAGATAAAGGTTTAACCGAGAAGCCCCTGATCAAAAAAATTAAGATGCAATCGCTCTATGAAATTAAATACTGGCGTTAAAAATCTGAGCCGACTCACAGTTCAAAATACCCGGTTCTCAGGCTGGAGTGATCACAAACAATTGAGCTTATCCTTAATTGGAATAAGTACGATGGCTTGCCTTGCTCTTTAATATATATTCCCTTCCATCTATTAATCATCCGGATTTCCCATGACCAACCCTAAATCTTGTTAACGTTTGATGATTTGATAAATTGCCAAACCTCAGATGATTAACCCATCAACACTTGTGCTAGAAACACCACTAAACCTATGGTGTCTCGCGACGGGATAAATGACGGGTGTTGAGAGAGACACACTTCGCACCATTCTCTTTCAACACCGTACGCTTCACGCCATATTTATTTTTGAAAGCGCGGCGGAGCCGCGCTTTCAAAAATAAACGTCCGGTTTTTAATTAACTCGTGATCCTTAGATCGTGTAAAGAGAGATTAAGTAACGTTTAATGTCACGGGCTAGAAGCAAAAACTTACCTCTGTTATTCTACGGAATAAGCTGAAGCGCTTAGTTTTGTAGCGTAAGCAACATTATTTTTATCTTTGTCAGTCGCTCATCGTTTGAGCAAAGCAGCATCGCCAGGACGTCGATCGTGGCATATGCCGTTTAGATAAATTCCTAAAACAAAATTAATTGAATAATATCTGAAGAGTCTTTTGCTAACGCATCGATTCTGCAACGTCCGAGTCATTGGCTTTGAGTGTCAGATTTTGATCGTTACTCAAGCTGAACCCTCGGTTTTAGTCACACTCTGACCTCAGCCTTTCTCAACGTTTAGTATTACATTTCATTGGACAATGATTAAGAAGTATCCGTTTGAATGGGTTCAAGCTTGGTGTCGAGACAATGGTTGGACTGACCTGTTTGTCGAACGCCGTTCTTACTGGGCATTTCCACCCCAAGCCGTGCTACCAGTTCCCATTCCGGATGATGCGCTGAGAACGATTAAAGCAGAGCGTGGGTTAAGTCCTGATGAAAGAATTTGGCGAACGGCAGCATGGGTTGCCGCAAGTTTGGGTGCTATTTTTACCTATTACCTGGAATGTCCTTTACCGTTAATTGCAGCTTTTGCTTTCTGTGCGGTGGTTGTCGCTTTGATGGAAGATGAGTGAGTGATTTTAGGAACGCAAAGGCGAAATCTTTGCGCGCCTAATAAAGTTGCAACGCTCCGGCGCGATCGCTTTACCTCCCTGAACAGTCTTAAAAATGGCATAGTTTTTAGTTGCCCGGTTGTTTCAGGGTTTTGTCCCAACAGCAACCGGGCAATAATCGTGTGAAAAAACAGAATTAAACAAACATCCAATTAACTATCTGCACCATGCGCCCAGAATCAGGAGGGTCATGAGTGTGAAAGCGACGCGACGCGTCGCTTTCACACTCATTATCTGTTCTAAGGTCATCGCGTAAGGCTATAGTCAATTGGTTGGCGCAGTTTGGCAGAGTATAGAATAGGACTGGCAGTAAAGAAGGATATGGGTTGCGTTCTGTATCAAGCATTTCACACCATACTCTTTTAAAGACCTTTTTTTAATGGTTCCAGGAAGATGTTTAGGAGAGTTTCAGATGACTGAACAACCAGAAGCTCGTGCTCTATTTCGGGCAGCGTACGAGAATCGCTATACCTGGGACAAAAACTTCCCTGGCTATACGGCTGATGTAACGCTGCGGCAAGGTGATGAGGTTTACACTGCCAAGATTAGTGTGACTCGCGATTTAAATACAGATGTCTCTGAGATCGCGGATGAGCAAGCAAAGCAGTCGATTTTGGGTCAAGTTCGCGAAATCGCCATCCATCGTATCCGGAGAACATTTGATGAAACTCACGGGAAAAATACTTTCTCGTTTGGAGAAACCGATGAAACGGGTGCCGTTGAGATCGTAGTAGGGGGCAAGTCAGAAGGCGATCGCTACAAAGTACGAAATAACGAGGTTTGCATGGTACATCGCCATATCCATGGCATTGTTGTCACCATCAATACCTTTAGCAGCCACAATACAGGCGAGGGTTATCTGTCCCATCGCTATGACTCTGTATACCACGATCCCAAAACAGGTGAATTGAAGGGTTCCAGTGAATTTGAAGACAACTATGAGAAAGTGGGTGATTATTTCGTTCTGACTCAGCGAATTATTCACAACACTCAAGAAGAACCCAAAACCACCACTGAATTTAGTTTCTCGAACATCAAATTGTTGGCACCGGCATTAGTCTAGTAGCTAGTGGCTATTAGCAATTCGTTATGGGCTAACAGCCAATAACTCCCTTCCCCAGTAAAATTTAAAGTAGCGCGATCGCTTGCAAGGTGAACTATGCAAACAATGGAACTGACGAATGACAATGTAGAGAAAGTATTGGACGAGTTACGTCCTTACTTGATGTCTGACGGTGGCAACGTCGAACTCGTCGAACTCGATGGTCCAATCGTAAAGTTGCGCTTACAGGGCGCTTGTGGGTCCTGTCCCAGTTCTGCAATGACCCTAAAAATGGGTATTGAGCGCAAACTGCGAGAATGTATCCCTGAAATTGCTGAAGTTGAACAAGTTATTTAGGATCACGCACACCCTTTAGATAGTTGTGTTGGAGTGCGCGGCAGTGCCGCGCACTCCAACACAAACGCTTGGGCTTATTAAATTTAAGATCCTGAGATGCTTTAACTTCCGCTTAATAGTAAAGTTAGGATGGCTGTAGACAATAGGTTTTAATGTAGGGAAGGCGATGGAGTCTTCCCTCGTTTGTTTTTTATCCAGGCTGCTTCTGACGACTATGCCACATCCCCTCTACGTTGCTTTCATCTGGCACCAACACCAACCTCTGTACAAAAGTCGGACAGCGGGGCAATACCGATTGCCCTGGGTACGATTGCACGGCACAAAAGATTATCTAGATCTGGTGCTGATGCTAGAGCGCTACCCTAAATTACACCAGACGGTCAATTTGGTGCCCTCGTTGATCATGCAAATTGAGGATTATGTCGCAGGAACAGCGTTTGATCCTTACCTATCGTTAGCACTCATGCCGACTGAGCATTTGGCTCAGGAGCAAAAGCAATTTATTGTTGATCACTTTTTTGACGGCAACCATCGCACCCTCGTCGATCCCCATCCTCGCTACGCAGAACTGTTTCAGCAACGCCAGGATAAAGGTCATGGTTGGTGTGTAGAACACTGGAACGCACAGGATTTTAGCGACCTGCTGGCATGGCACAACCTGGCTTGGATCGATCCTTTATTCTGGGATGATGCCGAGATCGATCACTGGCTCAAACAAGACCGAAATTTTAGCCTGAGCGATCGCCAACGGATTTACAGTAAACAACAAGATATCCTGAGTCGCATCATTCCTCAGCATCGCAAGATGCAAGAAACAGGGCAGTTAGAAGTAACCACAACCCCTTACACCCACCCGATCTTGCCATTGCTGGCAGATACCAATGCCGGACGGGTGGCAGTCCCTGAGATGACCCTGCCACATCAGCGCTTTCAGTGGGAAGAAGACATTCCTCGGCATCTCAGAAAATCCAAGGAAATGTATAAAGACCGCTTTGGCTGTGAACCTCGTGGCTTATGGCCTTCAGAACAATCTGTCAGTCCAACGATCCTACCCTATGTGGCAGAACAAGGGTTTCAATGGTTGTGTTCTGATGAAGCGGTTTTAGGCTGGACTATCAAACACTTCTTCCATCGGGATGGATCAGGGAATGTCCTCGAACCTGAGTTGATGTATCGTCCCTATCGCTTAGAAACAGAAAAAGGAGATCTGGCGATCGTTTTCCGTGATCACCGTTTGTCTGACCTGATTGGCTTTACCTATGGCGCGATGGAACCTCAACAGGCAGCCATCGATTTGATTGGGCACTTAGAGGCGATCGGGCGATCGCTAAAATCGCATCAAACCAGCGGCAGTACTGCCTTAGAACAACCCTGGCTGGTGACGATTGCACTCGACGGCGAAAACTGTTGGGAATACTACGCCCAAGACGGCAAACCTTTCCTGGAATCTCTCTATAAGAGTTTGAGCGAACAGGAGGGGATCAAACTTGTCACCGTTTCAGAATTTATTCAACAATTTCCACCCACCGAAACGTTACCCACTGCCAATCTCCACAGTGGCTCTTGGGTCGATGGCAACTTTACTACCTGGATTGGCGATCCGGCAAAAAATCGTGCCTGGGATCTACTGACCCAAGCCCGACAAGTCCTGGCGAATCATCCAGAAGCCACCGAAGACGCCAACCCCGAAGCCTGGGAAGCCCTCTACGCTGCCGAAGGTTCCGACTGGTTTTGGTGGTTTGGGGAAGGGCATTCCTCCAACCAGGATGCCATGTTCGATCAACTATTTCGAGAGCACCTTGCTGCCCTCTATACCGCTCTCAACGAACCTGTTCCCGCCGACGTTCGCCATCCTGTAGAAGTCCATGCCGCCCAGGGTGACCACCCACCTCAAAGTTTTATCCACCCCATTATCGACGGTCGCGGCGACGAGCAAGATTGGGACAAAGCGGGACGTATCGAAGTAGGTGGTGCACGCGGCACCATGCACCGGAGCAGCTTGATCCAGCGTATCTGGTACGGTGTAGACCACTTAAACTTCTACCTCCGCCTGGATTTCAAAACAGGGGTCAAGCCGGGAGTAGATCTACCATCTGAATTGCACGTCTTGTGGTTCTATCCCGATCGCCCAATGCACAACAGTCCCGCTCCTCTCGCAGAAGTGCCGGACGACGCGCCGATGAATTATCTATTCCATCACCATCTCGGCATTAACCTGGTGACCAAAGCAACCTGGTTCCAGGAAGCTGGAGAACATTATCAATGGCACTCTCATCACACGCGGGCGCAAGTTGGGCTGGATTCTTGCCTGGAAATTGCTATCCCTTGGGCAGATATGCCGCATGCTGAACCGGACTGGTCACTGCGAATCGTCGCCATGCTGGCAGATGAAGGGCGATTTGTAAATTATTTGCCAGAAGATGCCCTGATCCCGGTGAATGTGCCGTAGGTGAAGAGGGTGAAGGAATAAAGGGATAAAGGGATAAAGGGATAAAAGGATAAAAGGATAAAAGTAGGGATCTGAAACAGTGTGCTACTAGTAAAACTTTTCAAACATTCTCTAATTGCTATTAGCCAATCGCTAACTCCTGACACCTAACCCCTAATAGAGATATCCTTATGTATTGGCATGGCAGTGAGCAGCCAAAAATCTGAGGGAAGTTCGTGATAGATCTGAAATTAATACGAGAGAACCCAGAAACGGTTCAAGAACGCCTGAGTTTGCGAGGCAATTACGATCTAAAACCGATTCTGGAACTAGATCAACAGCAACGAATGCTGGAAATGGAGCGATCGCAACTCCAGGCACGCAGCAACGAAATTGGTAAGCTGGTGGGTCAAAAAGTAAAATCTGGAATTGATCCTCAAAGCCAGGAGGTTCAGGGACTGCGTGAGGAAGGCAACCAGATCAAAGCCCAACTGAGCGAATTAGAACCGCGAGAAAAGGATCTAAAAGCCCAGGTAGACGCTATTTTGATGACCATCCCCAATCTTCCTAGCGAATCGACTCCGATAGGCAAAACGGAGGATGACAATGTTGAGGTGCGTCGTTGGGGTGACGAGTATCTACCCCAAAATCCCAACATTCTGCCGCACTGGGAAATTGGTGAGACATTGGGCATTTTGAATTTTGAGCGATCGGCAAAAATAGCCCAAAGTCGTTTCGTCACATTGATCGGCGCAGGAGCAGCATTAGAACGGGCATTGATCCAATTTATGCTTGATCAACACCTGAAAGCAGGCTTCATCGAAGTGCTGCCGCCCTATCTGATCAATACGGCATCGCTGACAGCATCCGGGCAGTTGCCTAAATTTGCTGATGAAAGCTTTAAGTGCGATCGCGAT
The DNA here is from genome assembly GCF_055793305.1 of Calyptranema fuscum S582. Lineage (NCBI taxonomy): Bacteria > Bacillati > Cyanobacteriota > Cyanophyceae > Oculatellales > Oculatellaceae > Calyptranema > Calyptranema fuscum. The sequence continues at coordinate 200,812 of NZ_JBSLYH010000008.1, forward strand.
GATCTATGGCTGACCCCTACCGCAGAAGTACCCGTTACCAGCCTCTATCGAGACGAAATTTTATCAGCAGACAATCTACCCATTTACCATTGCGCTTTTACCCCTTGCTTCCGACGTGAAGCCGGTAGCTATGGGCGAGACACACGCGGCTTAATTCGTCTGCACCAATTCCATAAAGTAGAACTGTTCAAGTTCGTCCACCCTGACACCTCAGCCGATGAGTTAGAATCATTGACTCAAAGCGCCGAGGCTATCCTAGAAGCCTTGAAGCTGCCCTACCGAGTCATTGCACTATGCACAGGCGACTTGGGCTTTGCCTCTGGCAAAACCTACGATTTAGAAGTTTGGCTACCTTCATCGGGCAAATATCGCGAGATCTCCAGTTGTTCCAACTGCTTCGACTTTCAAGCACGTCGCGCCAATCTCCGGTTTAAAGAAGCTGGAAAAAAAGGAACCCAACTTCTCCATACCCTTAATGGATCAGGGCTAGCCGTAGGGCGCACAATGGCAGCTATCCTGGAAAACTACCAACAACCAAACGGCACCATTCTCTTGCCCGAAGCCTTACGACCATATCTGGGCAGAGACGTGTTGTAAACACTTCAGTAGAACCAAGGTTAGCACTGAAAATCATAAAAAAAGGGGCGATATACATCGCCCCTTTTAGATTTAATTATAAATCAGCTAAACAGCCTGTCGGGAGACGAACTTCTCAAAGTGAGCCTGGGTTTGATGCAGGAGTTGTTCGCGGCTATCAGCAGTCTGGGTCAAGGTGGGGACAAGATTACGAGCCTGAAGCGCCATGTGAAGCTGAAGATGGGCAACATACTGGCTAAAATCTTCACGACAAGAAGGGTTGGAGATGGGATCAGCGTGCAAAGCCAAAGTGTTCTTCCTCTCTAAACTCATGTGAAGTGGGTCAACGGTTAAAAAACTATCATGTCACACTAGCCGACTTCTCAATTTGCAATGAAGCGTAACTATTGAAGCACAAGTATTGAGAAATATAAATAATCAGACTGAAAAGCATATTGGACTTTGTACAAAAAGTGATCTGCAATCTTATTTGATTCAAGGCTTGTGCAACGCTCCACCCCAAGGAATCATACCAAAAGTGAGTACTGCACCTTACACAAAGACCGTTGGCGATCAGGTTAAGTTTCATCCTCGCAACTTGATGACGGTTTGGCTGCGGCACTTAGAGCAGCATACCCCTATTAAGCCAATATTAAGCCAAAACTAGCTAAATCGAAAAAGGTCACCTGATGCTACTCATCAGATGA